>CAZJUA010000178.1:0-9437 GCA_964549045.1 uncultured bacterium | reverse complement strand
CGGCTTCGCCGCGCGATCGTGCACGACCAAGTCCTTGGCCTCCAGGTCGAGCTGCACGCACTCGACCCACCAGCCCGCCTTCGCGCCGCCGGGGAAGAGGTCCTCGGGCAGGTGGCGCTGGGTGGCCTCGATCATCTCGGCCTGGGTGAGGCCCAGTGGCGCGTCCGTCAGGGCGCGGAGCAGCGCCGCGCGGGCGGCACGGCACATCGTCGCGTCCACCCGGGTCGTGCTGCCGGGCACGTTGACGTTCTCGACCTCGATCTTCTCCGCGGACATCTCTTCAACCCCCCCGGAACGCACGCTCGAGCGCCGCCAGGTCGAGCCGCCGCATCGGCAGCAGCGCATGGAACACGCGGTCGCAGGCGGCCTCGTCCTCCGACGCCAGCCAGGCGCCGACCTGCTCCGGGACCACCTGCCACCACAGGCCGAAGCGGTCGCGCAGCCAGCCGCACGGGCCCTCCTCGCCGCCGTCGGCCGCGAGCGCGGTCGTGACGCGGTCGACCTCGGCCTGGTCGGCGCACATGACCTGGAGCGAGACCCCCTCGTCGAAGCCGAAAGCGTGCCCCGGGCCGCCGTCCATGGCGACGAACGGCTCGCCCATGAGCTCGAGGGCGGCCTGTTTGACGGTGCCGACCTCGCCCCCCTCGCCCTCGCCGAAGTCCTCGACGTGGCGGACGCGCGAGTCGGGGAGTGCGGCGGCGTACGCGGCGATCGCCTCGCGCGCGTGCCCGTGGTGCGGCCCGGCGAACGTCAGCGCCGGCACGATCGCCGGCCGCGCGGCATCGTCGCGCGCCATCAGCTGCCACGAGACGCCGAAGCGGTCCTGCAGCCACACGAAGCGCGGGCTCCACGGGTAGGCGTCCAACGGCATGAGGTCGATGCCGCCCTCGCCGAGCGCGGCGTGCAGCGCGTCGACCGCCGCGGCGTCCGGGAGGTGGACGTGGAACGAGACGCTCGGGTTGGGCCGGAAGCTCGGCCCGCCGTTCATCACGGTGAAGCGCCGACCGGCGATCGTGAAGTCCACGGTCAGGACGCTCCCGGGCGGCTTGTTCGCCGGGTTGCCTCCCGAACGCGGGTAACGCGCGACGGCATCGACGCGCCCCTCCGGGAACGCGCCCGTGTAGAAGGCGGCCGCGGCCTCGGCTTGGTCGTCGAGCCAGATGCAGGGGACGATCCGGTGGGCAGCCATGTTCGAGGGTAGGGGGTAGCGGCGCGGGGCGCAAGGACGGTCGCGCGTCCGAGCACCGCGGCGCGTCAGTTGGCGAGCCAGGCATCGACCCTGGCCAGCGACCGGACGTAGGGCGAGGTCATTCGTGCCGACGGTCCGAACCTCGTTCTGCCGAGGGCGGACGTGATGCCTGGGTACCTACTCCGGCTCCAAGGTGACCGACGGGCAGGCTGAGGCAGAAGCCCGATCGTCACGTAGGTCCGCTGCGTCGGCCGAAGCGGCACGCCGCTCGATCCGCAACGCGCCCGAGCGCCTGCAGTGCGGAGTTGATGCGTGATGACGCGACGGCCTTCGTGTCGTCCAGCACGACGTCAGGCGCCCCCCGGCGGCGGCTTCGCGGGCGGCCGAGCGACGCCGGTGGTATGGTGACGCCCACTGGTAGGGGTTCGTTTCGGGCGCTTTCGCGCCGTACCGTCGTGCCGCCGCCCCATCGCCGCTTCATCTCCGTCCTCGGCACGGCGCTGCACCGACCGACCTGGAGTCGCATGCGAATCGTCGAGACGTTCCCGCGACGGGTCCGCGAGATCGAACACGCGTGGATCCCGATGACCGACGGCCGCAGGCTGGCGGCCCGACTCTGGCTGCCCGACGATGCCACCGAGGCACCGGTGCCCGCCATCCTCGAGTACCTGCCCTACCGCCGCCGCGACGGCACCCGGGTCCGGGACGACCAAACGCATCCATTCTACGCGGGGCACGGCTACGCCTGCGTGCGCGTCGACATGCGCGGGACGGGCGACAGCGACGGCGTGCTGCACGACGAGTACCTGCCGCAGGAGCAGGCGGACGGGCTCGAGGTGCTGCGCTGGATCGCGGCGCAGCCCTGGTGCAGCGGCGCGGTGGGCATGATCGGCATCTCCTGGGGCGGCTTCAACGGGCTCCAGATCGCAGCGCACGCGCCGGAGGAGCTGAAGGCGATCGTCACCATCTGCTCCACCGACGACCGCTACGCCGACGACATCCACTACATGGGCGGCTGCCTGCTGAGCGACAACTTCGCCTGGGCGAACACGATGTTCCCACGCAACGCCAAGCCGCCCGATCCCGTCACTTACGGCGAGGGATGGCGCGACGCTTGGCTCGAACGCCTGGAGGCGAACCGTTTCTGGCTCGAGCCGTGGCTCGAACACCAGCGGCGCGACGCGTACTGGGCGCATGCTTCCGTGTGCGAGGACTTCGCCGCGATCCGCTGCCCCGTCTTCGCCGTCGGCGGCTGGGCCGACGGCTACTCGAACGCCGTCCCTCGGCTGCTGGCCGGCCTCCAGGTACCACGATTGGGTCTCGTCGGCCCCTGGGCGCACCGCTACCCGCACCTGGGCGTGCCCGGTCCCGCCATCGACTTCCTCGGCGAGACGCTGCGCTGGTGGGACCACTGGCTGAAGGGGCGCGACACGGGGATCATGGACGAACCGCAGCTGCGCGCCTGGATGCAGGACAGCGCAGCCCCGGCGACGCACCACGAGGAACGCCCGGGCCGCTGGGTGGGCGAACCCTCCTGGCCCTCCGAACGCGTTCGCGAGGAGCGTCGCCCACTGGCGCCCGGGCGCCTCGGCGCGACGGACGAACGCGTCGAACCCGCGATCCTCCGCGTGCGCAGCCCGCTCGGTGGCGGTCTCGACGCGGGCGACTGGTGTTCCTACGGCAATCCGGGCGACCAGCCAGGGGACCAGCGCCGCACGGATGGTGGCGCGCTCGTGTTCGACAGCGACCCGCTCGAGGCACCGCTGGAGCTCCTCGGCGCGCCCGTGGTCGACCTGGAGGTGCGCAGCGACGAACCGCAGGCGCAGGTCGCCGTGCGCCTCTCGGACGTGCGACCCGACGGTACCGTCACCCGCATCGGCTACGGACTGCTCAACCTCAGCCACCGCGACTCCCACGCCGACCCGACCCCGCTGGAGCCCGGACGCAGCTACCGCGTGAGCGTGCGGCTCAACGACCTGGCGCAGCGCATGCTCGCCGGCCACCGGCTTCGGCTCGCGATCACCACCGACTACTGGCCGGTCGCCTGGCCATCGCCCCGACCCGCGACGCTCGAGGTGACGGCCGCGGCCAGCCAGCTCCGACTCCCCGTGCGGGCGCCGCGGCCCGATGACGACGGCATCCGGCTCCCCACGCCCGCCCGCGGCGCCCCGCCGACCCCGCGGACGGTACGCGTGCCGCCGATGCGACACCGCCGCCTCGAGGTCGACCAGCTGAGCGGCGAGACCGCGCTCCAGGTCGAGGCCGATGGCGGCACCGTGCGGTTCGACGACATCGACCTGACCGTCACGACCCACAACCGGACGCGCTACACCCACCGCGGCGACGATCCAACCAGCGCCCGCGTCGAGGCCTGGGACGAGGTCCGGCTCCACCGCGACGGCTGGGAGGCCCGCATCCGCACCCATACCTCGCTCCACGCCGACAGCGACCACTTCCACACGCACGCTCGCCTCGAGGCTTTCGAGGGCGAACGCCGCGTGTTCGACCGCACCAGCGAGCGGAGCGTCCCGCGCGATCACGTCTAAGACGCACCGCCGCCACCAAGCCAGGGCCGCGAGGCCCGTGACCGGTGTCCCGCGAGGGACGCCCCGCACGAGGAGGCACACGATGCCCGATCCAGCCGACGCCCACCCCCACCGAACACCAAGGCGGCACCGCCTTCTGCCGCTCGTCCTGGCCCTCACGGCGCTCCTGCTGATCGCGTCCGCGCTGGCGGTCAGCGACGAGACGCTTTCGGTCCGTGCCCGCAGCGGTGTCGACATCGACACCATGGACCCGGCCTTCTACCGCGGCAACGAGGAGTTCAATCTCGATCTGGCGGTCTACAGCAAGCTCATGCGCTTCGCGCCGGGCAGCACGGAGCTGGTGCTCGACGCGGCCGAATGGGTCGATCTGAGCGACGACGGCACGGTGGTCGAGTTCCGTCTGCGCGAGGGCATCCAGTTCCACCACGGCTACGGGGAGATGACGGTCGAGGACGTGAAGTTCTCCTTCGAGCGCATCGCCGATCCCGACAACGAGTCGCCCTACGCCTCGGAATGGAGTGCTCTGGTCGAGGTCGAGGTGATCGACCGCTACCGGGGCCGCATCATCCTGGACGACGTGTACGCGCCGCTCCTTAGCTCATCGATCCCGTTCACGACCGGTAGCATCGTCAGCAAGGCGGCCTTCGAGGACCGCGGCGACCAGATCGCCACCCGTCCGGTCGGCTCTGGCCCCTACTACTGGGCAGCGTGGGAGCCGAACCAGCGCATCGTCCTCGAACGCTTCGACGGCTACTATGGCGACGCGCCCTACTTCAAGACGATCGAGGTCCTACCGATCATCGACCCGTTGATCGCCGAGTTCTCCTTCGACGTGGGTGAGCTGACGAGCACCGAGGTGTCGCTCGAATCCGTCGAGCGTTACCTCGCTGACGAAGGCGTGGTCGTCAGCGTTCTCGACACGCTGCGCTACCACTGGATCGGCTTCAATGTGCAGGCCGCGCCGTTCGACGACGTGCGCGTCCGCGAGGCGATCCGCCTGACCGTCGACATCGACGAGATCATCACCGGGGCGTACAACGGCGTCCCCAACCGCGCCAACACCATGCTCGCTGCCGACATCCTGGGGCACTGGGCCGACGCGCCCGCCTACCAGCCCGACCTCGAGCGCGCCCAGGCGCTGCTGGCGGAGGCCGGTTACCCGGACGGCTTCCGCACGACGCTGATCACCGACGACGTGCCCGTGCACCAGCAGGCGGCCGCGATCGTTCAGCAACAGCTGCGGCGCGTCGGCATCGAAGCCGACATCCGCATCGTGCAGAGCATGTACGACGACATCGGCCAGGGCGGCGCCGAGGGCATGCACTACGCCTCGTTCTCGGCCGTGCTCGACCCGGGCTACTGGTTCGAGTGGTTCTCCTGCGACCAGATCGGTCGCTGGAACTACTGGCATTGGTGCAACGAGGAGTACGACGCCCTCAAGGACGAGGCGGCCCGCACCGCCGAGCCCGACGAGCGTGCCGAGCGCTACGTGCGCATGCAGCAACTCATCGACGAGGACGTGCCGGCGATCTGGGTGACCAACGGCGCCAGCATCTACGTACACCGCGCCGGTGAACTGGAGCCGTCGTTCCTGGCGATGTACGCCCAGTACATGTACTGGACGGGCTCGCAGGAGTGAAGCCCGCGACTGGCGCGCCGCGTTCCACGCGTGCGCGACGCGCCAGCCCTGCATCCACGCCCCCCGACCTCCGCGCCGCCGCGCGGTCGGGCGCCCTGAGGAGATAGGGACAGCGTGATCGTCTACGCCATGCGGCGGCTGCTGACCGCCGTCCTCACCGTGATCGGCGCGGTGACGATGCTCTTCGTCGTCATCCGCCTGATCCCCGGGGACCCGGCCGTGGTGATGCTGGGGCCACGCGCCAGCGACGCCATGATCGCCTCCATGCGCGAGCGCATGATGCTCGACGAACCGGTCCTCTTGCAGCTCGCGGCCTTCTTGGGCAATGTGCTCCGCGGCGATCTCGGCCGCGACGTGCTCAACGAGTTGCCGATTCTCGGGATGGTGCTCGACGTGCTGCCCTTCACCATCGTGCTCGCCTTCGGCAGCATCGCGCTGGCCGTGCTCGTCGGTGTACCGCTCGGCGCGCTGGCCGCCGCCTACCGCAACTCCTGGTGGGACCGCGCCACCGCCTTCGTGTCCGTCGCGTTCATCACCTTGCCCCCCTTCGTGGCAGGACTGCTGCTCCTGTTGATCTTCTCCGTCGAACTGCGCTGGCTGCCGGTGAGCGGCGGCGGCACCCGCGGCGACACGATCGATCAGCTGCGACACCTGATCCTGCCCGTGACCGCGCTCGCGCTGACCTGGGTGGGGTACATCGCGCGGCTGATCCGCTCCTCGGTGCTCGAGGAGATCACCAAGGACCACGTGCGCACCGCGCACAGCAAGGGCCTCGGACCGCGAAGGGTGCTGTTCAAGCACGTGCTGCGCGGTGCGCTCATCCCGACCATCGCTGTGCTCGGCGTCGGCTTCGGCAACCTGCTCGGCGGCGCGGTGCTGATCGAGATCATATTCAACCGGCCCGGCCTCGGCTTCCTCATCCTGAACGCCATCGAGTCGCGCAACTACCCGGTGGTGCAGGGCGGGTTGGTGGTGGCCGTGTTCCTCTACACGCTCGCCAACGTGATCGCCGACTTGTCGTACGGCTTCGTCGACCCCCGCATCCGGGAGGCCTGAAGTGGACGTGCACCTCGTGCAACCCGAGGGCGCCGTCCCCCTCTGGCGCCGTCTGGCCATCGTGCGGCTGCTGCGCGACCCGACCGGCGCCGTAGGCACCCTGTTCGTGCTGACGATCATCGGACTGGCGGTGTTCGCGCCCTGGATCACGCCCTACGCCCCCGACGAGATCGACGTCCTCAACCGGCTCGCCGCCCCGAGCGCCGAGCACTGGATGGGCACCGACCAACTCGGCCGCGACGTGTTCACGCGCCTCGTCTACGGCACCCGCATCGCGCTCGCGGTGTCGATCCCGGCGGTGCTCTCGGGCGCCGTCGTCGGCATGCTGCTCGGGCTCATCGCCGGATACGTGGGCGGCTCGGTCGAGACGAGCCTGATCTGGCTCTTCGACGTGGTGCGCTCGTTCCCGGCGCTGCTCTTCGCCATCGCGATCATCGCGCTCACCGGGCCGAGCCTGTTCATGGTCGTGTTCATCATGGCGCTCACGCGTTTCCCCTCCTACGGCCGGCTCATCCGCGCGCAGACGCTCAAGATCCGTGAGGAGGAGTACGTGACCGCGTCCCAGGCGCTGGGATGCTCGGCGCCGCGGGTGATGCTCCGCCACATCCTGCCCAACGCCGTGGCACCGCTCTTCATCCAGGCAGCCATGGACGTGCCGGTGGTGATCACGTTCGAGGCGGGGCTCAGCTTCCTCGGCCTCGGTGTGCCGCCGCCCACCCCGTCGTGGGGCAGCATCCTGCGCGAGGGGTACACGTACGTGCGGGCCACGCCCTGGATGATCCTCTTCGGAAGCGGCTTCCTGGTGATCGCGACCCTGGGCTTCACCTTCTTCGCCGAGGGCCTGCGCGACCTGTTCGACGTCAGGATCCGGGCCGAGGGCTCGAACTGATGCAACGCCCGCGTCGCGCCCTGGTGCGAGGTGGCCGTCGATGCCTACCTCGTCCGGCTCGTCGGCGACGGCGCCGACGAGCCGCTCGACCTGGCCACGGCGGGACCGATGCCCGCTGGGCAGGGTCGTTCCCAGGGCAGTTCCACTGGTAGCACGGCGCCACAGCGCCTAAGGTGACGCATGCCGTTCGACCTGTCGACCTGGGGCCTGCCGACCCTCGTCGCCGCCTTCGCGGGCGCGGCCCTGCTGATCGCGGTCGCCGGGGTGACCGTGGCCTCGCGCGCCGACGTCATCGCCGACCGCACCGGCCTCGGTGAGGCCATCGTCGGCGCCCTCGTGCTGGGCGGCAGCACCTCGCTCGCCGGCCTCGTTGCCTCCGTCACCGCCGCCTGGCAGGGACACCCGTCGCTGGCGATCTCCAACGCCATCGGCGGGATCGCCATCCAGACCGCCTTCCTCGCGGTCGCCGACGTCACCTACCGCCGCGCGAACCTCGAGCACGCCGCGGCCTCCACGACCAACCTCAGTTTCTCCGCGCTCCTCATCGCCCTGCTCTCCCTGCTGCTGGTGGCCACGTTCGGCCCCGACGTCACGGTCTGGAGCGTGCACCCGGCGTCGGTCGTGCTGGCGGTCGCCTACGTCGCCGGCCTGCGGCTGGTCGGCCGGGTGCGCCGCGAGCAGATGTGGCACCCGCGGATGACGAACTTGACGGTGCGCGACGAGCCGGCCGCCGACGGCGGTCGCGCGCATTCCAGCGCGTGGATCTACGGCACCTTCGCGCTCGCCGTGGCCGCGCTCGCCACCGCCGGGTACCTGGTCACGCAGTTCGGTATCGCCGTGGCGGACCGCACCGGCCTCGACGACACCGCCGTCGGCGGGCTCCTGGTGGCGACCGTGACGTCACTGCCCGAGCTCGTCACCACCGTCACGGCGGTGCGCCGCGGCGCGCTCACCCTCGCCGTCGGCGGCATCATCGGCGGCAACGCCTTCGACACGCTCTTCCTGGCCGCCTCGGACGTCGCCTACCGCAGCGGATCGCTCTACCACCGCTTCAACCAGCAAGACCTCTTCGTCGTCGCGCTCACGATCCTGATGACCGCGGTCCTCCTCCTCGGCCTGCTGCGGCGCGAGCGGGCCGGGCTCGCCAGGATCGGCTTCGAGAGCGCGTTCATCCTCGTCCTCTACGTCGGGGCGGTGCTGGTCATGCTGTGAGGCGCGGTCACGCGTGGGTCGCGGCTCGATCCGTCTGGGGAGGGGTTTCGGGCCCGCACACCGCCTTGGCCCGCAGCATGACCTCCAGGAACCGCCGCGGCTCCTCGAAGCACGCGACGTGGCCCGATCGAGGGAAGAGGACGAACTCCTTCCGTGGCGCCCGCAGCACGTCCAGGTACCGGCGCGCGTGCTCCGGGCTCGTCAGCCAGTCGTGCTCGCCGGCAACGAAGACGACGGGCACGTCCACGGCGGGGATCTCCCGCGCGAGGTCCACCCGGCAGAACTCAGGCCACAGAAGCTCCATGTTCCAGCGCACGTGCGCGAAGAGGTGCCACAGGTCCCGCAGCGTCAGCTCGGGGTTCATGGCGATGACCCGGCCGATCTCCGCGGCCCGCTCGGGCTCGAACGTCACCATGCCCAGGGCACGCATCCACCGCCTCTGCACCAGCGTCCCGTCCACGCCGGCGAAGGCGCCATCCTGCGGCTCGCCCAGGGCCTCCAGCTGCGCCACCGCCTTGCGCTGCCCTCGCTCGCGGGCGCGCTGCAGGCAGGCGCGGTACGCGCGCAACTCCTCCTCGGCCCGGTCCACCACCTGGTTCACGCCGACGTACGCGGCCACCAGGTCGGGCCGCCTCCCCGCGAGCCGCATGCCCAGGACGGTGCCCCACGACTGGCCCACCAGGAACAGCCTGCGCTGACCGAAGCGCTGCAGCAGGTTCAGGCTCAGCTCCTCGAGGTCCGCCACGAACTGCGCCATCGTCATGCGGTCGTCCGAGAGCTCGCGGGCGTACGATTTCCCGGCGCCGCGCTGACTCCAGTGCGCCACCACGAAGTGCTCCTCGAGTTCGGGGACGAAGTGCCGCATGGCGCCCAGGTCCGGCCCGCCGGGACCCCCATGCACGTACA
>CAZJUA010000177.1:0-3624 GCA_964549045.1 uncultured bacterium | reverse complement strand
CCATCCGCGTCATCGACGACGACGGCCGTTGGGTCGCGCCGTTCGCCTGCGACCTCGACGAGGCCCGGCAACGGGCGATCTACCGCGACATGCTCCGCGCTCGACGCTTCGACGAACGCCTCTCGACGCTGCAGCGCCAGGGGAAGGTCAGCTTCGTCGCCTCCGCCGCCGGCCACGAGGCGACGCAGGTCGGCGCCGCCCACGCGCTCGACGCCGGGCGCGACTGGACCTTCCCGTACTACCGCGACCTCGCCCTGGCCCTGGCGCTCGGGTGGCCCCTCGCCGAGGCGCTGGCGCAGCAGATGGCCAGCCGCATCGACCCGGCCCGTGGCCGCCAGATGCCGGCGCACCCGGGCAGCGCCGCGCTGCGCATCTTCACGACCGCGTCCGCGATCGCCAGCCACGTGCCGCCAGCCGCGGGCAGCGCCATGGCGCAGAAGCTCGCCGGACGCGGCGACGTCACCCTGTGCAGCTTCGGCGACGGCGCCACCAGCGAGGGCGACTGGCACGCCGCGCTCAACCTCGCCGGCGCTCAGGGCGCGCCCGCCGTGTTCCTGTGCCAGAACAACGGCTACGCCATCAGCGTCGCCTTCCGGCACCAGTCCGGCTCGGCCGACGTCGCCACCAAGGCGCACGCCTACGGCATGCCCGGCTACCGTGTCGACGGCATGGACCCCCTCGCCGCGTACTACGTCACGCGGCAGGCGGTGGAGCGGGCCCGCGAGGGCCGCGGGCCGGCGCTGATCGAGGCGCTCGTGTACCGCTACGGTCCGCACTCCAACGCCGACGACGACGGTCGCTACCGACCCGCCGACGAAGTCGCCGCCTGGCGTCGCCGCGACCCCATCGCGCGCTACCGCCGCTACCTCGAGGGCCGCGGCATGTGGGACGACGCGGCCGAGGACGCCCTCGCGGCCGAGGTCAAGGCCGAGCTCGACGACGCCGTGCGGGCCAACGAGGCCGCCGGCCGGGCGCCGCTCGGCTGGATGTTCGGCGACGTGTTCGCCGCCCTGCCGCCGCACCTGCGCCGCCAGCGCGACGAGCTCGCGCTCACGCACGACCTCGAGCGGGACGGGCACTGATGGCGCTGCAGACGATCGTCCAGACGGTGGCGCGCACGCTGGCCGAGGAGATGGCCCGTGACGACGCGGTCGTCCTGCTCGGCGAGGACGTCGGCAAGCGCGGCGGCGTCTTCCTCGCCACCGAGGGCCTGTTCGACCGCTTCGGCCCCGATCGCGTGATCGACACGCCGCTCTCCGAGGCCGCCATCATCGGCGCCGCCATCGGCATGGCCGTGCACGGCATGCGGCCCGTCGCCGAGATCCAGTTCGCCGACTACGTGTTCCCCGGCTTCGACCAGCTCGTGTCGCAGGCCGCCAAGCTGCGCTACCGCTCGGGCGGCGGCTTCAGCGCCCCGATGGTCGTGCGCATGCCCGCGGGCGGCGGTGTCGCCGGCGGGCACCACCACTCGCAGAACCCCGAGTCGCACTTCGTCCACACCCCCGGCCTGCAGGTCGTCTACCCCTCGACGCCGAGCGACACGCGCGGGCTGCTCCGCAGCGCCGTGCGCGGCGACGACCCGGTCGTGTTCATGGAGCCGAAACGGCTGTACCGCGCGGTCAAGGAGGACCTCCCCGACGACGACGCCACCATCCCCATCGGCCAGGCGCGGTTGCGGCGCGAGGGCGGCGACGTCGTGCTGATCAGCTACGGCGCCAGCATGGCCGAGACCCTCAAGGCGGCCGACGCGCTCACCGCGCAGGGGGTGTCGGCCGACGTCATCGACCTCCGCTCGCTGCTGCCCTGGGACCAGGACCTCGTGCTCGAGCGGGTGGCGCGGGTGGGCCGCGTCGTGGTCATCAGCGAGGCGCCGCGCACGCTGTCGTTCGCCAGCGAGGTCGCCGCCACGATCGCCGAGGAGGCGCTCGACCTGCTCGAGGCGCCGCCCGTGCGCGTCACCGGCTTCGACGTCCCCTACCCGTACGCCCAGGACCGCGCCTACCTGCCCGGTCCCGATCGCATCCTGCGCGCCGTGCAGCGCGTGCTCGACTACTGACCCGGGGCCCCGCCCCGCTGGAGGACCCGTGCCACAGGACGTCAAGCTCCCGGAACTCGCCGAATCCGTGGTGGAGGGCGAGGTGCTGAAGTGGCTGGTCGCCGTCGGCGACGCGGTCGTCGTCGACCAGCCGATCGTCGAGGTGATGACCGACAAGGTCACCGTCGAGCTGCCGTCGCCGCTGGCGGGCGTGCTCGCCGAGATCGTCGCCCCCGCGGGGGCGGTCGTGCCCGTCGGGGCGGTGCTCGCCCGGGTCGACGTGGGTGGTGGGGTGGCGGCGGCCTCGGCCGGGGCTGAGCCCACTGGGGTGGCCAACGCCCCGGCCACGGCCGCCGCCACCCCACCCGCAGATTCGGGTGGGGGCACCGCGCCCGCGGGGGCCGCCCCGCCCGGCGGTGTGGCTGGGGGCGGCGCGTCCCGTCGCGGCGGTGCGGCTGCGCCGCGCGCTACCGAGGGCGTCTCCGAACTCTCTGACGGCATCGCCCAGGGCGACGAGTTCAGCCTCTTCAAGGCGACCGCCGACGCGGACGCCCCCACCACCCTACGCGGCGCCTACGGCCGCGTCGTCGCCGTCCCGGCCGCCCGCCGCCTGGCGAGGGAACTGGGCCTCCCGATCGAGCAGGTCCTCGGCTCCGGCCCCGCAGGACGTGTGCGCGTCGACGACGTCCGGCGCCAGGCGGCGCACGTCGCGCCGGCCTCCGGTGGCCTGCCGGCGGCGGTGCGCCCGGTGACGCCCTCGGGCTACGAGGACCGCGAGCGGCGCGTGCCGCTGCGGGGCCTGCGGCGCGCGATCACGCACCAGATGGTCGCCTCGCACCTGCACAGCGTGCGCACGCTCCACGTCGACGAGGCGGACGTCACCGAGCTGGTGCGCCTGCGTGAGCGGCTCAAGCCGCGCGCCGAGGCGCGGGGGGTACGGCTGTCGTACCTGCCGCTGATCATGAAGGCGATCGGGCAGGTTCTGCCGGCCTTCCCGGCGTTGGCGAGCGCGCTCGACGACGTCAACCAGGAGATCGTGCTGCGCGACTACGTCAACCTCGGCATGGCCGTCGCCACCGACGCGGGCCTGGTGGTGCCGGTCGTGCGCGACGTCGACCGCAAGCCGCTGATCGACGTGGCCGAGGAACTGCAGGGCCTGGCGACCAAGGCGCGCGACGGCAAGCTCGCGCCCGACGACGTCCGCGGCGGCACCTTCACCGTCACCAACATCGGCAGCGTCGGCGGCCTCTTCAGCTTCCCGATCATCAACGTGCCGGAGGCCGCGATCCTCGGCGTGCACGCCATCCGCAAGCGGCCGGTGGTGCTCCCCGACGACACGATCGCGGTGCGACCCATGCTCTACCTCAGCCTCTCCTTCGACCACCGGCTGGTCGACGGCGCCGACGCGGCGCGTTTCACGAACCAACTCATCGACCTGCTGCAGGCGCCGGAGGCGATGCTGCTCGACGCGTGAGGGCGGGACGGGGCTGGTGCCGGAGGCTGAGTCAGCTGCGCTGCCAACGCCTCCAACACCAACCCCTCCCCGCCCACCTCGGCCGGAGCCTCTTCGCCGTGTGTGGGGCGGTCGG
>CAZJUA010000176.1:0-5312 GCA_964549045.1 uncultured bacterium | reverse complement strand
TCGGCGGCGGCGTACCTCTGTTCGGTCCCGGCCGCCTACGTCACGGGGCAGATGCTGCTGGTCGACGGCGGCATGGTCGGGACGACCTACTGACGATCGTGCGTCGGTTCCCGCGCCGGATCGGTGGCGGTGAACCGGCGGAGGACGCGGGGTCGTCCACGCGACTTCCCACGAGGTACCCCATGGGGGTATACTCACCGCCATGGACCGGTTCATCGACGACAACCTGCGCGCGCAGTTGACCGAAGCCTTCCAGCCCATCGAACGCGACGTCGAGATGCTCGTGTACACCTCGAGCCGCGTCGTGGTGCCCGGCCAGGAGCCCGCCGGCGAGGAGCAGGCGACCCTGCAGCTGGTACGCGAGGTGGCCGACACCTCCGAGCGGCTGTCGGTCGTCGAGCGTTCGCTCGGCGCCGACGAGGGCGCCCGCGCGCGCGGCATCACCCGCGCGCCGACGATCATCCTGCGCGAGAAGGGCAGCGAGCGCGACAACGTGCGCTTCATCGGCCTGCCGGCCGGCTACGAGTTCCAGACGCTGGTCGAGGCGCTGCGCATGATCGGCAGCGGCGACACCGGTCTCGGCGAGGAGAGCGCCGCCCAGATCGCCGAGGTCAGCGAGCCGGTGCACCTGCAGGCGTTCGTGACCCCGACCTGCCCCTACTGCCCGCGGGCGGTGCTGTCGGCCTACCGGCTCGCGCTGGCGAACCCGAACGTCCTGGCGGAGGGCGTCGAGGCCAGCGAGTTCCCCGCGCTGGCGCAGCGTTACCGCATCTCGGGCGTGCCCGACACGATCATCGACGGCCCCGGTGGCCAGGAGCGCGTGCTCGGCGGCCAGCCCGACCGGGTGTTCGTCGAGGCCGTCCTCAAGGTCGCCCGCAACGGCGTGCCGGCCTGAGCGAACGGGTCGACCCTGAGCCTCTCCTGGGCCCGAGCCGACTCGCGGCTCGGGCCTCGTTCGTTCCTCGTCGCTCCGGGCGTCCGCTCAGGTTCGCGCCGAGGCCAGCCCCACGGCGCGCACGTACACGGCCCCCTGGGCGACGACGGCGTAGGGTCCGGTCCAGATGAGGGCGACGCCGAGCGTCAGGGCCGAGAGCGCCAACAGCGCGGCGAGCAGCAGCTGCAGCAGCAGCAGGCTCGCCCAGCGGTGCCGCACCAGCAGGGTGGAGACGACGATCGCCCGCACGCCGGTGAGGCCGCGGTCGGCGACCAGGTACAGCGCCAGCGAGGTGAAGAGGCCGTAGGCGATCGTCACGGGCGGCGACGCGACCGGGCCGAACAGGGCCTCGCTCCCGACGACGACGAGCAGGTTGGCGAGCATCACGATCGCCGCGTGGGCGGTCACGCCCCGGTAGGCCCACAGGTCCGCCGGCGTGACCGCGAGCCCCGCCGCGCGGCGGGCGCCGACCATCACCAGCCCCACCGTCAGCGGGGCGGTCGCCAGGACGCCCAACGCGCCGCTCGGCGCGCTGCCCAGCCCCAGGGCCAGCGTGATCCAGCCGACCACCAGGCTGATGGCCAGCCACGCCAGCCCCCCGCCGACGATGACCCGCTTGCTCCCCTTGAGGTGGCGTGCCGCGTCGGCCAGGACCTCGCGGAGGTCGAGCGGGTAGCCCTCGGCGATGGCGCGATCGAGCGCAGTCGTTGACATCGCCGGCATGCTACCCGGCCCGAACGTGTGCCCGCGTGCCTTGACGGCGGCCCACCCGTGCGTATGCTCCGACATGCCCATCGCCCTCCACGCCGTCGGCACCGCGCTGCCGCCGCACCGCTACCCGCAGCCCTACGTGCGGGAGGTCATGGGGCGCTGGATCGGCGGTCAGCGGCGCACCGACAAGCTGCTCGACCGCGTCTACGCGGCCAGCGCGATCGACGCCCGCCACAGCGTCCTCGACGACTTCCTGCCCGATCGCGCCGCGAGCGACGCGCCCGCTCTCTTCCTCGACGCCGACGGCGGCTTCCGCTCGCCGTCCACCGGTCGGCGCAACGCGCTCTACGCCGAGCACGCCCCCGGGCTCGCCGAGGCCGCCGCGCGCGACGCCCTCGCGGCCGGCGGCGAGCTGACCGCGGCCGACGTCACCCACCTGATCACCGTCTCCTGCACCGGTTTCTACACCCCCGGCGTCGACCTGCACCTGCAGCGCAGCCTCGGGCTCGACGCCGGCGTCGAGCGCTACCACCTCGGCTTCATGGGCTGCTTCGCCGCCTTCCCGGCCCTGCGCATGGCGCAGGCCTTCTGCGCCGCCGATCCGCGGGCCGTGGTGCTCATCGTCACCGTCGAGCTGTGCACGCTCCACCTGCAGCCGAACGGCGACGTGGACGGCGTGCTCGCGGCCTCGGTCTTCGCGGACGGGGCGGCGGCGGCGATCGTCAGCGCGCGGGCGCCGAGCGGCCCGCAGCGCCCGTTGGCGCTCGAGCGCCACGCCACCGCGGTCACCCGCGACGGCGCCGACGACATGGCCTGGACGATCGGCGACACCGGCTTCGACATGACCCTGACCGCCTACGTGCCCCGCGTCCTGGAGGCCGAGGCGGCCGATGCCCTCGGGCCGCTGTTCGCGTCCGCCGGGGTGGCCGCGGACGAGGTGCGCTGGTGGGCCGTGCACCCGGGCGGTCGGGCGATCGTCGACAAGGTCGTGGCCGCCATGGTGCTGCCGGAGGCGGCGGTCGCGGCCTCGCGGTCGGTGCTGCGGCGAGCCGGCAACATGAGCAGCGCGACGGTGCTGTTCGTGCTGCAGGAGCTCATGGATCGCGCGCGTCCGGGTCCCGAGGCCGGCGAACCGCTGGTGGCGCTCGCCTTCGGTCCCGGCCTCACGGTGGACTCGGCGCTGCTGCGCGCCCTCTGACGCCCGTGGACCGCGACGCGGACGTCGTGGTCGTCGGAGCCGGGCCCGTCGGCACGGCCCTGGCGCTGGACCTCGCGCGTCGTGGCCGCAGCGTCCGCGTGCTGGAGGCCCGCCCCACCCGGCCGCCGGGGAGTCGGGCGATCGGCGTGCACCCCGCGGGCCTGGCGGTGCTCGAGGCCTTGGGCGTGGCCGACGAGCTGCTGGCGGCCGGCCGGCGGGTGCGCCGCGGTCGCGCCTGGGGCGCCGGTGGCCCGCTGGGCGAGCTCGACCTCGGCGCGCTGCCGCCGCCCTACCGCTTCGTGCTCACCGTCCCGCAGCCGGTCACGGAGCGCGCGTTGCGCGAGGCGTTGGCGGGCAGGGCCCCGGAGGCGCTGGAACTCGGCGTGCGGGTCGAGGGTCTGGCTCAGGACCCCGACGGCGTGACGGTCGTGGGCCGTGGCGCCGACGGCGCCGAGCGGCGCTGGCGCGCGGCCGTGGTGGTCGGCTGCGACGGCCGCGACGGCGCCGTCCGCGAGGCGCTGTGGGTGGGCCGACGCGGCGGGCCGTACCCCGACCGCTTCGCGATGGCCGACCTGCCCGAGGGCCCGGAGCTGGCCGAGGACGAGGCGCTGATCGCCCTGGCCCGCGCGGGCGTCGTCGAGGGCTTCCCCTTGCCGGGGGGCGTGCGGCGTTGGGTCGTGCGGGTCGATCCCGACGACGCGCCGCCGGACGCCGCGCTGCCGAACGGCGGCCCCAGGCTGGCCGATTGGGTGGCGGAGCGGGTGGCGCGGCGCACCGGGCTGCGGCCGTCGCCCGAGTTGGCGGGCGGCGCGTCGGCCTTCGGCGTGGAGCGTTGGCTGGCGGACCGCTTCGCCGTCGGCCGCGTGGCGTTGGCCGGCGACGCCGCGCACGTGCTGAGCCCGATCGGCGGACAGGGGATGAACCTCGGCTGGCTCGACGCCGCGGCGCTCGCGTCGGCCGTTGCGGCCCTCTGGGACGGGTCGGAGCCGACGGGGTCGCGGATCGCCGCCGCGCTGGACGACGTCGGCCGCCGCCGCCGCCGCGCGGCCCGCCGCGCCATCGCCCGCGCGGCCGGCAACACCGCGCTCGGCCGCCCCCTAGGGCCGACGGCCGCAGCCGTACGCGACGTGCTGCTCGCCCGCTACCTGCGTCGGCCGTGGTCGGGTATGGCCCTGGCCCGCTTCACGATGGGCGGGCTCGCGTGATCGCCCGCGCGTGGCGCCATCCCTGGGTGCGCCACCTGCGCCTCCCCTTCAACCTGCTGCTCTCGCCGATCTTCCTCTGGGGCGTGTGGCTCGGGGGCGGCGTCGACGATCCACTGCGCGTCGGGGTCGCCTACCTGTCACTCCACCTGTTCCTCTACGGGGGCACGAACGCGCTGAACTCGTACTACGACCGCGACGAGGGACCGATCGGGGGCATGCTGCGGCCGCCGCCGGTCGATCGCGGCCTGTTGGCCTGGGCCTGGGGCGTGCAGCTGGCCGGGCTGCCGCTGGCGGCGTGGGTCGGTGGTCCCTTCCTCGCCGTGTGGCTCGCCCTGCTCGGCGTCGCCACCGCGTACTCGCACCCGCGCTGGCGCTGGAAGGCGCACCCGGTCGCCGCGGTCGCGGCGGTGGGCCTCGGGCAGGGGGGGCTCGGGGCGCTGGCGGGTGCCTGGGCCGTCGCCGATCCCGCCCGCGGCTGGGGCGTCGTCGGCGACCTGCTGCAGCCGGGGATGGCGCTCGGCCTGGTGGCCGCCGCCACGCTCGTTCCGGGGCTCTACGTCGTGAGCCAGGTCTACCAGACCCGCGAGGACCGCGCGCGTGGCGACCGCACCTGGCCGGTCCTGCTCGGGCCCGCCGCGGCGCTGCGTTGGGCGACGCTCGTCAGCGGCCTCGGGGGCGCGCTGCTGCTCGCGGCGCTCGCCCGCGGTGGCGAGGCGGCGCGCGGGCTCGGCTGGACCGCGTCCCTCCCGTTGGGGGTCTTCCTCTTCGCGGTGGCCGCCGCCCAGTGGCGCTGGGCGGCGCACTTCGACGAGGGCGACGTCGAGGGCAACTTCCGGCGAGCGATGGCGCTGCTCGGCGCCGGCGGCGCCGGCCTGACGCTCTACCTGCTGGTCGTCGCGCTGCGCTGAAGGGCGCGTCCGCGCGGGCCACGGCGCGCGGCCGGGCCGGCCGCGGTCCGGAGCCGCGCCGGCCGTGGTCCGGTCCGCCGTGGTCCTGAGCCGCGTCCGCATCGGCAGGGGCCGAGACCGGCGGGCCGTCGACGCCCCCGTCGGCCACGATGGGGCAACCCCGCCCGCATACCATAGTAAATGAGGTATGCTCGGGCGCGGAGCCCCCGGCGCAGTCCGGGCCGGCGCGGAGGTGGACATGGGCATCGACGGTGAACGCGAGCGCGCGCTCAAGAGCGCGTTGCTGCAGATCGAGAAGCAGTTCGGTCGTGGGGCGATCATGCGGTTGGGGGATGATCCGGGGGGGTTGTCGCATG
>CAZJUA010000175.1:0-6693 GCA_964549045.1 uncultured bacterium | reverse complement strand
CAGCTGGAGCTCGACGAGGGCGCGCGCGCCTGCTTCCTCTACACCGACCTCGACTACGGCGCCTCCAACCGGGTCTACCTGCGGGTGGGCTACGAGATGATCGGCGAGTCGGCGGAACTGCGGTTCGAGGGCGTGGGGGGCTGAGAGCGGCCCAGCGAACGGCGTGCACGAGATGCGCCAGGCGGTCGAGCAGATCGCAGATCCCGTCTTGTGTTTCAAAAAGCTACCACGTGATGGGCGAATTTCGACCACTTCGTGGTGGCTTTTGGAAACACATGCTAGACTTCGAGCGTGACGCTACATGCCACGCCGCGCCCACGCTGGCTCGAGGATCGCATCCGCGAAGCTCTCGACGACAGCCCGGTGGTGGCGATCGTCGGGCCGCGACAGGCCGGCAAGAGCACCCTCATGGAGGCGATCATCGCCGGCCGACGGGGCTGGACATCGTGGACCCTGGACGATCTGAACGTGCTCGAGCGCGCCCACGCCGATCCGGCGGGACTGATCGCGGCAGCGCCGGGTCCCGTGGCGATCGACGAGGTCCAACGCGCGCCGCAGCTGCTGCTGGCGATCAAGGCAGCGGTGGACCGCGACCGGCGTCCTGGTCGCTTCCTCATCACCGGATCGGCCGACGTCTTCGCCCTCCCCCGCGTCGGCGACGCGCTCACGGGTCGCGTCGAGACGATCACCCTCAGGCCGTTCTCCCAGGGCGAACTGGCGGGACGGCGCGAGGACTTCGCCGCGTGGGCCTTCGCCGCCGACGAGCCTCCGGCCACCACGCCCATCGGAGACCTCGCCGAACGCGTCCTGACGGGTGGCTACCCTCCCGCAACGGCCCGTAGCACCGCCCGCCGCCGCCGCGCCTGGTTCGACGCCTACCTCGCCACCTCACTGCAACGAGACGTGCACGACGTCGCCGGCATCGGTAGGTTGAGCGACCTCCCCCGGCTCACACGGCTCGTGGCCGCGCGGACCGCGCGACCCGTCAACCTCTCTGAGATGTCCCGAACGTCCGGCCTGCCGACCTCCACGCTGACGCGCTACCTCCAGGCCCTCCAGGCCCTCTTCCTCGTCGAAGAGATCCCCGCGTGGGCCGCGAACGCAGGCAAGCGCCTGGCCCGGCGACCGAAGCTGTTGATCAGCGACACGGGCCTCGGTGGCGCGCTCCTAGGGATGACCGCCGCGCGTTGGACCGGCGTCGACGAGGTGCGCGGCCCCTTGACGGAGACGTTCGTCGCCTTGGAGCTCCGCCGGCAGCTGGGTTGGTCGTCCGTCCCGGCGACGCTGCACCATTACCGGGATCACGACGGCGCGGAGGTCGACCTGCTCCTGGAAGCCGACGACGGCCGGATCGTGGGCATCGAGGTCAAGTCGGGCCACCGTCTCGGGCTCGACGCGACGCGCCACCTCGCCGGGCTGCGGCTCGCGGTCGGCGATCGCTTCACCCGAGGCATCGTGCTGCACGGCGGAAACACCGCGACCCCCCTCGGCGACCGGACCTGGGCACTCCCCATCTCCGCGCTTTGGGCGACAGCGTGAGCCTTCCAATTCAGCGCGTCGGTGTTCTCGGCGACGTCCACGGCAACCTCCTGGCGCTGGAGGCGGGCCACTCGGTCCTGCGGGGCATCGGCGTCGACCGCGTCGTCTGCACCGGCGACGTCGCCGCGTTCGGTCCCGATCCCGAGGGCTGCGTCGCCTTCCTGCGGGCGCATGGCGTGGCGACCGTCGCGGGCAACGAGGACGCGGCGGTGCTACGGCCCATCGAGGTCGACCCCGAGGCGCCGCCGCGGCTGAGGCAGATCCAGGAAATCATGGCCTGGTCGCAACGTCGGCTCTCGCCCGCCGCACGTGCCTGGCTGGCGGCGCTGCCCGAGCGGCTGGAGCTGGAAGGCGGCCTCTTCTGCGTCCACGCCGCTCCGGGCGACGACACCCGCATCGTGGAGGAAGCCGACCCCAAACCGTTCCCGCCGGGTGCGCGGCTCGTGTGCGCCGGGCACCTGCACCGCCCCTTCGTCGCGCTCGAGGGCGAGCGGACCTGGGCGAACGCCGGCAGCATCGGCCGCCCGACCGACGGCGACCCCCGCGGCTCGCTGCTCGTCGCGTCGCACGGCGGCGGACGCTGGCACGTCGAGATCGTGCGCCTGGAGCTCCCGCTGGACGCGATCTGCGACCGCATCGCGGCGGCCCGCATGCCGCACGCGGCGCGCCTGTGCGAGACGCAGCGAGCCGCCTCCTGGTGGTGACGGGCCGAGCGGCTTGCGCCGGGCCCCCATCCGTGGTTCACTTCCTGCCACGCAGCGGCCGGCCGAGGGCCCCGCGGCGCCGATCCAGAGCGGGCGAGGGACCTGGCCCCACGACCCCGCGGCCCCCCGCGATCATCTCCGCGGGTGCTACCTCCAGCCGGGCGCGGTCGCGACGATCCGGCCGCCCCCCGGGAAGATCGGGGCGAACGCCTCGTCTTCGTTCCCAACGCCGCCTCGAGCGGCGCGGGAGGAGGCGACGATGACGCACGAGACGAACCCGGCACGCTCCCAGCCGCCAGCGACGCGTTCGCGGCCGCGCAGCGCCACGGCCCACGGCCGAATGCCCCGCGCGGCGGCGCTGTCCTAGGCGCCCCCGCCGAGCACCCACGTCGTCCTCCGGCCCGCGCTCGCCGCGGGCCACGTCGAGCCCGTCCGCGCCCCCGCGAGCGCACCACAGAGGAGCCCACCCATGCCCTACCGCTTCGAGACCCTGCAGGTCCACGCCGGCTACGAGCAGGCCGACCCCACCACCAAGAGCAGCGCCGTGCCGATCTACGCCAGCACCGCGTTCCGCTTCGACGACGCCGACCACGCCGCGCGGCTCTTCGCGCTGCAGGAGTTCGGCAACATCTACAGCCGCATCATGAACCCCACCAACGACGTGCTGGAGAAGCGCGTGACCGCCCTCGAGGGCGGCGCGATGGGCCTGGCCGTCGCCTCGGGGCACGCCGCCGAGTTCCTGGCGATCGCGACGGTCGCGCAGGCGGGCGACAACGTCGTCGCCAGCCCGCACCTCTACGGCGGCACCGCCAACCTCTTCCGCGTCACGCTGCCGCGGCTCGGCATCGAGGTGCGCTTCACCGGCAGCGACGCCTCGCCCGAGGCCTTCGACGCCCTCATCGACGACCGCACCCGCGCGGTGTACGTCGAGTCGATCCCCAACCCGTCGCTGCGCCTCGTCGACCTGCGGGGCATCGCCGACGCCGCGCACGCGCGCGGCGTGGCGGTGTTCGTCGACAACACCGGCGGGATGGGCGGGTACCTCTACCGACCGATCGAGCACGGCGCCGACGTCGTCCTCCACTCCGCGACCAAGTGGATCAACGGGCACGGCACCGGCGTCGGCGGCGTGATCGTCGACGCCGGCACGATGGACTGGGGCAACGGCCGCTACCCGCTGTTCACCGAGCCGAGCGCCTCCTACGGCGGCATGAACTTCTGGGAGGTCTTCGGCTCCGGCGGGCCGTTCGGCAACATCGCGTTCGTCATCCGCGCCCGGGTGGAGGGGCTCCGCGACCTCGGACCGGCGCTCTCGCCGCACAACGCCTGGCTACACCTGCAGGGCCTCGAGACGCTGTCCCTGCGCGCCGACCGGCAGATCGCCTCGACGCGGGCGCTCGCCGCGTGGTTCGCGGCGCAGCCCGGGGTGCGGAACGTGAACCACCCCGACCTCCCCGACCACCCCGACCACGAACGCGCGAAACGCGAGTGGCCGCGCGGCGCGGGCGGCGTCTTCACCTTCGAGCTCGAGGGCGGCGTCGCAGCCGGCAAGCGCTTCCTCGACGCGCTGCGCCTCGCCAGCCGGCTCGTCAACCTCGGCGACGCCAAGACCAGCGTGACGCACCCGGCGTCCACCACGCACGCGCAGCTCGACGAGGCCGCCTTGGCCGCCGCGGGCGTCGCGCCAGGGCTGATCCGCGTCGCTACGGGGCTCGAGCACGTCGACGACCTGATCGAGGACTTCGAGCGCGCCCTCGGCGCGGCGCGCGAGGGCTGAGCCGCCGGCGCGCCTCGTAGGCTCGCCGGCGGGGCCGTATCGGCGCGGTTTGCCCACCAGCGCGCGCCGTGACGGCCCGTCCACACGGGTCAGAGCACCGGCAGCTCGCGCATCCCCGGGCGCGGCACGTAGTAGCTGCCCTCGGTGACGCCGGGCGGGACGGCGGCCCGCAGCCGCGCCTCGAGGGCGGCCGGCGCCAGCGCCCCGTCGAGCGCGGCGCGCCACGCGCGCAGCACCTCGGCCACCTCCGCGGCGCCCGCGTGGACGAACTCGACCCGCGCGTCGCGCAGCCCGGCGGCGCGCCAACGGGGCCAGTGGCGCGCGGCGCTCTGCGCCTCGGCGCCGAACACGGTGTTGCGGCAGCCGACGTCGGCCAGCACCGGGTGCAGGCGGCCGTGGTCGTCGCGCAGCGCCACGCGGTGCGTCTCGCACGGGTGGCCGCAGTCGGTGTGATCGTGGCCGTCCGACAGGAAGCGGCAGAACACGCAGTGCTCCATGTGGAAGACCGGCAGGGGGGGGGGCACGACCACCTCGAGCCGCCGTGGGTCGACCGCCGCGGCGAGGGCGGCCACCTGCTCGGCATCGAGATCAAAGGCGGGGGTCAGCGCGTCGCAACCGGCGCCCAGGAACGCCCGCGCGCTCAGCGCGTTCGCGGCGTTCAGCGAGAAGTCGCCCGTCAGCCGCGGCCGCGCGTCCGCCGGCAGCGCGGCCAGGTCGCGCAGCAGCCCGGCCGAGCGCACCACGATCTCCGCTTCCAGGTCGAGGAGGAAGCGCACGACGTTCTGCTCGGCCGGCTTCAACACCCGCGGGCTCGCCACCCGCACCCTCAGGCCCGCCGCCCGCACCCGCTCCACCGACGGGCGGAGGCCGTACAGCTCCAGATAATCCAGCGTCACGCTCTCCAACGACACGCCGTCGGCATGCACCAGCAAAACGGCCTCGAGCTGCTCCGGCGTGCGCACGAGCACGTGCAGCCTCGTCGGTGCGTCGGCCCGCACCGTTGGAGGGGGCGGGGGGGCGTCGCTCGTCGCTGTTGCAGCTGGCGCTGCAAACGCTCCTCTCGACGCCCCCCCGCCCCCTCGCCGTCGCCTGGCGGCGACGAGCTGCTCCACGAGGTCGCGGCGGATCGTGTTGAGGGTCGAGACAGGCACGAAGGGTGCGCCGTCCAGGTCGAGGGTGACGTCGGTGAGGTGGAAGGGGGTGCCGCCTAGGCGACCGAGCTGCTTCTTCGCGGTGTCGAGGTCGAGCGGTCTGGCGTCGGCGTGCGGTAGGGGCTCGTCGGCGACGGTGACGGCGGTCTCCCCGCGGTCTGTGGTGGCGACGACGACGAGGGGCGCGCCCTCGTGGGCGGTGATGGCGAGGGAGAGGCCGTGGGTGCGCTGCGGCGCGCCGGGATCCGTCCACTGGCGGACGCGCGCGTGCAGGGTCGGGTCGTGCGTGCACCACACGGCGTCGCCGGGGCGAATGTGGCGCAGCACCACGTCGCCGCGGCCGAAGGCGAGGCGCCAGCCTCCCTGCTCGGCGGTGACCGCGTAGACGCGGCCGCCCTGCTCGGGGAGCCCGGGGGAGCGGCGGTGGGCGGCGTCGAACACCAGGCCGTCCCCCGGCCTGGGGGCGCGTCCGGCGGCCTCGGCGGCGGCGCGAACGGCGGGTCGGGTGTCGGCGCGGGCGGGTCCAGGGCGCTCGTCCGCGGCCGGCGGCGCGACCAGGACGGTTCCGCCGCGCTCGTCGACGCGCACGACCGTGCCGAGGCGCAGCCCGCGGTGGCGCGGCGCGCGCCCGCGCACGGCGACCTGGTGGTCGGTGCCGGCAATGAACCAGGGGCCGAGGCCGCGCGAGTACACCTGCTCGAGGTCGCGCAGGAGGGCGGGGTCGCTCGCGGGGTCGGTGACCGGGCCGCCGGCCACGCCGCCAGCGGTGGACCACGCCGCATCGATCGCCGTGCGGTACGCGTGGGTGGTCAGCGCCACGTAGTCGGCGTCCTTGTAGCGTCCCTCGATCTTGAAGGCGTCGATGCCGATGTCGATCAGCTCGGGCACCTGCGCGAGCGCCATCAGGTCGCCGGGCGAGAGCAGGTAGCGCTCGTCGAGCAGGGCGCGCGGCGCGCCGTCGACCACCAGGTCGTACGCGAGGCGGCACGCCTGGGCGCACTGGCCGCGGTTGGCCGAGCGCCCGCCCCAGGCCTCGCTGCTGAAGCACTGCCCCGAGTAGCTGACGCACAGGGCGCCGTGCACGAACACCTCGAGCTCGACGTCGGTGGCCACGCGGATGCGGCGCAGATCGGCGAGCGACAGCTCGCGACCCAGCACCACCCGACGGGCGCCGTGGGCGGCGGCGAACGCGACGCCCTGGGCGCTGGTGACGGACATCTGGGTGGAGCCGTGCACCGCTAGGCCGGGGGCTACCTCGCGCACCCGGCGCGCCACGCCGACGTCCTGCACGATCACCGCGTCGACACCGGCCTCCGCGATCGCAGCGAGCGCGCGCTCGGCGGCGTCGAGCTCGTGGTCGAAGACCAGCGTGTTGAAGGTGACGAAGCCGCGCACGCCGCGCTCGTGCAGCGTCGCCATCGCCTCGGGGAGCTCGTCGAGCGTGAAGCCGACCTTCGCGCGGGCGCTGAAGTGGTTGAGGCCGAAGTAGACGGCGTCGGCACCCGCCTCGATGGCGGCCCGC
>CAZJUA010000174.1:0-2164 GCA_964549045.1 uncultured bacterium | reverse complement strand
CGCGGCCGGCGACGCCGGCCGCCCGCGACCGGCGACGCCGGCCGCCCCCGGGTGCGGCCACGCGGGGGGCGCGGGACGGTAGCCTGGCGCGTGCGCGCGCCCCCGTTCACGTCCCTCGCCTCCGTTTACGACGAGATCATGCAGGACGTCCCCTACGCCGACTGGGTCGACTTCGCCCTGCGCGAGGCGGCGCGCCGCGGCTGGTCCGGCGGTCGGGTGCTGGAGCTGGGTTGCGGCACGGGGAACGCCACCCGCCTGCTGGAGGAGCGCGGACTCGAGGTCGTCGCCGTCGACGCCTCGCCGGAGATGCTCGCCGTCGCCCGCCGCAAGCTGAGGCACACCGTGCTGGTGACCGGCGACATGCGCGACGTCGACCTGCCGGGGCGCTTCGCGTTGGCGATCGGCGTGTTCGACGTGGTCAACAACCTGCTGGCCGACGGCGACATGGCGCGCGCCGCCAGCCACGTCCTCGGCCACCTGCTCCCGGGCGGGGTGTGGGCGTTCGACGCCAACACCAGCGCCGGCCTCGAGGCGCTGTGGGAAGGCGAGGTGGTCGAGGGTTGGGCGGGCGAGGTCCACTACCGCTGGCGCCACGCCTGGGACCCGGTCGCCCGCCTCGCCACGGTGGACGCCTGGTGCGAGGGTCCCGCCGGCGCCTTCCGCGAGGAGCACCGCGAGCGTCCCTACGACCCGGACGAACTCCGTGGCCTGCTGACCGACGTGGGCTTCGCCCGCGTCGACGTCGTGCGCTTCCCGAGCGGCGGGGCCGCCGACCCGGACGACCCGCGGGTCTGGGTGTTCGCCAGCGCGCCCGCGGTGGCGGGCGGGCCGCTCGGCGGCCCGGTCTGAGGAGGCGGCGTCAGCCGTCCGCCGGTCGGTTCCCAGCCAGGCCGGCCTGCTGGCGCACGACGCGGCCGATGGCCGAGACGTCCTCGTCGCCGTGGCCCCGCGCGATGAGGCCGGTCTCCCACTGCTCGACCAGGGCCGCCAGGGGCAGCGGCACGCCGAGCCGCCGGGCCTCGTCGAGGGCGATGCCGAGGTCCTTGCGGTGCAGGCGCACGCGGAAGCCGAGCGGGTAAGCGTCGCGCACCACGTTCGGACCGCGGTGGACCAGCCCCCAGGAACCGGCGGCGCCGCCGGCCAGCGCCGCCATCGCGGCCTCCACGTCGATCCCCGCCTTCAGGCCGAGCACCAGGCCCTCGGCCACCGCCGCGTAGGTGCCGGCGATGATCACCTGGTTCATCGCCTTGGCGACCTGACCGGCGCCGATCGGTCCCACGTGGGTGATCGTCGAGCCGAGCGCCGAGAGCGCCGGGCGGGCCCGCTCGAGGTCGGCCGCGGCGCCGCCGACCATGATCGACAGCGTGCCGTGCTCCGCGCCCTCGCTGCCGCCCGAGACCGGCGCGTCGAGCCACGCCGCGCCCGTTGCGGCCGAGAGACGCTCCGCGAAGGCGCGCGTCGCCCCCGGCGCGATCGTGCTCATGTCGACGAGCAGCGCGCGGTCGGCGATCGCGGACGCCACCCCGTCGTCGCCGAACACCACCTCCTCGACGTCCGGCGTGTCGGCGACCATGGTCACGACCAGCTCGGCGCCGGCGGCCGCCTCCGCGGCGGTCGCCGCCCGGCGCGCCCCGTGGGCGGCCAGCGGCTCCTCGCGAGCGCGCGTGCGGTTGTGGACGGTGACGCGGTGCCCCGCGTCGACGAGCCGTCGGGCCATGGGCGCGCCCATGGTCCCGAGGCCGATGAAGCCGATGTTCATGCGGCGTCCTCCCGTGGTTCGTGCGTGACGGGCGGCACGCCGCCCACCGTGTCGCGTCCGCCCCGGCGCCCGACGATGCGCGCCCAGCGGGCGGCGAAGGCGTCGGGCAGCCGCAGCGCGACCCCGTCGGCCCGGTCGTCGAGTTGCAGGAGGGCGGCGAGCTCCGCGGACTGGCCCCAATGGCCGATGCCGCGGGCCTCGATGGCCTCCCCGAACTGGCGCAGCATCGCGTCGTGGTGCGTCTGCAGTTCCTGTCGCTTGAGGCCCTGCGCCAGGCGCTGGCCCGCGTCGCGCACGTCGCCGCGGTCGATCGCCGCCACTGCGCCGAGGGCGATCAGCCAGGCCACGAGTTCGAGGTCGCCCTGCTCGGGCTCGGTGGAACCGGCGGTTGCGGCGGCCAGCTCG
>CAZJUA010000173.1:0-8983 GCA_964549045.1 uncultured bacterium | reverse complement strand
ACCCAGGGCAGGCCGAAGGCCTCGCCCACGCCGCGGTGGGTCACGCGGCCCCGGAAGGTGTTGAGCCCGCGCGCCAGCACCCGGTCGGTCCGCATCGCGTTCAGCGGATCGGCGGCCAGCTCCAGGGCGTACGGCAGCGTCAGGTTCGACAGCGCCAGGGTGCTCGTGTTCGGCACGGCGCCCGGCATGTTCGCGACGCCGTAGTGCACGATCCCGTCGACGATGTAGGTGGGCGCGTCGTGGGTGGTGGGGCGGATCGTCTCGACGCAGCCGCCCTGATCGACGGCGACGTCGACGATGACACTGCCGGCCCGCATGCTCCCGAGCATGGCGCGCGTGACGAGGTGCGGCGCGCGGGCGCCGACGATGAGGACGGCGCCGATCACGAGGTCGGCCTGCGCCACCGCCTCGGCGATGGTGCCCGGGTGGCTCATCAGCGTCTGGATGCGCCCGCCGAAGATGTCGTCGAGGTACTGCAGGCGCTCGTGGTCGACGTCGAGGAGCGTGACGTGGGCGCCGAGGCCGATCGCCATCTTGGCGGCGTTGGTGCCGACCGCCCCGCCGCCGAGGATGACGACCTGGCCGGCCGCCACGCCGGGAACCCCGCCGAGGAGCACGCCGCGGCCACCGAGGAAGCGGCTGAGGTAGTGCGCGCCGACCTGCGTCGCCATGCGCCCGGCGACCTCGCTCATCGGCGTCAGGAGCGGCAGGCCGCCGCGGTCGAACTGCACCGTCTCGTAGGCGACCGCGGTCGTGCCCGCGGCCAGCAGGGCCTCGGTCAGCGGTCGGTCGGCCGCCAGGTGCAGGTACGTGAACAGGACCAGGTCGTCACGCAGGAAGCCGTACTCCGCCGGCGTCGGCTCCTTCACCTTGAGCACCATCGGCGCCGCCCAGGCCTCGGCCGCGGACGCCACGATCTCGGCGCCGGCCCCGCGGTACGCGGCGTCGTCGAAGCCGCTGCCGGCGCCCGCGCCGCTCTCGACCCGGACGGTGTGGCCGGCGTGCACCAGGGCCTGCACCGCCACCGGCGGTGCGGCGACGCGGTACTCGTGGCTCTTGGTCTCCTTGGGGATGCCGATGATCATGGCAGACTCCTACGGCGACGCTGCGCCGATGCGTGAACGGCGGTCGAACCGAATGGTGCCGTGCAGCGAGTCTACCGTCCACCCCCACCCGCGCGTCAGGCGACGCGTGTCCCTGGCGCGCCGCGGCGTATGCACGCTACCCGGGATCGCGTGCGCGTCCGCGGGACGCGCGCCGCCTCAGGCACCCTGGCGCCACACCCGCAGCGGCCGCGCGCGGCCCTCGGCCGGCTCGGCCACCGCCACCAGCCGCCCGTCGGGATCGACGAGGGCGGCCCGGCCCTCGAAGGTCGCCGCGACGCGCTGGCCGTCGCGGAGCCGCGCGGCGCTGGCGGCGTCGAGCGCGACGGTGGGGAGCCCGAGCAGACCCACGGGGTCCAGCGGCGCGGCGTCCGGCAGGGCCTCGAGCGGCACCGCCGCGTCGATGCCGACGGTGCCGGCGCGCGTGCGGCGCAGTCCCCCGAGGTGCGCGGGCACGCCCAGCGCGATCCCGAGGTCGCGGGCGAAGGCGCGCACGTAGGTGCCGGACCGCACGTCGAGGGCGATCGCGGCGGTCGGCGCGTGCGCGTCGAGCGGCGGCGGCAGGGGGGCGGGCGCCGAGGGATCGGGCCGCCAGCCGGCCCCGTCGCGCGTCCAGCCGCGCGGCAGGGCGTCCCAGGGGCCGAACGCGAGCAGCTCCAGCCGGCGGTAACCCGCCGGGCGCGGCGGCAGGTCGAGCGCCTCGCCGCGCCGCGCCGCCTCGTAGCCCTTGACCCCGCCCTGCTTGATCGCCGCGTAGGCCGGGGGAAGCTGCATCGTCAGCGACAGGAAGGGGGACAGCGCGGCCGCCACGGCCGCCGCGTCGAGGGCGCCGGCATCGCCGCGATCGACGACCGGCCCCTCGGCGTCCAGCGTGGGCGTACCCAGGCCGAACACGACCCAGGCTAGGTACGCCTTGTCGGCGCCCGTCAGGTAGGGCGACAGCTTGGTCGCCTCGTCCGCCAGCAGCAGCAAGACGCCGGTCGCGAGCGGGTCGAGGGTCCCGCCGTGCCCGACCCTGCGGGTGCCGAGCAGCCGTCGGCCGCGCGCCACGACGTCGTGCGACGTCAGGCCGAGGGGTTTGTCGATGGCGAAGGCGGGCATCGCGGCAGCGTAGCAGGCGGGCGGGCGCCGGTCGGCCCGGCGCCCGCTGGGCCTCCCGTCCCTGACCGCGGACCTATGAGGCATTAGGCTGGTGGGATGATCCACGTCCAGGGACTCACCAAGCGCTTCGGCGACCTGGTCGCCGTCGACGACGTCTCGTTCGACGTCGCCGCCGGCCAGGTCTTCGGCCTCCTGGGGCCGAACGGCGCAGGCAAGACGACCACCCTGCGGGTGCTGGCGACGCTGCTGCGGGCGGACGGAGGACGGGCGACGATCGCCGGTCACGACGTTCAGCGCGAGCCCGAGGCCGTCCGCCGCGCCATCGGCGTGGTCAACGGCGGCATGGGGCTCTACGACCGCCTCACCGGCCGCGAGGTGTTGCACTACTTCGGCGAGCTCTACGGCATGCGCAAGGGCGCCATCGAGCGCCGCGTCGAGGAGCTCGACGGCCTGCTCGACCTGGCCGGCACCCTGGAGCGGCGCACGGGCGCGTTCTCCACCGGCATGAAGCAGAAGATCGTCGTGGCGCGTGCCGTGCTGCACGACCCACAGGTGCTCTTCTTCGACGAGGCGACGAGTGGCCTGGACGTGATGGCACGCCGCGCCGTGCTCGACTTCTCCCGCCGCTACCCGGGCGAGACGCGGGCGGTCGTGTGGTCGACGCACGTGATGAGCGAGGTCGAGGAGTTGTGCGACCGCGTCGCGGTGCTGTACCGCGGGCGGGTCGTCGCCGACGACACGGTGGCGGGCCTGAGGGAGGCGGCGGACGCGCCGGACCTGGAGCAGGCGTTCTTCACGCTGGTGCGGCGCAGCGGGCTGGCCGAGGGGCAGGAGGTGGCCGCATGAGGTGGTCGTTCGTCCGGCGCATCGCCGCCAAGGAGATCCTCTCCACGCTGCGCGATCACCGCGCGATCGTGTCGAACCTGGTCATCCCGCTGCTGCTGTTGCCGGTCATCATGCTCGGGTTGCCGCTGCTGCTGGGCGGCCTCTTCCAGCGCGAGGCGACGACGGTCACCGAGTTGGCGGTACAGGGCATCGAGCACCTGCCGGCCGAGTTGGCCGCGGCGATCGAGGCGCAGGCGGCCGTGGTGGTGGCGGTCGACGATGCCGAGGCGGCGGTGCGGGCCGACGAATACCCGGCGGGGCTGATCGTGACGCCGGGGTTCGCGGACGCGGTCGCCGGCGGCGGGCGCGCCGAGGTCGTCATCGTGGTCAAGGAGGCCAACCTGCGGGCCGAGCTCAACGCAGGCAAGCTGCGCTCCGCCGTCGACGCCTACCGCCGCGGTGTGGTGGCCGAGCGCCTGGTGGACGCCGGCATCGACCCCGCCGTGCTCGAGCCGGTGGCCGTCTCGACGCTGGACGCCTCGACCGCGGCGGAGCGCTCCAGCGGTCAGCTGGCGTGGCTGATCCCGTTCTTCATCGCCATCTGGACGCTGACCGGCGGCCAGATGACCGCCATCGACGCCACCGCCGGGGAGAAGGAGCGCGGCACCCTGGAGGTCCTGCTGGTGACGCCGGTGCGGCGCGGCGAGGTCGTGTTCGGCAAGTTCCTCGCGGTCGTGACGTTCGGCCTGAGCGCCGCGCTGATGGCGATCGTCGGCTTCGTGCTGGGCGGGACGGTGCTCCGACGCCTGTTCCTGCCGCTGATCGGCCAGGAGGGCGGCGAGATGGCGGCGATGATGGGCGGGACCCTGACGATCACGCCCACGACGATCATCCTGTTGGTGGTCTCGAGCGTGCTGATGGCCGCCGTGGTCGCCGCGCTGCTCATGTCGGTGACGCTCTTCGCGCGCTCGTTCAAGGAGGCCCAGACCTACGTCGCCCCGATGTCGTTCCTGCTGATCGTGCCGGCGATCGCCCTGCAGTTCAAGGACCTCATCGGCACCGGCGCGTTCGTCTACTGGATCCCCGTCTACAACGTCATGATCCTGATGGACGACGCCGTCAAGGGCGCCGCGCGCCTCGCCCCCATCCTGACCACCTGGGGCGTGATGGCTGCCTTGATCGCCGCGCTGCTCGCGTTCGCGTACGTCAACTTCAAGCGCGAGGACGTGCTGTTCAGGACCTAGCGGGCCCTCGCGACCCCCACGCGCGGCCGGGCCGACCCGCAGCCGCGGGCGACGCCGACGGCGCCACGATCACGCCTCCGACTCGCCGCCCGTCGTCGACTGGCGGTAAGGGGTGTCGACGGCGCCCTCGCTGGGCAGCCGGCCGTAGAGTTCGGCCATCTCCCGCAGTTGCGGCGCCAGCCAGTACGGCAGCGCCCCCCAGGTGAAGCGCCAGCCCCAGTTGCCCGAGGGGGCGCCGGGCGTGTTCATGCGCGCCTCGGAGCCGAGCCCCAGGAGGTCCTGCAACGGCGCGATCGCCGTCTCGGCCACCGAGCTCTGGGCGGCGCGCCAAAGGTCCCAGGCGACGTTGGCCGCGTCGCGCGCCAGGTAGCGGCGGAGGAAGTCGCGCTCGCGCTCCGGCGCCTGCGCGTACCAGCCGACCGTGGTGTCGTTGTCGTGCGTTCCCGTGTAGACCACGGCGTTGGCCGGGTAGTTGTGCGGCAGGTACGGATCGGCGGCATCGGCCGCGAAGGCGAACTGCAACACCTTCATGCCCGGGAGCGCGTTGTCGTCGCGCAGCTTCTCGACGCCGGCCGTGATGACGCCGAGGTCCTCGGCGACGATCGGCAGGTCGCCCCCCTCCCCCGCCAGCGCGCCCCGCAACGCGTCGAACAGCGGCTGGCCGGGGCCCTTGACCCAGCGGCCCTTGACCGCGGTGGGCTCCTCGGCCGGGATCTCCCAGTACGCCTCGAAGCCTCGGAAGTGGTCGATGCGCAGCTCGTCGACGAGCTCCAGCGTGCGCCGCACGCGGGCGATCCACCAGGCGAAGTCGTGCTTCTCGTGGCGACTCCAGCGGTAGAGGGGGTTGCCCCAGCGCTGGCCGGTCGCGGAGAAGTAGTCGGGCGGCACCCCGGCGATGACGGTCGGGTTGCCGTCGTCGTCGAGGTGGAAGAGGTCCTGGTCGGCCCAGGTGTCCGCCGAGTCGAAGGCGACGAAGATCGGCACGTCGCCGAGGATGACGATCCCGCGCTCACGCGCCGCGGCGCGCACGTCGCCCCACTGGCGGTCGAACCACCACTGCCACAGCATGTGGCGCTCGATCGCCTCGGCGTGCGTCTCGCGCGCGGCGGCCAGCGCCTTCTTCTTGCGCTGGCGCAGCGGGGCGTCCCACTCGACCCACGAGCGGCCCCCATGGGCCTCCTTGAGGGCCATGAACAGGGCGAAGTCGTCGAGCCAGGCGCCTGCGCGCTCGCTGAAGGCGGCGAACTGGGCGCGCTCGTCCTCCCCCGCCCAGGAGCGCCACGCCTCGGCCGCCGACCGTAGCGCCTGCAGCCGGAAATCGATCACCGGGCCGAAGTCGACGCGCCCGCCGCCGAAGTCGCCACCGACGAGGTCCTCGGCCTTCAGCCAGCCCTCCTCGTGCAGCCGCTCGAGGCTGATGAGGAAGGGGTTGCCGGCGAACGAGGAGAAGCTCTGGTAGGGGCTGTCGCCGTAGCCGGTCGGCCCGAGCGGCAGGACCTGCCAGAGGCGTTGGCCGGACTCGGCGAGCCAATCCAGCCAGCGAACGGCGTGCGGGCCGAGCTCGCCCAGGCCGTAGGGCCCCGGCAGGGAGGTGGGGTGGAGCAGGACGCCGGAGCGGCGGGGGACGGGCATGGCGACCTCCTGGTCAACCTTTCTCGAACGGCTTGCCGATGGCCTTGGGCGGGATGGCGCGGCCGACGAAGCCCGCCAGCACCAGCATGGTGAGGATGAACGGCAGGCTCTGGACGACGGTCGGCGGCAGCAGCTGCCCGCCGCCGAGCTGCGTCTCGAGCGCCTGGAAGGCGCCGAACAGCAGCGTCGCGCCGAGCACGCCGAGCGGGTGCCACTTGCCGAAGATGAGCGCCGCCAGCGCGATGAAGCCGCGGCCGCCGGACATCTCGGTGATGAACTGGTTGAACCCGCCGATGGAGAGGTAGGCCCCGCCGAGGCCGGCGAGCACGCCGGACAGCATGACCCCGGCGTAGCGCATGCGGGTGACCGAGACGCCCACGCTGTCGGCGGCCTCGGGGTGCTCGCCCACCGCCCGCAGGCGCAGGCCGAAGGGTGTGCGGAAGAGCACGTACCAGGTGAGGGGGACGAGCAGGAACGCGAGGTAGACCAGCGGGCTGAACTGGAAGGCGCCCTCGCCCCAGCGGGGCAGGCGGTTGGTGATCGTCGCCGACGTCGCCGAGTTGCCGAACAACCCGGTGAGCACGACCGCGGGCACGCCGATGGCCATGAGGTTGATCGCGACGCCGGAGATGATCTGGTCCGCCTTGTAGCGGATCGACACGACCGCGTGGATCCAGCCGACGCCGGCGCCGACGAGCATGGCCGCCAGCACCCCGACCCAGGGCGCGTACCAGACGGATGCCCCGGGGTTCTGCGTGATGGCGGGCAGCTCGACGTAGTAGGTCACCAGCGCCGCGGCCAGCGCGCCGAAGATGATGATGCCCTCGAGGGCGATGTTGACCACGCCGGACCGCTCGGAGAACATGCCGCCCAGGGCGGCGAAGAGCAGCGGCGCGGTGGCGCGCAGCGCCGACCCCAGGAGCGCCAGCAGGACGACGGTGTCCATCAGCGGTCCCCCTCGGTCGCAGCGACCTTCGGCGCGACCACCGGCACGTCGCCGCCCAAACTCCCGCCGGCAGGCTCCTCCGGCAGGTCACCGAGGGCCTGCGCGCGGCGCAGCGGGTTGGTCAGGCGGTCGGGCAGGAAGCCCTTGGCCGCGATGAAGAGGACGACCAGCGCGAGCACCATCGACACGACGTCACGCGTCAGGTCGGTGAACGCGATGTTCATCGCCGAGCCGCCGTTCTTGAGCACGCCGAACAGGAACGCGGCGAGCACGGTGCCGACCGGGTGGTTGGCGCCCAGCAGCGCCACGGCGATGCCGTCGAAGCCGTCGCCGGTGGGGAGCGACTGGCGCAACGCATAGTCCTCCAGCGCGCCGCCCAACACGTAGTGGGTGGCCGTGAGCCCGGCCAGGGCGCCGGAGATCGCCATCGCCATCACCGTGTTGCGCGGGATGTTGGCACCGCCGTACTCGGCGGCCTTCGGCGCCAGCCCCGTCGCCCGCAGCTCGTAGCCGTAGCGTGTGCGGAACAGGAAGACCCAGACGAACACCGCCGCCGCGAGGGCGATGAGGAACGAGGGGTTGAGGTTGGTCGGCGGGATCGCGAGCGGCAGCGCCCGCCAACCGACGGCGGCGAGCGCGGCGTAGGCGACCGCGGCCACCGCCAGCGCGGCCAGGATCCTCCCCTGGAAACCGCGCCGCCGCACGGCGGCCACCGCACCGCCGGCGACGAAGGCCAGCACCGCCAGCAGACCCGCGATCCAGGCCGCGGCATCGACGGGAACGACGTTGGTCCCCGGGGTCACCCGCAGGTCGATGCCGAACATCGCCGGCAGCCGGGGGATGCGCGCCGCTTCCGACAGCTCGAAGGACTTCGGCTCGGAGCCGGGCGCCTTGAACGGCAGTTCCAGCACGACCGGCTGGTCGCCCGCCCGCGGTTGCGCGACGACGACGGCGCCCACGAGCGCGACCACCGCCACCGCGGCCAGCGTCAGGCGGGGCGAGATCCGCATCACCCGCCGGATGGGCGGCACGAGCAGGCCCACGACCGACGCCACCACGACCCACGCGACCAGTTGGATCACCCGCACCGCCGAGGCGGCGAAGGTCGGCGACGACGACAGCATGAACAGCATGAGCGACGCCGCCACGAAGTTGAGGAGGATCGTGTTGATGACCTCGTTGGCGCCGAAGCGCGCCTTCAGGAAACCCGGGATCGCGCCCCACAGGCCGCCGCCCACGGCCGCCGCGAGCACCGCGACCGGCAGGACCACCCAAGCGGGACCCGGCATGTACAGGCCGACGAACACCGCGCCGATCGCGCCCAGCACCATCTGGCCCGGCGCGCCGATGTTGAACAGGCCGGCGCGGAAGCCGAAGCCCACCGCCAGGCCGGTGAAGATCAGCGGCGTAGCGAACGACAGCGCGTCGAAGAAACCCTTGGCCGTGCCGAGCGAGCCCGAGAAGAGGATGTAGTACGCGTGCCACAGGGTGTCGAGGCGGCCCGCCAGGGCCATGAGGGGCCCGCTGATGACGACGTCGCGGCCCACCGGCGTCGGTTGCAGCAGCAGGATGACGACCGCCGCGGCGAGCAGCGCCAGCGTGATCGACACGGCCGGGATCGCGACCGCGGTGAGCACCCGGTCGAGCACGCGGCCCGCGCGCGGCCACACGCGGAGGCCGAACAGCAGCGCGGCCGCGCCCGCGACCAGCGTCAGGAAGGCGGCGAAGCCGGGGGCCGAGCCCCCATAGGGTAGCCGCCTCACGACCACGCCGGCCTCGCGCGCCAGCTCGACGCTGCGCTCGACCGGTCGCGTCAGGGCCTCTTCGGACAACTGCCGGAGCCGCTCCGCGTCTTGGGTCGGGCGGGGATCGGCGATGCTCCGCGCGACCGCCTCCTGGAAGGCCTGGGCCCGCCTCGTCTCGACGGCCGCGTCGAACTGGGTCAGGCCCCAGGTGGCGGTGCCGATCAGCAGCGCGCCGGCCGCGAGCCAGGCGCCGTGACGCGCCCGACCGGGCAGCGCGGCAGCGCCCGCGACGACCGCGAGCCCGGCGACCGAGAGCCACAGCACGGCTCCCTGGCCGGGCACGCTGAGGGGATCGGTCCGGCCGGTGAAGTCGATCACCCGGTCGGG
>CAZJUA010000172.1:0-3060 GCA_964549045.1 uncultured bacterium | reverse complement strand
GCCGGCCGCGGGGTGACGGCGGCAAACGGCGACCTCCGCGTCGGCTTCGGCACGGGGTCAGCCTGTGCTTCAATCCGCGCCGATGCCACCCATCCGGATGAGCCGGATCGCCTCGGCGACGTAGGGATCCTCGTCCTCTGAGTAATCGCGCCAGTCGACGGTCATGACGCTGTCGGGGATGAGGCCGTTCTGCCGCAGCGTCGTCCCGTCGACCAAGGCGAGTTCGGCGTACGGTACGTTGACCCGCGATCCGTCCGGCAGCCGCTCGGGCGCGTACAGCCTCCACGTGCTGTGCACCGGCTGGCCGACGATCTGGGCGCGCTTGCGCGCCTGCAGCGCTGCGGCGAACATCCCCTGGAAGCCGTCCGTGGCGACGTCGACGAGGATGACGAGCGCAACGCCATCGAGGCGCTCGGGCTGCGGCGCGATGACGACCGGGACGCTCGCCGAGCGTTCGATCACGTACAAGGCGGTGCCGTCCGCGAACAGGCCGCCGAGGCTCTCCAGCGCACGCAGGGCCTGCTCGTTCTGACCGATCACGCCGCGCAAATCGAGGACGAGTCCGTCCAGGGGATCGCTCGAACTGAAGGCGCCCATGTCGTCCAGTGCGGCGCGGATCAGGTTGGACTGCCCCGGCGCGGCGAGGTTCCCGGGCCACAGGTACCCGATTCCGGGCTCATCGAGCCGTACGGCCCGTGGCGGCGCGATCGGTTCGATGGCGGCGCGCGTGATGGTGACCCGCCGGGCGGGCTGCCCCGGCGACGTGACGGTCAGGGTGACGTCGGTTCCCGTGGGGCCGCGGATGTCGTTCGGATGGGGGCACGTGCTGCGCTCATCGACGCCGAGGATGCGGTCGCCGCGAGCCAACCCCGCAGCCTCCGCCGGCGAGCCTGGGTAGACGTGGTTGATCCCGAGCACGTGCCCGTCCGACAGGATGCTGATGAATATGCCGACACCCGTGAAGGCCGCACGCGCCAGCTCCTGCCGAAGCTCCTCCCGGGTCCAGTAGTACGCGTCCACCCACGCGAGCATCTCCTCGAGGAGCGAGACCACCTCGTGGTCGTAGCGGGCCGACTCGATCCGAGACGCGTAAGCCTGGCGCAACTCGTCGAGGTCGACCCCATCGAAGTCCGGGTCCACGTGGAGCCGTTCGACCCGCTCCAGGACGTCGTCGATGAGCTGACGCCGCTGGGCCTCGCCGAGGAGCGTGGTGGGCTCCTGCGTCGCATCGGACGCTCGCCAGGGTGCACACGGGAGGCGTACCGACTCCTGCGCCGGGGAGACGCCGACGAGCAGCGCCAGGGTGAGGACCATCGCCGCGACCTTCATGGCTCCTCCATTCGTTGTCTCGTGCTCGCACGACGCGGGACAAATGCAGTCTAGCATGGGAACTGAGAATGCTTCCGCTATGGACGTTTAGCTGAATCTGTGGGGACGTCAAAACACCGCAGGGTCGAGCGCCGACATGCTGACGTCTTTGCGCCCCAGCCAATGGTCTTGACGCCCATGGCTCGTGATCATCTGGAACGTCATGCGCCCTAGAGAGAAACGTCTCGGATCTTGATCACGTCGTCGCCGAAGGCATTACGATCACGTCCGCACTTCGACGCCCGCTGCGTCGGGGTCTTGCCGGCGGGGGGAGGACCGGCGTCGAGTGCTCATCTGGATGCGCTCCCAGCTGACGGGCAACCGGTTGCCGGGCCGTTCGATGAGCAGCGCGTACGTCGTCCCGCACGACGGCCGCCCCGTGGCCGAACTCACCGCCGTCCGGTCCACCTCACCAACGCGCCACTCCTCTCCGCCGGCTACGTCGGCGCCATCTCGCACCTGCTCGAGCGCCGCCTCGCGTGGATCGCCTGGATGCACACCACCCCGGCCAGATGTCGCTCACCACCTACCTGGCGCTGGCAGGCCTCGCGCGGCTCGTCCTCGGGCGCTTCCGGCAAGGGCCCCTGGAGTGGGCGATGCGCTCGTGGACGAAGGGGTGGTCACGGGGGTGGGTTCGGGGCGAGCGGGCGGGGTAAGCGTTGCGCCCCCGTCCGTCGACGCCACCCGCGGCAGTCTCGAGCACGGCGAGGGCAGGCGTCGGCTGGACCATCGAGCGGGCTCCGCCCAGGAACGATGCGGTGGGCAGGAACCGTGCTCGCGTCGGCATCAACCAAGCTCGCCACGTGGGGCCTGTATCCCGTAGGATACGAGTGGGCCGTGATCGAGGTGCGGCAGACGGAGGCGTTCGCGGTGTGGTTCGACGGCCTGCGAGATCGTGAAGCGAGGTTCCGAGTCGTCGCGCGCATCCGTCGGTTATCGCTGGGGAACATTGGTGATACGCGCTCGGTCGGCGGTGGCGTCTCGGAGTTGCGCATCGCCCACGGCCCTGGCGTCCGGCTCTACTTCCGGCGGCTGGGTCCCGACTCGGTCGTGCTCCTCACCGGAGGCGACAAGTCGACACAGAGACGCGATATCCGCCGGGCCAAGGCACTCGCGCGAGGTCTGTGAGGAGGTCTTCGATGGCGAAAACGAATACGGAGACCCGACCTTGGGACGCGGCAACCCTGCTGCGATCCGACGGCGACATCGTCGCCTACCTCGAAGCGGTTCTCGATGTGGGCGACCCCGCTTTGCTGGCGGCGGCACTGGGTGACGTGGCGCGCGCCAAGGGGATGACACGCATCGCGCGAGATGCTGGCCTCGGACGCGAGAGCCTGTACAAGGCGTTGTCACTCGAAGGGAATCCGGAGTTCGCTACTGTTCAGAAGGTGATCCGGGCGTTAGGACTCCGACTGCGCGTCTCCGAGTGATCGCCGGCGCGTCGCCGCTCACCCCTCCGTCCACCGCAACGCCAACCGCTTCTCGAACCCCCCGCGCTCATCCCGCCGCCGCGCCTGCAGCGCCCGCAGCGCGTCGCGGTCGAGACCGTGCAACTCGAGGACGGCGTCGATCACCTCGTAGAGATCCGCGAGTTCCTTCGCCAGCGCGTCGGTGTCGGCGGCCGCGGCGGCCTCCCCCGCCTCCTCCAAGAGCTTCGCGAGCAGCGCCGCCCGGAAGCCCTCGCCGTCGAGC
>CAZJUA010000171.1:0-2526 GCA_964549045.1 uncultured bacterium | reverse complement strand
GGGGCGCCGCGGGGGGGGGTCCGGGGGGGGGGGCGGTCGCCGCCGTGGCTCGTGTCGCTCATCGCTTCGCTCCCGTTCGCCGGCCGGGTCATCGCGAGCCCACCAGCAGGGTGTAGAGGACGGCCATGCGCACCGGCACGCCGTTGGCCACCTGGAGTTCGACGACACTGCGGGGGTCGTCGGCCAGCACGCCCTCGATCTCCACGTCGCGGTTCATCGGCCCGGGGTGCATGACCAGGGCGTCCGGGTGGGCCAGCCGCATGCGCGCGCGGGTCACCTGGTAGCGCTCGCGGACCTCGGCGAGCGACGGCAGCAGGCCGCCGGCCATGCGCTCGGTCTGCAGCCGCAGGGCCATGACCGCGTGGGCGCCCTCGACCGCCTCCTCGACCCGGTGCGTGAGCGTGACGCCGGGGCGCTCGCCCAGCTCGTCGGGCAGTAGCGTGCGCGGGCCGCACAGGCGCACGCGGGCGCCGAGCTTGGTCCACAGCTCGACGTTGCTGCGCGCCACCCGCGAGTGCGCCACGTCGCCGACGATGGCGAGCTCGACGCCGTCGAAGCCGGCGTAGCCGGGGAAGCTGGTGCGGAAGGTGTAGGCGTCGAGCAGCGCCTGGGTGGGGTGCGCGCGGCGGCCGTCGCCGGCGTTGACGATCGCCGCGTCGGTCCAGCGCGTCAGCTGCAGCGGGGCGCCGGCGGCCGGGTGGCGCACGACGTAGAGGTCGGACTTCATCGCGTCGATCGTCTTGAGCGTGTCCTTGAGTGACTCGCCCTTGCTGACGCTGCTGCCGCCGGCCGCGAAGGAGATGACGTCGGCCGACTGCGCGCGGGCGGCGCGCTCGAAGCTGAGGCGCGTGCGCGTGGAGTCCTCGAAGAAGAGCGTCCCGACGGTGAACCCCTGCAGCGCCGGCACCTTCTTGATGGTGCGCGTCATCACCTGGCCCATGACGTCGCTGGTGTCGAACAGCGCGTGCACCTGTTCGGCGGTCCAGGCGGCGAGGTCGAGCAAGTGGCGGGGGTGCTTGGTTGGCGGGCTGCCGGCGGCGGGGGCGGCGGGTGCGCGCGTGCCTGCGGCGCCTGCGGCGGCCGCGGTCATGCCTCGTCCACCAGCTCGAGCAGTTCGACGCCGTCGGCGCCGTCGACCTCGTCGAGGCGCACCTTGATCACCTCGCTGCGGCTGGTGGGGACGTTCTTGCCGACGTAGTCGGCGCGGATGGGCAGCTCGCGGTGACCGCGGTCGACCAGCACGGCGTACTGGATGACGCCGGGGCGGCCCATGTCGACCAGCGCGTCGAGCGCGGCCCGCGCGGTGCGGCCGGTGTAGAGCACGTCGTCGCACAGCACGATGCGCATGCCCGAGACGTCGAAGGGCACCTCGGTCTTGCGCACGATCGGCTGCAGGGCGATCTCGGTGAGGTCGTCGCGGTAGAGGGTGATGTCGAGCTTGCCGGTGAGCGGTCGCGACCCCTCGAAGCGTTCGATGAGCTCCGCGAGGCGCTCGGCGATCGGCACCCCGCGGGTGTGGATGCCGACGAGGGCCAGGCCCTCCGTGCCCTTGTTGCGCTCGATGATCTCGTGCGCGATGCGCGTGAGGGCGCGCGTGAGGTCCTGCGCGTCCATGAGGGTGGCCTTGGGGTTCAGCGTCATGCGGGCTCCTTCTCGGTCTCGCGGGACCGGGTTAAAGGACGGGGCGGCGGGGCCGCCGGCGGCCGGACGCGACCGCCGGCGTGATGCTACCGCGACGGTGGTGGGACGCCGGTCAGTCCGTCGCCGTCGCCTTCCCGAGCTGCGCCGGCAGCAGCAGGTTGAGCACGACCCCGGCGATGCCGGCGGCGTGTCGCGCTCGACGCAGACGGGGTTCAGCGCTCCAGCATCTCGATGAGGGCGTCGCGGGGTGTCTGCGTGGCGGCCCCGACCTCCTGGAGGATGGCCGCCAGGGTGCCGATCCTGAGGGCCGCGTGATCGGGCACGGTGATCGCGTGGACATCCGGCCCCAGCCGCTCGAGCCGCACGTGGCTTCCCTTCCGCCGCACCACGCGGTAGCCCAGAGCTTCGAGCACCGCGATCAGGCGGGCACCCGTGACGTCGCGTGGCAGACGGGCCATCGTTCAGACGGCGATCAACGTGTCCCGCACGTGATGGAGGCGAATCAGCTTGGGACGCTGATCGTCCGTGAAGTGCACGTCGACGGCTTCGCGAACCCGCTGGGACAGATCGGTGAGATCGTCGGCCTCGGTGAAGATGGCGGCCCCCAGCGCGCGCGCCGTGAACCCGCCCTCGGGGGCGTCTTCGACCAGGAACACGATCTCGCTCATGGCCTCATCCTAGTCGAACGGCGCCACGGCGTGTGACGGTCGTGTGGGTCGACGCCTACGGGTTCGCGGCGAAGGCCTACCGCGCCGCGGGTGACCTTCGCCGCGCGCGTGCCCGTCAGTCCGTTGCCGTCGCCTTCCCGAGGTGCGCGGGCAGCAGCAGGTTGAGCACGACGCCCGCGATGCCGGCCAGGCCGATGCCCTCGACGGTGAACTCGCC
>CAZJUA010000170.1:0-7750 GCA_964549045.1 uncultured bacterium | reverse complement strand
GACGATGTCGGGCGGCGGCATGTCAGCCGCCGAGAAGGGCGATCTCGTGCGCCTGCGCCTCAAGCCGACGGCGGTGTCGCTGCTGCCGGCGGACTGACGGCCCGTGCGGCGCGAACGTCGGCGGTCCGACGCGCCGGCCGGCGACCGCCGGCGTCCGGCGATCGGCGTTCCCCGCGGGCGCGGCCCCGTCCGTGACGTCGTCTGGCGCCCGGGATAACCTCCTGACGTGCGCATCGACCTCGACCGCCCCATCCGCGTCTTCGCCTGCGACATCGACGGCTGCCTGGCGGCCGTGGACCACGCGCCCTACGACCTCGAGCGGCTGCACGCCATCGCCGAGCTCAACCGGGCCAGTGCCTTGGATCCGGCGGTCCCTTCGCTGACGTTCGTCACCGGGCGCCCGCACGGCTACGTCGACGCCTTCATGCAGGCGCTCGAGATCCGCCTGCCGGCCTCGTTCGAGAACGGCGCGGGCCTCGCCGTGCGGCTGCCCTACCGCGCCTGGCTGTCGCCCGCCGTCGAACGTGGTCGGACGCTCGTCGCCGAGGTCGAGCGGGTGCTCGGGGAGCGCGACGACGTGTTCGTGCAGCTCGGCAAGGTCGCCTCGCTGAGCGTCTTCCCGACCGACCCGGCGTGGCCGGTGCCCGACCTGACGGAGACGCTGCGCGACCTGCTCGATCACCACGGCCTGCCCCTCGACGTCGATCCCTCCACCGGCTGCGTCAACCTGCTGCTGCGCGGGACGGACAAGGCGACCGGCTTCCTCGAACTCTGCACGGCCGCGGACGTCGACCCCGAGGAGGTCGCCGGCATCGGCGACGCCGTGGGCGATCTCCCGTGGCTGCGCCACTGCGGTGCGAGCTTCGCGCCGACGAACGCCCTGCCCGAGGTCCGCTCGGCGGTGACGCACGCGCTCGACCTGCCGGACGTCGCGGCGACGCTGGCGGCGTACGAGGCGCTGGTGGCGGCGAACCGCGAGCTCGCGGGCCGGAGCTGACGCGGCCCGGCGGATCAGGCGGCGCGCGCCAGCGGACAGCGCTCCACGAGCGTGTGGATCGCGCCCTCGCGGGTCAGCTCGCTCGTCATGACGTCGACGGCGTCGATGCGCCAGACCGGGCTTGCCCAGGCGGGCGCCGCGGCCAGCCACGCCCGCAGGTCGAGCGGCTCGCGGGCGCGGGCCAGGGTCACGTGGGGCGCGAACGGGCGTGGGTTCGGGGGACCCGCCAGTGCGCGGAGCAGGGTCGCCTGCAACGTGGCGACGGCCTCCGCGCCGGCGCCCCAGCCCACCCAGGCCACCCTGGCCCGGCCTGGCTGCGGGAAGGCGCCAAGACCGCGCAGGTCGGCGTCGAACGCCGTGTGGGACGCGGCCGCCGAGCGGGCGGCTGCCCGGGTGGCGGCGAGGCCCGCGTCGTCGAGGTCGCCCAGGAAGGTGAGCGTGAGGTGGAGCTGGCCGATGGCCGCCCAACGCAGGCCGCGGGGCGCCGGCGGCAGCGCGCGGCGCAGCTCGGCCACGGACGCCTTCACCTCGGCGGGCAGGTTCAGGGCGACGAAGGTGCGGTCCGTCGGCATGGTCCCAGTGTGCCCCGGCCGGACGGAGGAGCGGCTCAGCGGCGGGTCAGCACCACCGCCGCGATCCCGCCCAGCACCAGGGCCGACGCGAGCGCGAAGCGGAGGTCGATCGCCTCGCCCAGCAGCGCCCCATTGGCCGCGCCCAGCGCGACGTAGGCCAGCGGAAGGGGGAGGGCGTAGGCGACAAGGGCGCTGGCGCCGGCCGCGGTGCGGCGTGCCGGCGTCACGGCATGCGGCATCATCGCGCGCGGGTGGCCCCGCGCGACGTTCGGCGCCGAACGCCGACCCGCGGGCGTTCGTTCGGCCACGGCGCCCCGCCGTGAGCCGGGGTCGGGCCGGCCCGGCGCGGCGCACCGGTACGCTGCACCGTGGCCCGTCCGCGGTCGACCTTCTGGCTCCTCAGCCTGGCGATGGGCGCGTCGACGGTCGGCCAGTCGATGCTGGCGACCTCGGTGCCGCTGTTCGCCGTGGCACTGGGTCTCGCCCCACTGTGGGTCGGCGTGCTGGTGGCCCTCCCGAACGCCTTGCCGGTGCTGCTGGCGATGACCGCCGGTCGCTGGATCGACCGCGGCGGCGCCGGTCGCTGGCTCGCCTTCGGCACGGGCGGGATGGCGTCGGCGCCGCTGCTGCTCGTGCTCGTGCCATCCGCGCCCGTGCTGGCGCTGGCCCAGCTGCTGCTCGGCGTGTTCCAGCTGTTCGCCGCCCTCTCCTCGCAGTCGTTCGTGGCCGACCTCGGCGGCGGCCGGGCGCTGGAGCGCAACTACGCGACCTACGCGACCCTGCTGTCGGCCGGCCGCCTGGTGGGCCCGCTGCTGGCGGGCGTCGCGATCGACGCGGCCGGATTCCGGGCGGCCTTCGGGGTGGCGACGGTCGTCGCGGCGTTCACCTTCTCCGTCGCGTGGTGGATCCGTGACGCCGTCGGCGGACCGGACGCGGAACCCGGTGGTCCGGCCGCCGTCGTCGATGGCGAGGACGCCGCGCCGACGGCCGAGGAGGACGCCGCCGCGCGGCCGTCGGCGGGGGTGGCGGGTCGCTTCGGCGCGCGTGAGGCGTTCGCCAACGTGGGCGTGCAGCTCGCGGTGCTGTCGAGCGCGGGGGTGTTCGTCGCGATCAGCGTGCGGCAGGCCTTCTTACCGGTGGTGCTGACGGAGCTGGGGTACCCGGCCACCACGATCGGTGCCCTGATCAGCCTCGGGGCGCTGGCCGCCGTGGCGGTGCGTCCGCTGATGCCGGTGATCTCGCGCATCCTCGGCGGTCCCGCCCGCACGCTGGTGGTGGCGATGCTGGCGGTCGCGATCGGCGTCGGCGCGCTGGGCGTGGTCACGTCGCTGGCGGCCTTCGCCCTGCTCGGCGTCCTGGCCGGCTTCGGCACGGGGGTCGGCTTGCCGCTGAGCATCGTCACCGTCGCCAGCCACGTCGCCGCGCGGCACCGTGGGACGGCGCTGGGCCTGCGCCTGTCGCTCAACCGCGCGGCGCAACTGGCGATGCCGGTGGCGGTGGGGGCGGTGATCGGCGTCGCCGGCTTCGGTCTCGCCTTCGGCCTCGCCGGGGCGCTGCTGGCCGGGCTCGCCGTCGCGGCCGCCAGCCGTGTTGCGGCCTTCGAGCGGCGGGCGCCGCCCGCCTGAACGGGGCCGTTTCCCTGGCCGCGCGTCCGCGCGGCACGGGCGCGTCCGCGCGGCACCGGCACACCCTCGGCGTGCCAGGATGCGCCATGGTCCGACTCACCGTCCTCTACAACCTGCCGCCCGGCGCCGACGAGGAGGCGTTCCTCGCATGGCGCCTGGGCGAACACCAGCAGAACAACGCCAGCCGACCCGGCGTGCTGCGCACCGACTTCGCCGTGGTCGAGTCCGCCTGGCCGCGGGGGGCGAAGCCGCGGCACCGCTTCGTGACGATCGCCGAATGGCCCGACCGGGAGGCCTTCGAGGCGTCCTTCTACGACCCGGAGGCGCTGGCGCGCTTCGAGGAGAACCTGAAGCTGCTCGACGACCCGGTGTTCCTCATCGGCGAGGTGTTGGCGTCCAGTGAACCCTGAGCTCGTGCGGCGGGCGGTCAGCCCCCCGCGCCGATGATCGCGACGGCCTCGATCTCGACCAGCACGTCGATCGCCAGCTCCGCACCGATCGTGCTGCGCGTCGGCCGCGGCTCGGCGAAGAACTCGGCGTAGACGGCGTTCATGCCGGCGAAGTCGCGGCGCACGTCGCCGAGGATGACCAGCGTCTTGACGACGTCGTCGCGGGTCGCCCCGGCGGCGTTCAGCGCCTGCTCCAGGTTGCGCAGCGCCTGCAGGGTCTGGCTGCCGATGTCGGTCCCGGCCACCCGGCCGTGCTCGTCGACGGGCACCTGGCCCGAGACGTACACCGTGCTGCCGACCTTGAGGGCCGGGGTGAGGGGGGCGCGTGACGTGCCGAAGGCTTCCTTGCGCATGCGGTGCTCCTCGGGGGCCGGCGCCGGGCCGGCTTGGGGGGTTGACCGATGCTAGCCGGTGGCGGGCAGGACACGCAGGTCGAGCGCGTACCGGCCCGGTACCCTGGGGCACGCGATCCGACCGGAGGAGCCCATGGCCCACGTCTTCCGCAGCAAGCCCGACGCCCTGAGCGACCTGTTCGGCCGCCGCCGGGTGGTCATCGGGGTCGTCCATCTCCCCGCCCTGCCGGGGTCCCCGGGCTACCGGGGCGCCGCGATGGAGGAACTGATCGACGGCGCTCTCGAGGACGCCCGCCGCTACGCCCGCGGCGGGGTCCACGGCCTGATCGTCGAGAACCACGGCGACATCCCCTTCGCCAAGCCGGACGACCTGGGCCCGGAGACCGCCGCCGTCATGGCCGTGATCACCGACCGCGTCCGCCGCGAGGTCGGGCTGCCGCTCGGCATCAACGTGCTCGCCAACGGCGCCATCCAGGCGCTGGCGGTGGCGCAGGCGGGGGGCGCCGGCTTCGTGCGCGTCAACCAGTGGGCGAACGCCTACGTCGCCAACGAGGGGATCCTGGAGGGACCGGCCGCGGCCGCCACCCGCTACCGCGCCCGCCTGCGCGCCGAGGGCATCCGGGTGTTCGCCGACGTCCACGTCAAGCATGGCGCCCACGCGATCACCGCCGACCGCAGCCTGGCCGAGCTGACGCGTGACCTCGAGTTCTTCGATGCCGACGCCGTCATCGTGACCGGCCAGCGAACCGGTGACGGCGCCGACCTCGACGAACTCGCCGCCGTGCGCACCGCGACGCGCTTGCCGCTGTTGGTTGGCAGCGGCGTCACACCCGACGGCGTCGGCGCAATCCTGGACATCGCGGACGGCGTGATCGTCGCCAGCGCGCTCAAGGAAGGCGGGGTCTGGTGGAACCCGGTCGACGAGGCGCGGGTGCGGGGGTTCATGGCGGCGCTAGGCTAAGTCCGTCTGCGAACTCGGTGGCCGGCGTACCGACGGGACGGGATGCCGATCGATCGAGATGCATCACGGCGGCCGTGGTTCCGCCCCTTCACTCCCGCCTTCACCGTCGTGAAGTGGTGCGTGAGGTTCTGGGCCGGAGCGCTTCGTGGCTTGGGCCGCGATCCTTGTCCAAGAAGGGCTTCATCGGATCGGTCTCCGCATCTCGCATGTCATCACTTGACGCACGACTTCACGGTCCGTAAGGTTCAGGCAGCTTTCAACGAGGAAACCGAGGGGAGGGGCGCATGGAGTCCCACGTGCTCGAGCGTCCAGCGGTCTACCACGCCAATCCGCGTGCGCTGATCGTGACCATCCAGGGCCTCCTACCGTCCTTGACAGCGGCAGAACGCTCGATCGGTACGGTTCTCCTCGGTGCTCGTGGCACGACGGAGGATGGCTTGCGGCTCGCCCACGTCGCGGTGCTCGCCGACGTCAGCGAGGCGGCCATCGTGAAGTTCGCCAAGCGTTTGGGCTTCACGGGATTTCGTGAGCTTCGTGAAGTACTGCTTGCCTACCAGCGATTGCATGGTGTCGACCTGCATGAGGAGCTCTCCCTCGCCGATGACACCGCCACGGTGGTGCGGAAGGTCTTCAGCACTGCCATCCAGGCGCTCTCGGACACGCAGGCGATCTTCGACGTCCGGGCCTTCGAGGCGGCCGCAGCGGCGCTGGCGACGGCCCCGACGAGGCTGATGTTCGGCGTCGGTGGGTCGGCGACGATTGCCCGCGACTTCGAGCACAAGCTGCTCCGCATCGGCGTCACGAGCCGCGCCCATGACGATCCCCACCTGATGGCGATGAGCGCGGCCCTCCTCACCTCCGGCGACGTCGTGGTCGCGATCAGTCACTCGGGTGGCACGTCGGCTGTCATCGAGGCCAGCGAGCTCGCTCGCGAACGCGGCGCCACCGTCGTGGGCGTGACGAACGTGGCCGAGTCGAAGCTCGCGGAGGTCGCCGATGCCGTCCTGGTGAGCGCTTCGCAGGGCTCACCCATCACCGGTGAGAACGCGGCCAGCCGCATCGCGCAGCTCACGCTGCTCGACGCGCTCTTCGTGCGGGTCGCCCAGCGCTTCGGTGGCGACGCGCTCCGCAACCTCGAGTCCACCATGGGTTCGGTCGCCCGCAAGCGGCTGAGTTAGGACGGCCATGCAACTGCCCCCCACCTCCACGCGCCTGAACTCGATGGCCTCGCGGCCCGACCTGTGGCCGACCGCGCTCGATACGCTGGGTCGCATCCGTCGTGCCGGGACCGTTCCCGGGCTCGATCTGGTCGACGTCAACTACCCGCAGCACGTCGAGGACGTGCCGCAAGGCGACGTCGTGGCGGGACTCGCCAGCGCCGGCCTCGGCGTAGGGGCCGTCAACTTGCGTTTCGACGACACCTTCCTGGACGGCGCCTTCACCCACCCGGACCCGGCGACGCGGCGACGTGCCATCGATCTGACGATCGAGGCGGGCGAGTGGGCGCTGGCACTGGGCGCCAAGCAGGTCATCGTGTGGCCGGGTCAGGACGGCTACGACTACCCCTTCCAGGTCGATTATCAGGCGCTGTGGGCGCACACGGTCGAAGGATTCAAGCGCGTCGCCGACGCGCTCCCCGAGCTCCAGATCGCGCTGGAGTACAAGCCACTCGAGCCACGAAGGTTCTACGCCGTCGGCGACATGTCGACCTCGCTGCTCTGCGTGCGCGATGTGGGACGCGCCAACGTGGGCGTCGCGCTTGACGTCGCCCACGCGCTGATGGCGCGCGAGAACCCGGCGCAGGCCGCCGCGCGGGCGCTGCGCGAGGGCAAGCTGTACGGCATCCACCTCAATGACGCCTACGGGCAGGCCGACGACGGCCTGATCGTGGGCTCGATCCACCCGGTGCAGACGCTCGAGCTGATCTGGACGCTGCAGCAGGGCGGCTACGGGCAGCACATCTACTTCGACACGTTTCCGGTTCGCGAGGACCCTGTGGCCGAGTGCGCCCGCAACGTCGACGCCCTCCGTCGCTTCTGGTTGGCGGCGTCCGCCCTGGACGCCGAGGCCATCCGCGACGCCCAGGCGCGTCACGACGCGCTGCGGGTCCACGAACTGGTGCGCGCCCCGGCGCCCGTCGGAGGCCAGGCGTGAGAAGCGTGCTGGTGGTCGGTGGCGCCAACTTCGACCAGACGGCGGTCGCCCCGCGCTTGCCCGGCGCGGGCGAGACCGTGTTAGCGATCGACTACCGCGAGACGCCGGGCGGCAAGGCCGCCAACATCGCCTCTGCCGCCGCGGCGTGGGGTGTCCCCGTGTGCTTCGTCGGTCGCGTCGGCAACGATGTCCTCGGCGATGCGCTGCTGGCGGCCTGGGCCGACGCCGGCGTCGACGCGACCCACGTGCGGCGGGATCCGGCCGGCACTGGCCTGGGCATCGTGTTCATGGACCCCGGTGGCCAGTACCAGACGGTGGTGGTGCCGCGAGCGAACGCGAACCTGGCCGCGGTCGACGTCGATGACCTGCCGGCCACCGTGTGGGACGACGTCGGCGCCGTGGCGCTGGCGCTGGAGGCGCCCATCGGCGCGACGCTGGCGGCCGCCACCGCGGCGGCGCACCGCGGTCTGCCGCTCGTGCTGAACGCGGCTCCGGTCGAGGGGATGGACGCCGCGCTGTGGCCGCTCGTAACTCACCTGGTGGTCAATGAGCACGAGGCCGCCTGGCTCGCGGGCCGGCTGGTCGAGCATCCCGAGGCAGCAGCCGAGGCGGCGACGGTGCTGTTGGGGCGCCTCGATC
>CAZJUA010000169.1:0-1920 GCA_964549045.1 uncultured bacterium | reverse complement strand
GACGGCCGTGGCGCCGGCGTCCTCGGCGATGCGCGCCTGCTCGCGGTCGACGACGTCCATGATGACGCCGCCCTTGAACATCTCGGCGAAGCCGGTCTTCACCTTGGTCGACCCGATGAGCTTGCCTTGCGGTTCGGGGTTCGTGTCCGACATGTGCGTCCGTCCTCCTGCCCCGTGGGGGGCCGCGCTCGCCGGCGCGGGTGCGCCGGTCGGCGCGGGTGCGCCGGTCGGCGCGCGGTGGTTCCTGCGCGCCGCGACGGCCGCGCGGCGGAACCCCTCGTCACCTCATCGTGTCACAACCGACACGCCGGGACCGGTAGCTGGACAGCGAATGGCGGGAACGCGCAGGGCCTGGGGTCAGGCGGCCCGGGTGAACGCCGCGTAGCGTTCGAGCACCTCGAGGCCGGCGCCAGCATCGAGCAGCTCGAAGGCCCGCCGCACGCCGGACGCGAGGTCGGGCGACCGCTCGGCGAGGTAGAGCGCGGCGCCGGCGCAGAGCGCCACCACGTCGCGGCGCGGGCCCCGCTCGCGGCCCGCGAGGATGTCGCGCGCCATGGCCGCGTTCTCCGTGGCGTCCCCCCCGAGGATCGCGTCGAGCGGCGCACGCGCCACGCCCAGGGCCTCGGGTGTGACGTCGTGGGTCTCGACGCGACCGCTCGTGTGCAGCTCGCTGATGCGCGACGGCCCCGACAGCGCCAGGTCGTCGAGCCCGTCGCCGTGGACCACCAGCGCCCGCCGCAGCCCCAGGGCGCCGAGGACCCTGGCCAGCGGCTCGGTCCAGGCCGGGTCGTACACGCCCATCAGCTGGTGGGTGGCGCCCGCCGGGTTGGTGAGCGGGCCGAGGTTGTTGAAGATCGTGCGCGCCTGCAGGTCGGCGCGGATCGGCGCGACGAAGCGCATGGCGGGGTGGTGCGTGCGCGCGAAGATGAACGCCATCCCGACCTCGTCGACCGCCTGCGCCAGCCGCTCCGGCTCGAGGTCGAGGCGCACGCCCAGCGCCTCGAGCACGTCGGCCGAGCCCGAGCGCTTCGTCACCCCGCGGTTGCCGTGCTTGGCGATGCGGGCGCCGCCGGCGGCCGCGACGAAGGTCGCCGTGGTGCTCACGTTGATCGTCGACACGCCGGTGCCGCCGGTCCCGCAGGTGTCGAGCAGGGGACCATCGACCCGCACGGGCACCTGCACCGCCCGCTCGCGCATCGCCTGGGCGAAGCCGACGATCTCGTCGACGGTCTCGCCGCGCGTGCGCAGCGCCGCGAGCAGCGCCGCCGCCTGCATCTGCGAGAGCTCGCCGTCCATCAGGCGACCCATGACGCCGCGCGCCTCGTCGGTCGTCAGGCGCGCGCCGTCGAACACCCGGGTGAGGACGGGCCCGATGGCGTGGCTGTCGTGGCTCATGTTGCTCCGTTCCTTCGCCCGGGGGTGGCGCCCGCGGCACGGCCTGCGGCCTCGCTGCCGGCGGCGCCAAGGGTGCCAGCGGCACCCAGCATGCCGTTCGCGCCCAGGCGCTGGGCGATGTCGCGCGCCACGCGGTCGGCCCCGCCCGGGACGCCCATCGCGCGTCGACCCGCCACCTTAGCCCGCTCGCGCGTTCCCGTGTCGTCGAGCGCCCGCCGCAGCGCCGCCGCGAGCTCCTCCGGGTCGCTCGACGTCAGCGCCAGGGCGTCGCCCAGGGCGCGGCGCTGCGCCCGCGCGAACGCCTCGCGGTACTGCGGCCCGGGTGTGACGAACCCGACGATCGGGATACCCATGCCGGCGCACTGCTCGGCCGCCGTGCCGCTCGTCGACAGCGCCGCGCGGGCGCCGCCCACCAGCGTCGCGTACGCCCCCGTCGCGACCGCGACCTCGGTCCCGTCCGCGTGCCGGTAGCGGGCGACCACGCCGTGCGCGGCCCCGGTCGCGACGAGCGCCCAGCCGTCCACC
>CAZJUA010000168.1:0-16416 GCA_964549045.1 uncultured bacterium | reverse complement strand
CGAGGTCGCTGAGGGGGCAGACGACGCAGCAGGGGGCGCAGGCCGGTGCGGCGCCGGCGGTCACGCCGACGGCCACGGCCGCTGAATCCCCAGTTGCGTGGTCGGGTTTCATGGCGCCAGCATCGCGCGTGCGCCCATGGGCCCGACAGGGACATCCTGCCCGGTGCGCCAAGTGAAGGTGGGCCGCCCATCAGGGCGGCCCACACAGGGTCCTAGGAGGTGCCTAGACGCCGGTCAGAAGGGGTCCGACGGGCGGTCCATGCCGCTGACGTCCCCGCCGAGGTCGGCGATCGAGTCGTGCAGCAGCTGGATGACGTATTGGCTGTTGTGCACGTAGCCGCCGGTGTCCTTCTTGGCGTACTGGTAGTTGTAGGCGGCGCGCAGCAGGCGCGGGGTCCAGCTGCGGAACTGGTTGCCGTAGTTGGCCTCGTCGGCGTCCGCCTCGCCGTTGCCGTTCGCGTCGACGAAGAAGTACGGGTACGCGGCGCTGCTGTACACGATCGGGGTGCCGACGACGTCGCGCGAGTAGGTCTGCATCGCCTCGTTCAGCATGTTGACCATGTCGTAGATCTCGTAATACGTGCCCTCGTCCTCGCTGCCGTCTCCGTCGAAGTCGCCGGGGAACTCGCGGATGTCGCGCAGGTCGGCGACGGTCGCCACGCCGGAGTGGCAGTCGGAGCAGGTGCCCACGATGTCGACCTGCTGGTTGTGCGGGTCGTGGCACTGGGTGCAGGTGCCTACGTCGGGGTCGTGGGGCCAGAAGCCGACGTAGTCCTGGCCGGCGTACTGGTAGCCGCCCTGCGCCTCGCCACCGAAGCGCGAGGCCGCGGCCGAGAAGTAGTGGATGTTGACGAACCCGAGGCTGTCGGAGACCACGTCGTCGTCGACGCTGCCGATGCGGCGGTCGACCGTGCCGGTGGAGGCGCGGCCCTGGTGGCACACGGCGCACATGTTGTCGCCGGAGGTGCCGAAGCTGAGCTCGGCGCCGCTGGGGAAGGTCACGGTCTCGACCTCGAGCAGGCCGAAGTCGCTCTCGCTGACGTGGCACGTGGTGCACTGCATGCCCTGGGTGGGGGCGTGGGCGATCTGCACGCCGTTCTCCAGGAAGAAGGGGAGGCCCTCGCCGGTGTGGCAGGTGGCGCAGCTCGCGGGCACGGCGCCGTCCTCGTCCCAGTGCCGCCAGGCCTCGGTCGAGCCGTCGAAGTGGCCCGCGTCGTCGCGGTGCAGGCGCTCGATGACGCCGAGGTCGACGACCTGCGTGAGGGCCAGGGCGTCGCGCAGGGAGGCGATGTCGAGGCCGCCGGCGCTCGCCAGGATCTCGCCCGCGGGCTCTTCACCGGGTCGCGTCAGGGCCACCGTGTTCGCCCCGAGCGCGCCCGCGAGGTCCTCGATGCTGTCGTGGACGATCTGGATGAGGTACTTGGCGTTGTGGGTGTAGCCGCCCGGGTCCTTCTTGGCGACCTGGTAGTTGTAGGTGGCCGCCAGCAGGCGCGGGGTGAAGCTCGCGTAGGCGTTGCCGCGGTTCTGCTCGTCGGACGAGATCGACCCGTCGCCGTCGGTGTCGTTGAAGAAGTACGGGTGGCCGTCGGCGTAGCCGATCGGCTGGCCCACCACGTCGGCCGCGTACTGCTGGATGAGGCCGAAGAGCAGGGAGCGCAGGTTGTAGAGCTCGGTGTAGATGCCGGTCGTGATGTCGCCGTCGCCGTCGTAGTCGACGAAGGAGCCGGGCATGCGGATGTCGCGCAGGTCGGCGACCGTCTCGACGCCCGTGTGGCAGGTCGCGCAGCTGGCGACGTCGAGCTCGAGGCTGTGCGGATCGTGGCAGGTCTGGCAGGTGGCGTACTCGCTGACGTGCTCGAAGCGCGGCTCGTACCACTTGCCGGGGTACTCGAACCCGCCGCCGGCGTCGGCGCCGTAGAGGGTGGCCGCGGCCGTGTAGTAGTGGATGTTGACGAAGCCCTGCTCCGCCATGACCTCGTCGTGGTCGACGCCCGCGCGCTCGATGGCGCCGACGATCGTCGCGCCGCTGGCGCGGCCCTGGTGGCACTCCATGCACACGGCCTCGCGGCCGAGGCCCGTCAGCACCTCGCCCGAGGGCATCGTGACCTCGGTCTGGGCGACCGTGACGTCGTTGTGGCAGGTGGTGCACTGCAGGATGCCGGGTGCTGCGCCCGCGTCGACGACGCCGGCCTGCGAGCCGTCGAGGCCGATGAAGTCGTGGAAGCCCGCGTTGGCGTGGCACTTGGCGCATGACGTGGGCACCGCGAGGGGATCGGTGGTGTTCCAGTAGGTGAACGACCGGGACGTGAGGTCGGCGTGCGGGCTGCGGGCCCAGCTGTCGAAGAAGGGGATCTCGAGCTGATCGTACGTGAGGATCGGCGCCTCGCCCTGGGCGCTGGCCGTGAGCCCTGCCGGCGAGCCTCCGGTGGCGGCCGCGATCAAACCGATGCCGATCGCGAGCACGACGAGAACGGGAAGGAATGCGATGGGCCTCATCCGACGTCACCTCCGAGCTTTCCGGTACCCGCCCGCCCGGCACGGGCGACGCGAGGCTTCGGATCCAGCTTCGTGAATGAGTTTAGCATGAGCACGAGGCGAGCGTGCGGTGAGAACGTCACCCAGGCCACGGTTCGACGGCCCTCGTGCAGGACGTTCACGAGCGCAGCGAGAAGGCGTGGGCCCGGGACGTTGGTCCAGGGCCCACATGGGCTTTGGCGCCGCGGTCGACTGCCGCCCGCTACCAGGCGTACGCCTTCGGTGCCTCGCCGCCGGGACCGGGGAAGATCTCGTCGAGGGCCGTGAGCGTCGCCTCGTCGAGGGTGATCTCGGTGGCGCGCACGGCGCTCTCGAGCTGCTCGATCGTGCGCGGGCCGATGATCGGCGCGGTGACGACCGGATTGTGCAGCAGCCACGCCAGGGCGACCGTCGCCGGCGCCTCGCCGAGCTCGCGGCACAGCGCCTCGTAGCGCTCGAGTTGCGGTCGCTTCGCCTCGATCTGCTTCTGGACGCCCTCCGACACCCGCCGGCCGGCATCGAGCTTCTCCAGGACGCCGCCGAGCAGGCCACCGCCCAGCGGGCTCCAGGGGATGAGCCCCAGGCCGTAGTGGCGGCAGGCGGGGATGACCTCGAGTTCGACCATGCGGTTGTCGAGGTGGTAGATGCTCTGCTCGCTCGCCAGGCCCGTCATCCCGCGGCGCGCGGCCTCCTGGCAGGCGGTGGCGAGGTCCCAACCGGCGAAGTTCGAGGAGCCGACGTAGACCACCGAACCCTGCTTGACCAACGCGTCGAACGCCTGCCAGGTCTCGTCCCACGGGCACTCGCGGTCGATGTGGTGCATCTGGTAGAGGTCGATGACGTCGGTCTGGAGTCGCCGCAGGCTCCCCTCGCAGTGTTTGCGGATCTTGTAGGCCGACAGGCTGCGGCCGTCGGTGTTCGGCTCCGCCCTGTCGTCCTTGCCGTTGGCCGGGTTGAACACCTTCGTCGCCAGCACCACGGCGTCGCGGCGGCCGTCGCCGAGCGCGAACCAGTTGCCCAGGATCCGCTCCGTGTGGCCGTGCTCCACGGCCCAGCCGTACACGTCGGCGGTGTCGAAGAAGTTGATGCCGAGCTCGAGCGCCCGGTCCATGATCGCGAAGGATTCGTTCTGGCTGGTGTGCCAACCGAAGTTCATCGTGCCGAGGCAGAGGTCGCTGACGAGGACGCCGTGCTTGCCGAGGCGCTTGTGGTGAATGCTCATGGCGGGCTCCTTCCGAGTCCGTGGGGGCGTGGGAACAGGATACGCCCGACACGCCGACGCGTGCCTCACGGGTGCCGCCGTGCGGTAGCTTCGGCGAATGGAGATGACGGGCAAGGTCGCCCTGGTGACCGGGGCGGGACGCGGCTTGGGGTGGGGCATCGCCCGTGCGATGGCGCTGGCGGGGGCCCGGGTGCTGCTCACCGACATCGACGGGGCCGAGCTGGACGCCGTCGTCGCCGGACTCGAGTCCGAGGGCGGCCACGTGCGCGGCCGCCGGCTCGACGCCGCCGATGCGGAGGACGTGCAGGACGCGGTCGACGAACTCGTGGGTGACTGGGGTCGCATCGACGCCTACGTGCACGCCGGCGTGTTCATGCCGCTGGAGCGCTTCGAGCGCATGGCGCCGGCCGATTTCCAGCGTGTGATGGACGTCGGCTTCGGCGGCCTGGTGAACGGGGCCCGGGCCGCCTGGGACGCCATGCGTCGCCAGGGCGGCGGTCACCTCATCGGGATCGCCAGCGGATCGAGCCTGCGGGGCTTCGTCGACGAGGTCGCCTACTGCGCCGTGAAGCACGCGCAGGAGGGCTTCGCCAAGTCGCTGGCGCTGGAGGCGGCGGCCGACGGGGTGCCGATCGCCGTCAACACCATGGGGCCCGGCAGGCCGATCAAGCCGACGCGCATGGCCTGGGCCGAGTTGGAACGCGTGCCGGAGGCGGAGCGCGTCGGCTGGGCCGACCCGACCGAACTCGGGCGCGCGTTCGTGTGGCTTGCCTGCCAGCCGCCGGGGCGCTTCTCGGGCCTGCGCTTCGACGCCGGTACCCTGCTCGACACGCTGGCGCGCGAGGGGCCGGCGTTCGACTTCGCGCCGGAGAAGGTGACGCTGTTCCCCGACGATCTGCGAGCCCGCGAGGCGTGGCGGGCCGCCTACCCGGGCTGAGAACGGCCGGCGACTAGCGGGCCGCCTCCTCGTCCCAGGCGTCGAGAAAGGCGTGCCAGGCGGCCTCCGCTTCCACGAGAGGGACGCCGAGGTGCCGCTCGAAGGCCGCCAGCACCGCGGCCGCGTCGGCGGCCCGGTTGGCCTCGTCGAGGAACGCCCGGAAGGCCGCGATGCGCGCGGGGTCGGTGTGCCCCGGCTCCAGCAGGAAGGTGACGAAGGAGCCGGCGGCGGGGTAGGTGATGCCGTCGGGCAGCGCCAGGAACGCTTGGTTGCCGTGTACCAGTGGCGTGAGGGCCGGCAGCTCGCCGCGCTCGCGGGTCCGCTGGGCGTTGCCGTGGACCGTTAGCCGTTAGGCCGTACCAGGCGCCGAGGCGCGGTGGCAGGCCGCGCTCGGAGAGCGTCGCCGCGTCGAAGTAGACCTCGGGCCAGGTGTAGGCCATGGCGACGCCCTCCATCCAGAAGTTCGCCAGCCGCAGCGGCCGCCCGGCGGGCGTCGTCAGGAGGTGCATCACCTCGTGGGCGTCGGCGGCGTGGACGCTGACCGTCGCGTCGTGCGCCAGGATCGCCCGGCCGTTGGTGTCCCAGCCGGTGAGCGCTTGGAGGGTCTCGCGGTCGGGGAACGCGTAGTAGGTGATGTGCTCGGGCATGCGCCAGGCCGGACCGACCTCGTCGAGGAAGCGCAGCAGGCGCTCGGCGGCGGGGGCCGCCGGCTCGTCGTAGGCGGCGCCGACGAGGGTGAGGTAGCGCAGGTCGGTGGCGTGGACGGTGCCGCCGGCGGTGACCTCCCAATCGCCGCGGGGGAGCCGGCTCTGGGGCCAGGGCGTGCAGGCGGCGAGGGCGGCGACGCAGGCGAGGCAGAGGACGACGGCGACGTGGTGACGGAACACGGGGCCTCCTGCCATCGAGGTTAGGCGTTACGCTGACCTGACGAAAGGGGCACCATGGACACGATCCGACTGACGGTCGGGCAGGCCCTCGTCCGCTTCCTGGCGGCGCAGTGGACCGAGCGCGACGGCGTGCGGCGACGGACGATCCCGGGCGTGTGGGCGATCTTCGGCCACGGCAACGTCGCCGGGCTGGGGCAGGCGCTCGAGGAGTTGGGCGACGAGGTGGGCCTGCCCACCTACCGCGCCCAGAACGAGCAGGCGATGGTGCACGCCGCCGCCGCCTACGCCAAGCACGTCGACCGCCTGGCCACCTTCGCCTGCGCCGCCTCCGTGGGGCCCGGCAGCGCGAACATGATCACGGCGGCGGCGGGCGCCACCGTCAACCGGCTGCCGGTGCTGCTGCTGCCGAGCGACCTCTTCGCCAACCGCCGCGTCGATCCGGTGCTGCAGCAGCTCGAACACCCGCTCGAGCACGACGTCAGCGTCAACGACGCCTTCCGGCCGGTGTCGCGCTTCTTCACCCGCATCCACCGGCCCGAGCAGCTGCTGGCTGCGCTGCCCGAGGCGATGCGCGTGCTCACCGATCCTGTGGACACCGGCGCCGTGGTGATCGCGCTGCCCGAGGACGTGCAGGCCGAGGCGTGGGACTGGCCGCGCGCGCTGTTCGCGCCGCGCACCTGGCGCGTCCGCCGTCCGCCCCCGGAACCGGAAGCGGTGGCGGAGGCCTCCGCCTGGCTGCGCGCCGCCCGGCGGCCCCTGATCGTCGCTGGCGGGGGCGTCATCTACGCGGGCGCCGGCCGCGCCCTGGCCGCGTTCGCCGAGCGCTTCGCCGTGCCGGTCGTCGAGACCCAGGCGGGCAAGGGCGCGCTCGCCTGGGACCACCCGATGAACCTCGGTCCCGTGGGCGCCAACGGCGGCAGCGCCGGCAACGCCCTCGCGCGCGACGCAGACCTGGTGCTCGCCGTCGGGACGCGGCTGTCGGACTTCACGACGGCGTCGATGACCGCGTTCCAGCACCCGCAGGTGCGCTTCGTGGGCCTCAACGTCGCCGCGTTCGACGCGCACAAGCTCGGCGCGTTGGCGCTCGTCGCCGACGCCCGGGCGGGCCTCTCGGCGCTGCACGCCGCCCTGGCCGCGGCCGAAGCGCCGGTGGCGGGCGTGTCGCCGCCGCTCGCGGCGCCGCCCTTCGCCGGCACGTCCTCCGCCTACCGGGCCGAGATCGCGGACCTCAAGCACGCTTGGGACGCCACCGTCGACGACCTGCGGCGGCTGCGCCCGGGCGAGGGCCCGCTGGCCCAGGCCGAGGTCATGGGCATCGTCAACGACGCGGTCGGCGGGCAGGCCGTGGTGATCAACGCGGCGGGGACCATGCCGGGCGACCTGCTCAAGTTGTGGCGCGCCAGCGACCCGAAGAGCTACCACGTCGAGTACGGCTTCTCCTGCATGGGGTACGAGATCCCGGCAGGCATCGGCGTCAAGCTCGCGGAGCCGGCACGCGAGGTCGTCGTGTTCGTCGGCGACGGCTCCTACCTCATGCTGAACGCCGAGGTCGTCACCGCCGTCGCCGAGGGTCTCGTGTTCACGATGGTGGTGGTCGACAACCAGGGGTTCCAGTCGATCCACGGGCTGCAGCGCTCGGTGGGCGTCGGCTCGTTCGCCAACGAACGCCGCGCCCGCGACGAGGCGACGCGGCGGCTCGACGGTCCGGTCGTGCGCGTCGACTTCGTGCGCCACGCCGAGGCGATGGGGGCGCTGGCCCTGTACGCGGCCGACGAACCGGGCCTGCGGCGGGCCCTCGAGGCCGCGCGGCAGAGCAAACGCGTCGCCGTCATCGTGGTGCCGACCGATCCCGAACGGCGGGTCCCCGGTTTCGACGGCTGGTGGGACGTGCCGGTGGCCGAGGTCTCCGGCAGCGGCGGCGTGCGCGAGGCTCGCGCCGCGTACGAGACCGCCGCCGAGCGGCAACGCGAGTACCGCTCGGCGCACCGCGAGGTCGCCGCGGCGACCGGCGCCGCGGACGACGAGGAGGTGGCATCGTGAACGCGAGCCTGGGCTTCGCGGTGATCGGTGCGGGGCGCATCGGTGCCCTGCACGCCCGGCACCTGGCCGGCGCCGTCGAGGGCGCCCGGCTCGTGCGGGTGGTCGACCCCGACCGGGTGGCGGCGGAGCGGTCGGCGGTCGGCGGCGCCGGCTTCGGCGACGCACTCGACGACGCCCTCTCGGACCCCGCCGTGGATGCCGTGCTCATCGCCTCGCCCACCAAGGAGCACGGCTGGCAACTCGAGGCGGCGGCGGGCGCCGGCAAGGCGATCTTCTGCGAGAAGCCGGTCGCCGACGACCTGGCCGAGACCGTGCGCGCGATGGAGGCCGTGGAGCGCGCCGGCGTCCCCTTCCAGATCGGCTTCAACCGGCGCTTCGACCCCGCCTACGCCGAGGTGGCCCGCGCCGTGCGGGCGGGCGAGATCGGCAAGGTCGAGCTGTTCCGCAGCCAGTCCTCCGACCCGGGTCCGGCGCCTGAGGCGTACATCGCCGCGTCTGCGGGGTTCTTCCGCGACTCGGTGATCCACGACATCGACGCCGCGCGCTTCGTGGCGGGGGAGGTCGAACGCGTCATGGCGCTGGGGCGGGTGCTCGTCGACCCGGTGTACGCCAAGTACGGCGACGTCGACACCAGCGTCATCACGCTGGAGTTCGTCTCGGGCGCCCTCGGCGTGCTGATCAACTCGCGCCGCACGGTGTACGGGCACGACCTGCGGCTCGAGGTCCACGGCGAGGCCGGCAAGCTCGTCGCCGAAGACGAGCGCGCCACCAAGGTGTGGCGCTACGGGCCCGGCGGACCGCGGGGCGACTACTACCACCACTTCCTCGACCGCTTCCGCGACGCCTACCGCCTGGAGGTCCAGGCGTTCGTCGACGCGGTTCACGCGGGCCGCGGGCCCGAACCCGGGACGATCGACGCCGTCGAGTCGCTGCGGGTGGCCGACGCCGCGGTGCGCAGCCTGCACGAGGGGCGGCCGGTGCGGGTCGACGAGGTGACGGCGTGACGGGCCCGACGCGTAGCCGCAGTTCGGGCGCCTCGGCGCCCGAACTGCCAGCCACTCGAATGGCCCGGAGGGCCATCCGAGTGGCCAATGCCCCGTGCTCCTGGGGCACCATCGAGGGCTTCGGCGAGACGACGCCGTGGCCGCGGATGCTCGACGAGCTGGTGGAGACCGGCTACGTCGGCACCGAGCTCGGCGACCTCGGCTACCTGCCGGACGAGCCCGCCGCCCTGCGCGCGGCGCTCGAGACGCGCGGCCTGGCGATGCTGGGGGGCTTCGAGGGCGTCGAGCTGCGGCGCCCGGGCGTCGTGACGGAGCGGCGCGAGCGCATCCTGCGGGTCGCGCGGTTGCTGGCGTCGGTCGCCGACGTCGGCGACCCGGGCCGCGCGCCCTACTTCGTCCTGGCCGACGAGACCCGCGGCGATCCCGTCCGCACGCTCCACGCCGGGCGCATCACGCCGGCGCTGTCGCTGCCGGCGGAGGAGCGCCCGACGTTCCTGCACAACGCCGAGGAGGTCGCCCGGCTGGTGCGGGACGAGACGGGCCTGCGCACGCTCTACCACCACCACTGCGCCGCCTGGGTCGAGACGCCCGACGAGATCGAGCGCTTCCTCGACGGCACGAACGCGGAGCTCATCGGCCTGGTGTTCGACACCGGTCACTACGTGTACGGCACCGGCGTGGCGGACGACGGTGGTGCCGCGCTGGCGGGCCTGAAGCGCTTCTGGGGCCGCACGCCCTACGTTCACCTCAAGGACTGCGACCCGGTCGTCGCCGGCCGCGCCCGCGTCGAGGGTTGGGACTACGGCCGCGCGATCGGCGAGGGCGTCTTCTGCGAGCTGGGGCGGGGGAGCGTCGACCTGGCGGGCGTGCTCGCGTTCCTGCGCGCCGAGGGCTACGACGACTGGCTGACCGTGGAGCAGGACGTGCTGCCGGGCATGGGCACGCCGAAGGAGAGCGCCGCGCGCAACCGCGCGACGCTGCGGGCGCTGGGGCTGTGATTCGCCCTGAGGAGGCCGACATGAGCGACCACGTGGTCAAGCTCGACCCGACCGCCACCATCCGTGCGGACGTCACCCCCGAGCGCGCCGGCTGGCGCCACCTCGGGTTCCAGCTGCGAGCGCTGCGCGCCGGCGAGGGGTTCGTGGCCGAGAGCGACGGGCACGAGGTCTGCCTCGTGCTGCTCGCCGGGGACGCCGACCTCGGCGTCGCCGGGGAGCACTGGTCCATCGCGGGCCGGCGAGGCGTGTTCGAGGGCCTGCCGTACGCCCTCTACGTCCCCCCGGGCGAGCGCTACAGCGTGCGCGCCACCACCGACCTCGAGCTGGCCGTGGGCATGGCCGCGGCCGAGGGCAAGCTGCCGCCGCGCCTGATCACGCCCGACGACGTCTACGTCGAGATCCGCGGCGGCCACAACGTCACCCGCCAGATCAGCCACGTCCTCGATCCCGGCGACGCCGAGAAGCTGCTCTGCGTCGAGGTGTACACGCCGTCGGGCAATTGGTCGAGCTACCCGCCGCACCGGCACGACGAGCACCACCCGGGCGTGGAGGTCGACCTCGACGAGGTCTACCACTACCGCATCGACCCGCCGGACGGCTGGGCGCTGCAGCGGCTCTACACCGACGACCGCAGCCTGAACGACGTGGTCATCGTCGGCGACGGCGACACGGTGCTCGTCCGCCGCGGCTACCACCCGGTCGCGATGGCGCCCGGCTACGACGGGTACTACCTCAACTTCCTCGCCGGCGAGCACCCCAGCTGGGACGCCCGCGACGAACCGGACCTCGCGTGGGTGCGGGGGCAGTGGGCCGGGCGCGAGGGGCGGCTCCGGCTCCCGCTCTCGGGGACGGGCAGGGACGCGTGAGCGCGACCCCCACCTACGACCTGCTCACGATGGGGCGCTCGTCGATCGATCTCTACGCCAACGACATCGGTGCCGCCTTCGAGGACATCCGCAGCTTCGCGGCGTACGTCGGCGGCAGCCCGACGAACATCGCGGTCGGGGCGCAGCGCCTGGGCCTGCGCACCGCGCTGTTGACGGCCGTCGGCGACGACAAGGTCGGCGACTTCATCCTGGCGTTCCTGCGCCGCGAGGGGGTCGAGACGGCGTTCGTCCCGCGCAAGCCGGGCGCGCGCAGCAGCGCCGTGGTCCTCGGCATCGAGCCGCCGGACCGCTTCCCGCTGGTCTTCTACCGCGACAACGCGGCCGACGCGCAGCTGACGCTCGACGACGTCCTGGCCGCGCCGGTCGCCGAGTGCGCCGCGCTCGAGGTGTCGGGCACGGGGCTGGCCCGCGAACCCGCCCGCAGCGCCACCTTCCTGGCCTGCGAGCGCGCGCGGGCCGCCGGCCGCACCGTCTACCTCGACCTCGACTTCCGGGCCGACCAGTGGCACGACGCGCGTGCCTACGGTGTCGTCGTCCGCTCGCTGCTGCCGCTCGTCGACGTGGCCTTCGGCACGGTCGAGGAGGTCAACGCCGCCATGCTGCAGCGGGTCGAGGACGTGGAGATCACCCACCAGCAGATCAGCGCCCCCGTCGTGCGGGGCGACGTCGACGCCAACGTGGCCGCCATGCTCTCCGCGCCCGTCGGCCCGGAGGCGGTCGTGCTCAAGCGGGGGCGCGAGGGCGCCCGCATCCACCTGCGCGGCGGCGAGACGCTCGACGCGCCGGGCTACCCGGTCGAGGTGGTCAACGTCCTCGGCGCCGGCGACGCCTTCGCGGCGGGCTTCATCTACGGCCGCACGCAGGGCTGGGGCTGGGTGCGGAGCGCCCGCCTGGGCAACGCCTGCGGCGCGATCGTCGTGACCCGCCACGGCTGCGCGAACTTCATGGCGACCCTCGACGAGGCGCTGGCGCTGGCGGACGCGCACGGGGGGTTGGGGACGAGCTAGGTCCGCGCCACCACGGAGTTCGCATGGGACGCCCCGGCGCCGGGCGACCCGGATTGCATCGTGGAGCTCTTCGTGGCACCCGCCGACCTGCTCTCGGGGGACACCACCTACGTCGCGTGCAGCGCGCCGGACGATGGCGACTTCGAGTTCCCGGCGGCGACGCGGGCCGAGCTGGGCGCGGGTTACGCGGGCGTGGTCTGGGAGTTCGAGCGGGTGGCCCGCCAGCAGGTCGACGTGGGCACCGACGCCGCGGTCCTCGGCAAGGTCGAGCGCGGCATCGGCAGCGTCGGCGTCGGGTTCTGACGCGAGGCCCACCGTTCATCGGGCTGGCTTCTGGGCGCACCCACGGGTGCGCCCTGACCATTACCTGACATGAGCGACCGAGCATGCGATAGTCTGTCGCATCGACCCCACGGTGCGCGGACCCGGTCCGCGTCTCGACCCCAACCAGGCGTCCCCGCCGGTTTCGGCCGGCACGACGACACGAAGGAGACCTGCATGAAGCGACTCGCCATCCTCCTCATCGCCGCGAGCGCGCTGTTCCTGGGCCAGGCCCAGGCGCAACGCGTCAACCTCCTGTGCAGCCCCGACCTCGCCTGGTGCGAGGCCCTCGGCCCGGCCTTCACGGAGGCCACCGGCATCGACCTCGAGTTCCAGCGCCTCAGCTCGAACGACGGCCTCGCCCGCCTGCGCGCCGAGGCGGCCAACCCGATCTTCGACGTGTGGTTCGGCGGCACCGGTGATCCGCACCTCATCGCCTTCCGCGAGGGCCTGACGGAGTTCTACGAGCCCACCGTGTGGGACGACATCATCCAGGACCTCAAGGACCAGGTCGGCGGCACCTACATCCCGCTGTACGCCGGCGCGCTCGGCTTCGTGGTCAACGAGGGCGTCCTCGAAGGCAAGCCGATGCCCGAGGGCTGGCGCGACCTGACCGACCCCATGTACAAGGGCCTCATCGCCATGTCCGACCCGAACAGCTCCGGCACCGCGTACACGGTCATCGCGACGCTGGTGCAGATCTTCGGCGAGGAAGAGGCGTTCGAGATCCTGGCGGGGATGCACCAGAACATGGCGCAGTACACCAGCTCGGGCAGCGGCCCCGGTCAGCTCGCCGGCCGCGGTGAGGTTGCCATCGGCGTGCAGTTCATGCACGACGGCGTCAAGTTCGCCGCCCAGGGCTTCCCGCTGGTCACCTACGCGCCCGTCGAGGGCACCGGCTACGAGATCGGCGGCCTGAGCCTCGTCAAGAACGCGCCCAACCGGGATGCCGCGATCGCCTTCATCGAGTGGGCGCTGACCCCCGAGGCGCAGATGATCGCCGCTGCGCAGGGCGAGTCGTACCAGATCCAGTCGAACGCGAACACGCCGGTCGCCGAGCTCGCGCCCGACCTCTCCGGCATCAACCTGATCGACTACGACTTCGACACCTACGGGACGCCCGAGGTCAAGGAACGCCTCGTCGGCCGCTGGACGAACGAGATCTTCCCGACCCCGCGGTAGGCGCTTGCGCTCGATGAGCGCGACCTGATCGGAAGATCGTCCGGGTCGGGGGCCCCGAGCCCCCGACCCCACACCGTCCCGCCACCGGGCGCATCGTGCTCGGACCCCCTGCCGCGAGGCCCAACTTGGACGCTTCACCCCCCTCCAACGCCCTGCGCCCGCGGCGTCCGACGGCCGGCCTGGCCATCAGCGGCGCGTGGCTGCCGGCCGCGCTGGCGATCGTCGGCTGGTGGGCCCTCCCCATCGGCCGCCCCAACCGACCCTTCCTGACGGTCGAACCCGATCTCTACGCGGTCGCGATCGGCCACCCCCTGCTGTGGCTGACCCTCCTCGCCGCGGTCGCCGCCCTCGCCCTCTCCTTCCTCCCGATCCCGACCGCGCGCCGCGCCGACCTCGTGTTGGTGGCCGGTACCGTGGCCCTGACGTCGGTGGTCGCCTGGTTCATGCTCAGTACGACCCCGTTCGGCATGGGCGCGCTGCTGGTGCTCGCCGGCCTGGTCATGCTGCTCGGCAACGCGCTCAGCGAGTCGGGCCGCGTCCAGGGCGACGCGTTCATCGCGTCCAGCATCCTGTTCGTCTCCTTGTTCGTGCTTCTCTTCATCCTCTATCCGCTCTTCACGGTGCTGCGGTCGTCGATCTACATCGGCGGCCGGTTCGACTTCTCCGTCTTCCTGCGGACGATGCAGCACCCGCTCTTCTTCATGCTCGGCAACGAACGCTCGGCGGTCGACGAGGTCGCGCTGACCCTGCGGTGGGGCCTGGCCGGCCTGGGCGGCTTCGCGGCGTTCGCGCTCTGGCGGCGGGTACGTTGGACCACGGTCCTGTCGCGCGCGCTCCTCGGCGGCGCGCTCGGCCTCGTCGTCGGCGTGCTGCTCTACGGCAACGGCGCGCTGCCCACCAGCCTGCTGCTCGTATCGATCGTCGCCCCTACCGCGACGCTGTTGGGGTTGGCCTTCGCGCTGCTCGGTCAGCGCGCGCGCTTCGGCGCGGTGCGGCGCTCGCTGGACGTCATCAGCATCCTGCCGATCATCACGCCGCCGTTCGTGCTCGCGTTCGCCATGATCTTCCTGCTCGGGCGCCGCGGACTGGTCACGTACAACCTGCTCGACATGCAGAGCAGCTGGATCTTCGGGATCCCGGGCGTGGCGCTGGCGCAGATCCTGGCGTTCACGCCGATCGCCTACCTGCTCCTGCGCGGCTCGCTCAGCTCGCTCAACCCCGCCCTCGAGGAGGCCGCGCAGACGCTGGGCGCCAACGCGTGGGTGACGCTGCGGACGATCACCTGGCCGCTGGTGCGGCCGGGCCTGGCGGCCGCCTTCCTGCTCAGCATGATCGAGTCGCTCGCCGACTTCGGCAACCCGATCATCCTCGGCGGCAACCGCAAGTACATGGCGACGGAGGTCTACCTGTCGCTCACGGGACGCTTCAACCCCAACGAGGCGGCCGTCTACGGTGCCGTCCTGCTCCTGATGGTGCTCGGCGCGTTCTTCCTGCAGCGCTGGTGGCTCGGTGGCGGATCGTTCGTCACCGTCACGGGCAAGCCGACCAGCGGCGCGCTGGCGCCGATCCCGCGCGCGCTCGAGGTCGGCCTGACGGTCGTGCTCTTCGTCTGGACGGTCTTCGTGGCCGCCCTCTACCTCTCCATCGTCGTCGGCTCCTTCGCGCAGCTGTGGGGCGTCAACTACACCTTCACCCTCAGGCACTACCAGGACTTCTTCGCCGGTGCGGGCTGGGAGGTGTTCCTGTTCACCGCCCGGGTCGCCGCGATCAGCGCGGTGCCCGCGATGCTGCTCGGCTTCCTGGTCGCGTACCTGGTGTCGCGCCAGCGCTTCTGGGGGCGACGCTTCGTCGAGTTCGGCTCGCTGCTGTCGTTCGCCACCCCCGGCACCGTCATGGGGGTCGCGTACATCTTCGCGTTCAACACCGGCCCCGTGCTGCTGACGGCCAGCGCCACGATCATCGTCATCGCGCTGGTGTTCCGCAACATGCCGGTCGCCATCCGTGCGGCGGTGGCGGGCCTGGCGCAGATCGATCCCAGCCTCGAGGAGGCGTCGACGATGCTGCGGGCGAAGTCGCTGACGACCATGCGCCGGGTGCTCTTCCCGCTGCTGATCAACACGCTCGTCACCGGCCTGATCTTCGCCTTCGTCACGGCGATGACGGCCGTCAGTCAGGTCATCTTCCTGGTCAGCCCGGGCAACCAGTTCGCCACGGTGCTGCTGCTCGGCTGGGTCGACCAGGGCCAACTCGGGCGCGCGGCCGCGATGGGGACCATCCTCATCGTGTCGCTGCTGCTCGTGATCGTCGTCGTGCTCCAGATCGCTCGCATGCTGGGCGCACGGATGGTGGGGGTGCGCACGTGATCTCAGGACTCACGCCGGCCACGGTCGAACTCCGCGGCCTCGTCAAGCGCTTCGGCAAGGACGTCTACGCCGTCAACGACGTCGATCTGCACATCGCGCGCGGCGAGCTGCTCACGCTCCTCGGTCCCTCGGGCTGCGGCAAGACGACCGCGCTGCGGCTGATCGCCGGCCTCGAGCGGCCCACGGCCGGCCAGATCCTGCTCGACGACGAGGACGTGGCGCGGCTGCCCGCCTACCTGCGCGACGTCACCATGGTCTTCCAGAGCTACGCGCTGTTCCCGCACATGAACGTCTTCGAGAACGTCGCCTATGGCCTGCGGGTCGCGCGGCGACCCAAGGAGGAGATCGCCGCCCGCGTCGACGAGGCGCTCGCGATGGTGGGCCTCGAGGGCCTGGCCCACCGCACGCCGTCGCAGCTCTCCGGCGGCCAGCAGCAGCGCGTCGCGCTGGCGCGCGCGCTCGTCATCCGCCCACGGGTGCTGCTGTTCGACGAGCCGCTCTCCAACCTCGACGCCAAGCTGCGCAAGCGCGTGCGCGAGGACATCCGCGAGCTGCAGCAGCGCCTCGGCATCACGAGTGTGTACGTCACCCACGACCAGGAGGAGGCGCTGGCGATCAGCGACAGGGTGGTCGTCATGCGCGAGGGCCTCATCGAGCAGATCGGCTCGCCGCACGAGCTCTACACGCGGCCGGCCTCGCGCTTCGTCGCCGACTTCATCGGCTCCGCCAACTTCCTGCCCGGCCGCTACGACGGCCAGGTGATCGACCTGCTCGGCTACCGCTGGGCGCACCAGCAGGACATCGCCGCCGGGCCCGTCACCGTCATGGTGCGGCCCGAGGCCGTGGAGTTCGCGCGCGAGGACGAGCCGGCGATCGACGCCAAGGTGGTGAGCGCCGCCTACCTCGGTGCCGCGACCGAGTACCTGTTCGACGTCGCCGGTACCGAGCTGTTCGCGACGATGTCGGGCGGCGGCATGTCAGCCGCCGAGAAGGGCGATCTCGTGCGCCTGCGCCTCAAGCCGACGGCGGTGTCGCTGCTGCCGGCGGACTGACG
>CAZJUA010000167.1:0-8765 GCA_964549045.1 uncultured bacterium | reverse complement strand
ATGGCCACCGGCGGCGTCGCGCCGGCCGATCTGCGCGCCTACCTCGACGCCGGCGCGGCCTGCGTGGGGATGGGCAGTGAACTGGTCAAGAAGGCCTGGGTCCAGGCCGGCGACGCCGCGGCCCTGGCCGCGGCCATGCGGGCGATCCTCGCCGACGCCGGCGCGACCGGCGCGACCGGCGCGACGGGGAGCTGACGGGCATGCGGCTCGGGGTCAACAGCTTCATCTGGCGCTCGCCCTTCCGCACGGACCGCGACCTCGACTTGGTCGACCACGCGGCCGACCTCGGGGCCGAGGTCTTCGAGATCGCCGTCGAGGACCCCGACCTGGTCGATGCCGCGCCGCTGGCGCAGGCGCTGCGACGCCGCGGCCTGCACGCGATCGTGTGCGGCGCCTACGGACCGGGGCGCGACGTGGGCGATCCCGACCCGGCCGTGCGCGCGTCGACCCTCGCCTACGTCGCGCGGCTGGTGCGCCTGGCCGAGGCCCTCGGCGCCGACCTGGTCGCCGGCCCCGCCTACGGCTCGGTTGGCCTGGCGCGCCCCCTGCCCCCGGACGAGCGCGCGGCGGAGTGGGCCCGCGTCGTCGCCTCGCTGCGTGAGGCGGCCGAGGACGCGGCCGCGCATGGCGTCCGCCTGGCGCTCGAGCCCCTCAACCGCTTCGAGACCGACCGCGTCAACACGGTCGAGCAGGGGCTGCGGTTGTGCGAGGACGTCGGCCACGACGCCGTCGGGTTGCACCTCGACACCTTCCACCTGCACCTCGAGGAGCGCGACAGCGCCGCCGCCGTCAGGGCGGCGGCCGAAGCCGGCCGCCTCTTCCACGTGCACGCCTGCGAGAACGACCGCGGCGTGCCCGGCCGGGGTCAGGTCGCCTGGGAGGGGGTCGCGCGGGCGCTGCGCGAGGTCGCCTACGCCGGTGACGTCGTCATCGAGTCGTTCACCCCCGCCGTGACGAGCATCGCCGGCGCGGTGCGCCTGTGGCGTCCCGTCGCCCCGGATCAGGACACGATCGCGCGCGAGGGGCTCGCCTTCCTGCGGCGGCTGCTCGCCTGACACCGGAGGGGCCTCCAGGCAGCGCGCCTCAACGGGTGCGGCAGCGCACGCTGTAGTCCCACACGGTCCCGCTCTCGCCCCCGATCACGACGACGGCAAACGCGTTGCTGCCGGACTTGGCGAACAGGTCCGTAGCCTCGCCCGAGCCGGGGCTCACGACCCCGCCCGGGTACTCGGCGTTCCCGTCGTAGCTGCTGGAACCGCGCCAGCCACTCTCGAAGACGTTGACGCCGCGGTACACGACGCGGAAGCGATCGGGCATCGACGCCGCGTCGAAGCGCAGGTCGAACACCGCGCCTTCGGGGATCGCGGCGATGTCCCAGGTGTCGACGGTCCCCTCCTCGCCACCGGAGTTCGTGGCCGACCAGACGTCGCACTGGTTCAGCGTCTGGTCGCGCCGCTCGGCGTCGGGCGGCAGGTCTTCCTCGATGGGGTCGCCGCCGCCGGGGCCCACGGCGATGCCGCGGCAGTCGAAGGTGTCGGTGCCTGGCAGGCACGCCCCCGTACCGATGCCGGGCTCGTCGCACTCGCCATCGAACGCCCAGGGACAGCTGTCGTCCGGATCGACCGGGTCGTCCCACCAACCGCCGCCCCAGTCCTCGTCCCAGTCGTCGTCACCGAAGGGGTCGCCGGCCAGGCAGCCGTAGACGTCGCCGCCGTAGCGACTCAGCGTGCTCATCGAGCCGTCGGCCGCCTCCCAGTGGCCGTAGGGGCCGCCGAGCGTGGGGTCGATCTCCCAACGCTGCCGCAGCGCGAGCTCCGTCGCCCAGCAGCCGCCGCCGGACAGGACCGCCAGGGCGCCGGACGTCCGCGAGGTGTCGGCCAGGTAGAACTCGAAGCAGTTGGGCGGCCCGTAGAGATCGGAGCGGCGCAGGATGCAGTACGGTCCGGGCCCCGCGTCGCCGGCGAGATCGCCCCCGGCCGTCCCGCCCCGCGACGTACCACCACCGGGCTGCAGCCACAGGGCCTCCACGAGCACGCTGCCGGCGTTGTCGCGGTAGTCCGTGTCGATCACCCACAGCGCCACGTTCGGGCTCGGGGCCACGAAGGGTGGCGAGAGGTAGACGTGGTCGTCGCGGTAGCCGCCGTCGCACAGCGACAGGCCGAGGTCGTTCGCCACCACGGGCAGCGGGTCCGCGAAGCCCTTGGCCGCGAACTCGAAGCACGCGTCGTCGAGGAGCGGCCGATCGTTCTGCCACCAGGTGCCGAACGACATCCAGCCGCTGACGCGCAGCTGGTACACGTCGCCCGGCTGCAACCCGCCGAGCATGACGCGCTCGCCGGTGGCGGGCAGCAGCGCCCAGGGCTGGGCCCACGCGAGGCCGACGAGCAGCAGGACGGTGAGGGCGAGGACGCGTCGTGGCACGTGGCACCCCAATCCGCCGACGACCGACACCACCGCGCTCGCGCTCCGCGATCCGGCACGGCCCGCCGCTGGACCGTTCGACGCCCCAGGGGTACACCTCTTCCCGCGTGACTTCCAGAGCCATTCGGCCCGATCGCGCCGCGGGCGCGGGACGCACGGCCGCCGGTGCCCCGCGGGCGCCGGCGGTACTCTGGTCGAAGCGCACGTCCGCGCCCACGGGAGGTCCCCATGCACCCCGACGTCGTCCTCGACGACCGCCTGCCCACGCTCGACGAGTACCGCGACCTGTGCACCGCGGTCGGCTGGGCGCCCGTGCTCAACTTCGACGCCGCGCCGGCGTCGTTGGCGCGATCGCTCCTCGGCGTCGTCGCCACGCTGGGCGACCGCACCGTCGGCATGGGGCGCGTGGTGGGCGACGGCGCCATCTACCACTACGTCCAGGACGTCGTCGTGCACCCCGACCTACAGAGGAGCGGGATCGGCGACGCGATCGTCGGCCGCCTCGTGGCGCGGATTCATGCTCGGGCGCCCGAGCGCGCCTTCATCGGCGTCTTCGCCGCCACGGGCACCACGCCGTTCTACGAGCGGCACGGCTTCATCGAGCACGAGGCGCTGTTGGGGATGTTCCAGGTGGTGCATTCGTGACCCACACCGCCGCCTGGCTGGTGCTCGTCGTCGCCGGGCTGTTCGAGATGGCCTGGGCGATCGGGCTGAAGTACGCCGACGGCTTCACACGCCCATGGCCCAGCGCGTTCACCATCGCGGCGCTGGCCGTCAGCATGGTCCTGCTGGCCCTGGCGGTCCGCGTGCTGCCGATCGGCACCGCCTACGCGGTGTGGGTCGGCATCGGGGCCCTGGGCGCCGCGGCCCTGGGGGTGGTGCTGTTCCAGGAGCCGCTCACGCTTGCGCGGGCGGGCTTCCTGCTGTTGCTGCTCGTGTCGATCGTCGGCCTGCGGCTCACGAGCCGGGCCTGATCGGAGAGCGTCCCCGTCCCGCCGTCGGCGTCCGCGGACGACGGCACGCCCACGTCACCTCACCCGAGCCCGAAGCACCCGGTCATCACGCCGAAGACGCCGAGGAGCAGCACCAGGAAGCCCAAGGACGTGAGGATGACGCCGACGATCATGCTCTCCGTGCGACGGGTCGTGGCGATGTCGGGTCGCTCCCTGCCGCGACCAGCGAAGAACCGCAGAATCAGGAACGCGCCTCCGGCGGTCATCAGGGCACCGAGCAGCAAGGGAATCCAGCACATGAGGCCTCCTCTCGCACCCGCGTGGGTCGCGGGCCGTGCGACGGGGGAAGGCCGGTCGGCGTCAGCCGATCCCGAGGCCCTGGCAGATCACGCCCGTGATGCCGAGGACGAGCATGAGGAAGCCGACCGAGGCGAGCAGCGCGCCGACGATCATGCTCTCCGTGCGGCCCATCGTGGCGACCTCGGGTCGGGCGCTGCCGCGGCCAACGAAGAAGCGGATGATCAGGAACGCGCCGCCACCGATCATCAACACGCCCAGCGTCAACGGGATCCAGCACATGAGGCCCTCCATTCGGGACCGCGTGCTCCGCGGGCCCCGCGACGGGCGGAAGCACCGACGTACGTGGCCGGGTTGCGACCGGTCGCCGCGACTCGCGCGCGCGCCCGGCTGACCTCCGCGGCCGTCACCTCAGTGTAGACCCGAGCACCCCGTGACCGCTGCTACCATGCCCGGAACGACCGCACGGCCCGCGAGGCCCACGCTCCGCGCACCGAGGAGGAACCCGATGCTGAGAACGCTGCGCTCCGCCGTCATCGTCGCGATGCTGCTGCTCGTCCAGGCCGGCGCCGTCGCCTGGGCGCAAGGGGGGTCGACCCACGTCCTCCTGGTTCTCGACGCCTCGGGTTCGATGTTCAACAGGCTCGCCGACGGCCAGTACCGCATCACGGCCGCCAAGGACGCCGTCGCCGGCTTCGTGAGCCGCCTCCCCACGGCGCCCGAGCTGCACGTCGGCCTGCGCGTCTACGGCGCGCGGGTGGCGGCGCTCGACGACGGCGCGTGCGAGGACAGCAAGCTGGTCGTGCCGGTGGACGGCTTCGACCGCGATCGGCTGCTGGGCGCGGTACGCGGGACGCAGGCGAAGGGTGCGACGCCGATCGCCTACTCGCTCGAGTTGGCGCTCGACGACCTCCGCGGCGCCGACGGGCGCGCCATCGTCGTCCTCGTGACGGACGGCATCGAGTCGTGCGGCGGCGACGTGCGGGCCGCGGTCGAACACCTCACCTCGGCAGGCTTCGAGGTCGACCTGCGCATCATCGGCTTCGACCTCGACGACCTCGCCATCCGCAGTTTCGAGGGGCTGGGCACCTTCGAGAACGCCCGCAGCGTCGAGGAGCTGGCCGCGGCGCTCGGTCGCGCCGTCGACGTCGCACCGGTCGCCGCCGAACTGGCCGTGACGGTCACCCTCACGCGACGCGGCGAGAGCGTGAGCGACGGCGCCACCGTCGACTTCGTGGACCCCGTGTCCGGGGACGCCACCCGCTTCACCGCGGGAGCCGACGGCGAGTACGTCGCCGCCCTCCCGCCCGGCAGCTACCGCGCGGAGCTCGCGGACGCGTTCGCGGCCAACCCCCTGGTCGTGTCAGGACTCACCGTGGCGCCCGAAGCGGACAACGCCTTCGCCTTCGAACTCGAGCCGGAGACCGAGGTGACCATCGAGGTCGAACCGCTCGACCCGGTGGCCGGCTCCACGGTGACCGCGCGCTTCGACGGCGCCCCTCCCGGAGAGCGCAGCGGCTGGCTCGCCGTCGCCCCAGCGGATGCCGGCGACGAGGTCTACGTCGACTGGAGCTACACCTCGAGCGCCTCCGGGACCCTCGAGCTGCGCGTGCCCGACGAGCCCGGGACGCTGGAGGTCCGCTACCACCTCGTGCTCCCGGAGGGGGGCTCCAGGGTGATCGGCCGCAGCCCAGCCTTCGTGTCGCGGGCCGCCCCCGCAAGCCTCGAGGCGCCGGCCGAGGTCGGCGCCGGCGGTCAGTTCGCCGTCGACTGGTCCGGGCCCGACAACGACCGCGACTACCTCACGATCGTCCCCGAGGGCGCCCGCGAGGGCAGCTACGAGAGCTACCAGTACACCCGCGACGGCAGCCCCGTCACCCTCAGCGCCCCCGACGAACCGGGCGCGTACGAGGTGCGCTACGTGACGGGCCAGGGCGGCAACACGCTCGCGAGCGCGCCCATCACCGTCATCGCCGTCGAAGCCACCGTGACGGTCCCGCCCGAGATCCCCGCTGGAAGCGAGTTCAGCGTGGCGTGGACCGGCCCCGACAACGACCGCGACTACCTCACCATCGTCGAGGCGGGCGCCCGCGAGGGAAGCTACCGGAGCTACCAGTACACGCGCGACGGCAGTCCCGTCACCCTCTCGGCGCCCGCCGAGCCGGGCCCGTACGAGGTCCGCTACGTCACGGGCCGGGAAGGGAACACGCTCGTGAGCGTGCCCGTCACCGTCACCGCGGTCAGCGCCAACCTCGCCCCGCCGGCGAGCGTCGGCGCCGGCGAACGCTTCGAGGTCACGTGGGAGGGACCCGACAACCCGCGCGACTACGTCACGATCGTCGAGGCGGGCGCCCGCGAGGGGGCCTACCGGAGCTACCAGTACACGCGCGACGGCAGTCCCGTCACCCTCACCGCCCCCGACGAACCGGGCGCCTACGAGGTCCGCTACGTGACCGGCGTGGGCGATCGGACGCTGGCGAGCGTGGCGATCACGGTGCGGTAGGGTCGACGCGAGGTTCACACCGTCGATGACCACGCCGGAACCGTCGACGACGGGTCAGTCCGCGCCAGCCTCGGATCCCATCTCGGTGATCACCCGCAGGGCCGTCGGCTTCAGCAGGTAGTTGCCGCTGCCGGGCGGGGTCTCGACGACCGCGCGCTCGACATCGAAGTCGACGATGAGCGTCTGGTTCGCGCCTTCGTCCACGATCAGCGGCGGCTGGACGTTGACCTTGATCCCAGTCTGGGCGCCGCTGGGGACGAACACGTCGAACTCCTCGCAGGATGACGGTTCCGCGTCGTCGCAAAGGGACAGCGTCGCGCTCTCGACGATGAAGCGGATCTGGTCGTAGGTACCATCCGGCACCCATTCGGCCACGCCCAGTTCCTCCGTGGTCCCGTCGGCCAGCAAGAGAACGTCATACGTGACGGGGTCACCGTCGTACACGGTGACGGGGCCGCCGCCCGTCTCCTCGGCGGGGACCAGGTCGACGCGTGCGAACGTCACGTGTCCGCATCAGCCGTCACACTCCTTCGTGACGGGAAGCTGGCCCCGCCGATGCCGGCAGGGTGGCCAATCAACCTGACACGAACCTGAAGCCGGGGCCATCTCGGCACGTGAGGCCGCGTCCGGCGTCTGTCAAAGCGAGACGACACGCGCACGATCGAGCCCCGTGTACGCGATCGCCTACCGCAACGCCTCCTGCCCCACGAACGCGCGCTGCGGCGCCCAGGCCGCGAGCGTCTCGGCGTCCTCGGGCGTCATCTCGCGCCGGACCATACGCGCCACGAGCGAGCCGACGCCGGGGCCCAGCATGAAGCCCTGCCCGCACATGCCCGCCGCGTGCAGCAGGCCCTCGGCCCGCTCGGACCAGCCGACCAGCGGCGAGCCGTCCGGGGTCATGGGGTAGACGCCGCGCCAGGTGCGCCGCACCCGCAGGTGACGCAACCGTGGCATGAGCGCGACCAGGCGCTTCGCGACCTGCGGCAGGAACACGCTGGTCTCGCGCAGGTCGTCGCCCCAGATGGGCGGGGAGGGGGTGAGGCAGAAGACGAGTTGGCCCCCCTTGGATTGGTAGAAGTACACGTTCGCAGAACCGGGACCTGGCCGCACGTCGACCACCAGCGGCGTCAGGAACGGCGCGACCGGCTCGCTGATGGCGGCCTCGTGCAGGTCGGCGCGCACCGCGAGCTCCTCGCCCGCGAGTGCGGCGACCGCAGCCGCGGCGCCACCAGCGGCGTTGACCACCACCGGCGCGGCGTAGCTGCCGCGGTCGGTGCGCACCCCGCGGACGCGCCCACCCTCGACGAACAGCTCCGTCACCCGCTCGCCGAAGCGGAACTCGGCGCCCGCGCGCCGGGCGGCCTCCGCCAGCGCGTGGCTCGCGAGCAGCGTCGAGCAGTGGCCGTCGCCGGGCGAGAAGGTGCCGCCACGCAGCACGTCGCCGTCGGGGCTCTCGCGTGCCAGGTCAGGAACGCGCGCCAGCATCTCGTCGCGGTCGAGCCAGCCGATGTCGAGGCCGCTCCGCTGCTGCGTCTGGAGCAGGTTGCGGAAGGTGGCCTCCTCCTGCTCGCGGTAGGCGACGAAGGCGTAGCCGCCCGTCACCCACTCGATGTCGTCGCCGTGCTCGGACTCCCAGGTGGCGAACACGCGCAGGCTCTCGCGGCCGACGCGGATCTTGGCGGGGTCGGCGTGGGTGGCGCGGACGCCGCCGATGGCGGCCTTGTTGGCGCCCTGACCGGCGCTGGCGCCGGCGTCGAGCACCAGGGGTCGGAGACCCACGCGCGCGAGCGACCAGGCGACGGGCACGCCCACGCTGCCGGCACCGATCACGATGACGTCCGGGTGGCTCACACGCCCTCCTCGACGCCGGCGAAGACGCCGATCGGCACCTCGACGAAGAGCGGCCGGCGCACGGACGGCGTGACCTCGGCGAGCGGCACGCCCTCGTCGCGGAAGAGCCGCTCGATGAGGGGCGCGCAGGTCTTGCCGCCGCAGGCCCCCATGCCCACGCGCACGATGGTCTTGAGCTCGTTGACGTCGCGGTGCCCGGCCCGGATCAGAGCCCGCAGCTCGCCGGCGGTCACGCGCTCGCAGCGGCAGACGATCTCGTCGTCGGGGAGTTCGGTGGGATCGGGCGCCCAGCCGTCGCCGTGCCACGCGTGCGGCAGCCGGACCCCGGCGATCCTGGGCGCGACGTCGGCCGGGGCGCGCACCTTGACCAGCAGCGTGCCGTCGCGGCCGCCGCTGGGCGCGCCCGCGGCCGCCCTGCGGGGCACCCCGCGGACCTGCACCACCTCGACGTTCCCCAGCACCTCGCCGGCCGTGTCGAGCACGGTCACCACGTCGCCCGCGTGCAGGGCGTCGGCGTCGAACTCGAACGGGATGGTGACCACGGGATGCTCGGGGTCGTCGCGGTGGTCGACCAGGGTGATCGCCAACCCCGGGCAGATGCGCACGCAGCGCTCGCAGCCGATGCAGGCGTCGCCGAGGACGTCGCCGAGGTACTCGGGCACGTGGCGGATGTCGTCCGGGTCGATGTGGATCAGCCCCTGCGGGCACACCGAGGTGCACGGGTTGCAGGGGATCTCCTG
>CAZJUA010000166.1:0-2542 GCA_964549045.1 uncultured bacterium | reverse complement strand
GGCGCGACCACCACCGTGCCGAACACGGCGATGAAGTTGCTGACCGTGAACAGGAGTTGCAGGCGCAGCAGCGCCGGTCGCGCGAGGATGTAGCGGAAGCCGTAGCCGGCGTCGCGCCACAGTCCGCTGCGGGCCGCGGTCCCCTCCCGCGAGGCGACCGGCTGCGGAACCGCCACCAGGAGCAGGGTGACGACCGCGACGATGAAGGTGACGATGTCGACGACGAACACGCCCGCCACGCCCACCGCCGCCAGCAGCAGGCCGGCGAGGACCGGCGCGGCGATCCCCGACGCGGACTCGGCGAGCGACAGCATGCCGCTCGCGCGGGCGTAATGGCGCTTCGCCAGCATCGTGCTGATCGCGGCCGAGTAGGCGGGGAACTGGAAGGCGGCGAACGCCCCGGACCACGCGCCGAGGAGGTAGAGGTGCCAGATCTCGAGCGCACCCGCCTGGTACAGCGTCAGCATCGCGATCGTGGCCAGACCCGACGCCAGGTCGGAGAGCATCATCACCAGCTTGCGGTTCCAACGGTCGACCAGCGCGCCGGCGATCGGGCTGAGCAGCATCGTCGGCGCGAAGGAGAACAGGCCGACCAGCGCGAGCGTCGTCGCCTGCCCCGTCTCCTGCCACGCCCAGATGGTGATCGCGAAGGCCGTCATGCCGGAGCCGAGTAGCGACGCCAACTGCCCCACCCACACGAGGGTGAACCCCGCCATCCCGCCCGGCCGCGTGCGCGTCACGGCGGCGAGCATACGGCCGCGGCGGCGGCCGCCGCGGCTGCGACGGGGGTTGCCGCGGCTGCGACGGGGGCCGCGACGGCGGCGAGAAGCCCACCCGCGCCGCCACCGCATCGCCAGAACTCAGCCCTTGACGACCCCCAGCGGCCGCAGGCGCGCCACCCGGGTGGACAGCCCGGCGCGGTGCACGACGTCGACGACCCGGTCGACGTCCTTGTAGGCATCGGGCTGCTCCTCGTCGAGGCCGCGCCGGCTGCTCGCGCGGGCGACGACACCGCGCGCGGCGAGCTCGGCGCGCAGGTCGCGTCCCTTGGCCGCCTTGACCGCCGCCGTGCGGCTCATCACGCGCCCGGCACCGTGGCAGGTGGTGCCGAAGCTGCGCTCCATGGCCAGCGGTCCGCCGCGCAGCACCCAACTGGCGCGCCCCATGTCGCCGGGGACGATGACCGGCTGACCGACCTCGCGGTACACGGTGGGCACCTCCGGGTGCCCGGCCGGGAACGCACGGGTGGCGCCCTTGCGGTGCACGCACAGCGTGCGCTCGCGACCGTCGACGGCATGGCGCTCGAACTTGGCGATGTTGTGGGCGACGTCGTACACGAGCGCCAGCCCGAGGCGCGCCCAGGGCCGCCCGAAGAAGCGCTCGAAGGCCTCGCGCACCTCCGCCGCGAGGAGCTGCCGGTTGCACAAGGCGAAGTTGGCGGCCGCGCGCATGGCGCCCAGGTAGGCCTCCCCCTCGGGCGAGTCGATCGGCGCGCAGGCGAGCTGGCGGTCGGGCAGCTCGATGCCGTAACGCTCGGCCACGCCGCGCAGGCCGCGCAGGGCGTCGTCGCACACCTGGTAGCCGAGGCCGCGCGAACCCGAGTGGATCAGCACGCACACCTGGCCCGCCTCGAGCCCGAAGGCGGCCGCCGCCTCCGCGTCCTCGACGCGGTCGACGACCTGCACCTCGACGAAGTGGTTGCCCGATCCCAGCGTGCCGCATTGCTCGGCGCCGCGCGCCTTCGCGACGTCGGAGACGAGGTCCGGTCGCGCGTCGTCGAGGCAGCCCTCCGCCTCGCAGTGGCGTGCGTCGTCGGCGGTGGCCAGCCCGCGCCCAACGAGGTACGGCACGCCGCCCTGCATGAGCGCGTCGAGCTCGCGCGGCCCGAAGTGGTACGGGCCGGAGCGGCCCACCCCGGCGGGCACGTGGGCCTGCAGCGCGTCGACGAGCCCCTCGAGGCGACCGGCCAGGTCCTCCGCATGCAGGTCGCTGCGCAGCAGCCGCACCCCGCAGTTGATGTCGTAGCCGACGCCGCCGGGCGACACCACGCCGCCGTCGGCGGGGTCGGTGGCGGCGACGCCGCCGATGCAGAAGCCGTAGCCCCAGTGGATGTCGGGCATCGCCAGGCTCTCGCCCACGATGCCGGGAAGCGTGGCGACGTTCGCCACCTGCTCCAGCGCGGGGTCGTCACCGAGCGCCTCGATCAGCGTGTCATCGGCGAAGACCACGCCGTCGCAACGCATGCCCGGCAGCGCGCCGCGCGGGATCCGCCAGCGCACCTCGTCGATCCGCTCGAGCCTTCGGTGGAGGTCGGGCCGCTGCATCGCGTCCTCCGATCGGGCGGGCGCGCGCGCCCGCTGGCGGCGCTCGGCCCGGCGGCCGCGCGCCCGGGGTTGCCGCGCCGTTCGGCGTTGCGCCGACCGGCACGCCTACACGTCGACGATCACCTCGGCCGCCCAGCCCGCGCCCTGCGGACGCAGCCACAGCCCGTGGTAGGTGATCGCCTTGACCTCGCGCGCCAGCCGGTGGCGGGCGGGATCGA
>CAZJUA010000165.1:0-5160 GCA_964549045.1 uncultured bacterium | reverse complement strand
TACCTGCAGGGTTTCGGCGGCGACACCTCCAACGCGGTCATCGCGGCCGCCCGCCAGGGCGCGGCGGCCGGTTACTGGACGCGGCTCGGCCAAGACGTGTTCGGCGATCGGTTCATGGAGTTGTGGGCCGACGAGGGCGTCGACGCGGGCCACGTCGCGCGCGATCCGGACGCCCCCACCGGCATCTACTTCGTCACCCACGGTCCCGACGGCCATGCGTTCAGCTACTACCGGCGCGACTCCGCCGCCAGCCGCATGCGCCCGGCCGACGTGCCCGTCGCGGCGATCGCTTCCGCGCGGGTGCTGCACGTGTCGGGCATCAGCCAGGCGATCAGCGACGGCGCCTGCGACGCCGTCTTCGCTGCCATCGAGGCCGCCCGGTCGGCGGGCACGGCGGTCGCCTACGACACGAACCTGCGCCTCAAGCTCTGGCCCCTCGCGCGGGCGCGCGCCGTGGTGATGGAGACGATCGCCCAGTGCGACGTCTGCCTTCCGAGCCTGGAGGACGCCACCCAGCTGACCGGTCTGGTGGACCCGGACGCGGTCGTCGACGCCCTGCTGGGCCGGGGCGCCCGCGTCGTCGCCCTCAAGCTGGGACCGGACGGGGCGCTCGTCGCCGACGGCCGCGAGCGCCACCGCCTGGCCGGTCACGCGGTGGGGACGGTCGACGCGACCGGCGCGGGCGACACCTTCGACGGCGCCTTCCTCGTCGAGTGGCTGCGTGGGGCGCCCCTCGCGGACGCGGCCCGCTACGCCAACGCGGCGGCGGCGCTGTCGACCCGCGGCTACGGCGCCGTCGGTCCGATCCCACGGCGCGCCGAGGTGGAGGCCTGGTTGGCGGCGCACGGCTGACGGCGATCGGGAAGCGGGACCCCGCCCGTGTGCCGCCCTGGGTTGGCCGGCACGCGCGCCGGCTCAGGTTGGCCGGCACCTGCGGTGGCAAGCGGGCCGGCCCGTCACTCGGGCTGCGCGGCAGCCCCGATCCCCACCAGCGGGTCGCCGCGGTCGATGGCGAGCGTCGCGACGTAGTACAGGACGGTGCCGGCGACGGGGGCCGTCACGCGCTGCACGACCTCGCCGAGCAGATCGCGGATCTCGCCGAGCGGCTCGCCCGCCTCGACGCGGGCGCCCAAGCGCACGCGCGGGTACCAACGGCCCTCGTGCTCCGAGGTCAGCACGACGAAGCGCTCGATGGGCACCATGGGGCGCGGGACCGGCGTACCGGCGAGCATGCCGAGGTGGCGCATGACGCGACGCACGCCATCCACCAGCGTGAGCACGTCGCGCTCCGGGAACAGTCCCTGGCCGCCAGCCTCGGCGAGCACGGCGGGAACACCCACGGCCGCCGCGGCCGTGTAGGAGTGCCCGGCGCTCGCCGAGGCGACGACGTAGGGGATCCCGAACGCCTCCGCCAGGGTGCGGGCGCGCTCGTCGCCGCGGGCGTGCAGGACGAACGGCGTCAGCGCCTCGTTGAGGTCGCCGCCGTGCAGGTCGAGGTAGGCGTCGGCGTGGCGCATCCAGGCGTCGGTCAGCCAGTGGGCGAGGCGGGGCGCGAAGCTGCCCGCCGGCGGTCACGAGCAGGGTCGGGCCCGGCCGGGCGCCGCGAAGCGCGAAGGCCGGGACCTCGCTGTTGGGCTCGGTGGGGGTGGCGAGCAGCGCGGCGTGCCGCTCACCCGGGGCGGCGGCCGCCACCAGCGTGGGCAGGTCGGGGGTCGTGAGCATGGCGTCACGTGTACCACCGGCGGCGCGGCCGTGCGAGCCGCAACGGCCGCGCCGGGGACACGCTCGCGAGGTGGCGGGCGTCCATTGACACCCCTCGAACCGGGGTATAGAAGGAGGCGCGCCGTCGCAGGTCGCGTCGACGCGGCGCGAGCGATCGCGACGCCGGCGCCCAGCGGCGCCAAGGAGGCACCCGTGTCCATCGCCCTTCCCGTCTCGAACGCCGGGTCAGTCCTTCGCTCTCGCGACGTCCGCCGGCGCCAGGCCGCCCGCGACGGGGGACGCCCGTGACGCCGCTTCGCGTGGTCCACGTGGGGCTGGGGCCGATCGGCCTGGCGGTCGCCGCGGCGGCCGTGCGGCGGCCGGGTGTCCAGACGGTGGCGGCCGTCGATCCCGTGCTTGCAGGCCGCGACCTGGGCGAGCTCCTCGGGGGCTCCCCTTCCGGCGTCGTGGTGTCGCCGGACCTCGATCTGGCGCTGAGCGGCTGCGACGCGGACGTCGCCCTGCACTGCACCGGTTCCCATCTGTCCCAGGTCGAGCCGCAGCTGATGGCGCTGATCGAACGCGGGCTCGACGTGGTGTCGACCACGGAGCAGCTCTCCTGGCCGTGGTTCCACCACCCGGAGGAGGCGGGGCGGCTGGATGCCGCGGCCAAGTCTGCGGGCGTCCGGTTGCTGGGGACGGGCGTGAACCCCGGCTTCGTCATGGACCTCTTCCCGGTGTTCCTCGGCGCGGTCGCGCTGGAGGTGCGCTCGGTGCGCGTGGAGCGCGTGCTGAACGCCTCGCTGCGGCGGGCGCCGCTGCAGTTGAAGGTGGGCTCGGGGTTGGCGCCGGAGGAGTTTCGCCGCCTCGGGCGCGAGGGGAAGCTGGGCCACATGGGCCTGATCGAATCGGTCGCGATGATCGGCGCCGGGTTCGGCTGGCGGCTCGACGCGATCGAACAGGTCCTCGATCCGGTCGTGGCCACCGCACCCATCCGCACGGATGCGGTGGAGGTCGCGCCCGGGCAGGTGCGTGGCCTTCATCAGGTCGCCACGGGTTACCAGGACGGCCAGCCCAGGATCACCCTGGACCTGACCATGGCGCTCGGCGCCGAGGAGAGCGGCGACACCGTCATCCTCGAGGGTGAGCCGGCCCTGCGCGTGCACGTCGAGGGCGGGATCCCCGGCGACGTGGCGACCGCCGCGGCGGTCGTGGGCGCGCTGCCGCGCCTCCACCGGGCGCCCCCGGGCCTGCTGACCGTGCTCGACCTACCGCCGGCACCCGAGCGGGTCGTCACGGGCGATTGAGCCGGCCGCGCGCCCGCGTGGGACGGCACGGGCGGCTGAGCCGGCCGCGCGCTCTGACATACTCGGGGACGTGACGGCCGAACTCCGCATCGAGGCGTTGACCACGACCGCTGGCCTGCGGGCGTGCGAGGACCTGCAGGGACTCGTGTGGGGCTTCGTCGAGCGCGAGATCGTGCCCGCCGTCGAGATGCGCTCGACGTTGCACGCCGGGGGCTTGGTGGCGGGCGCCCTCGTCGCCGGCGAACTGGTCGGATTCGTCTACGGGATCCCCGCCTTCGCCCACGAGCCCGGGTTGGCGCCACGGGGGATGCACTCGACGATGCTGGCCGTCGCCCCGAAGGCGCGAGGGCTCGGCCTGGGTCGGCGGCTCAAGTGGTTCCAGCGACGCTGGTGCCTCGAGCGCGGCCTGCCCTGGATGACCTGGACGTTCGACCCGCTGCAGTCCGGCAACGCGCGCCTCAACGTCGAGCACCTCGGCGCCGTCGCGCACGAGTACCAGGTCGACTTCTACGGCATCCTGGGCGACGCGCTGTCCGGCGACTTCCCGACGGACCGCTTCGTGGCCCTCTGGCGGCTCGACGCGCCGCGGGTGGCCGGGCGCGCCGGCGACGATCCCTACGCGGCCTCGTTCCGCGTCGCCGGCGACGCCCCCTACGGACGCGTCTCGCGGCGGCCCGGGCCCGATGCCGTCTGGGCCCTGGCGCGCGGTGCGGAGCGCGACGCGCCGGGGCCGGTGACGCTCGGGCTGGATGCCCACGACGTGTGGGTCGCTGCGCCCCGCGACATCGGCGCGCTGCGGCGCGGGGCGCGGAACGACGCGCTCGCCTGGGGTGAGGCCCTGCGGGCGACCTCCCTCGATCTGGTGGACCGCGGATACGAGGTTCGAGCCTTCTTGGACGGCGCTTACCGCTGGTCCCGGAGGGCAGCGAAGGAAGAATAGAAAGAAGGGCTTGACAATCTGTTAACGCTCGCCTATCATCTTGACCAAGGAGGCGAGCATGTACCCGAACAACGTTCTGCCCCACGGCGCCGCCTACGCCGCGCAACTCCGCCAGGAGGCCACCACCGCCCGCCTCCTCGCCCAGGCACAGAAGCCCAGCCTCGACCGCCTCATGGTCGCCCGCGCCCTCCTCGCCCTTGCCCGCCGGATCGCCCGCTTCGCCGAACGGATCGAGCCCACCGTGACGGAAGCCGCCAACCGGCGCCCCGCCCGACCCCACCGGCCCATCCGCACGACCACCTGATCGGCACCGGCCGCGTCCCCGCGACATCCAACCGTCGCGGGGACGCGGGTCTTCCAACACCCTCGCGAGGAGGAGCCATGAACGACATCGAGCGCGTCCGAGCCCTACGCGACGCAGGCCAGATCACCCCCGAGGAGGCCGAGCGCCTCATCAGCGTCCTGACCGAACTCGACGAGAGCCCCGAGAACCCGGGCGTCGAGGCGGCTGGTCCTGCCGCGCCGGTGGCTGCCCCCGAAGCGGCTGCGCCCGAATCGGCCGCGCCCGCGCCGGGCGTGCCCGAGCCGGCCGATGCCACCTCCACCGTCGCCGACCGCGTCCGTGCCGCCGCACGTGAGGCCGCCGAGGCCGCCCGTGAGGCCGCGCGTGAGGCCGCCGGCGCCGCCCGCGAGGCCTCGAGCCAGGCGCGCGAGGCCGTCGCCGAGGCGCGCACGTCCACCACCGGCGCGGCGGCGTCGAGCGCGACGGTCCCGATCGACCTCGCCCCCGCCGGCACCCGCTGGTGCACGGTCGAGATGACGGCCGCCGACCTGAGCGTCGTCGCCGACGACGTCGACGAGCCCGTCGTCGAGGGTGACGAGGACCAGAAGCTGATCGTGACCCCGACCGACGACGGCGTTCGCGTCACCTCCGAGCGTGGCTGGTCGATCGACCGCTGGGTGGGGCGCGGCGCGGCGCTCGACGTCCGCGTGCGGCTCCCGAGGGCGTGGGGCCTCGCGCTCGATCTCAAGGCCGGCGACGCCGACGTGGCCGGCGTCCCCTACGTCCGCGGCCGCATGCTGGCCGGCGACCTGTCGGTCCGCGACGCCGCATCCGTCGACCTCTCGAAGGCCGCCGGCGACCTGTCCGTCGCGTTCCGGCCCACGCAGGGCCAGCACCGCATCGCCGCCAAGGCGGGCGACGTCGACGTC
>CAZJUA010000164.1:0-10461 GCA_964549045.1 uncultured bacterium | reverse complement strand
CCCTCCGCGATGCCGGGCTCGTGATCGGAGGCCGTGATGCCCTGGCGCAACACCAGAACGGCGGCGCGGGCGCCGGTCGCGTCGCGCGCACCCTGCACGGCCGCGGCGACCGCCGCCTGCAGGTCGGGGGCCGCCGCGAAGCGCTCGGTCACCCGTTGCAGACCGCGCAGCAGCGCGAAGCTCTCGCTCAGCTCGCGGTAGAGCCGCTGGAGTTCCTGCTGCGCCTGCTCGCGCTCGCGCAGCGCCTGTGCGATCCAATCGAGGACGACGAACGTGACGATGGGGCCGAGCAGCGCGTAGAAGAGCAGCTGTCCCCAGAAGCGGAAACCGGCACCCCCGAGCGGCAGCACCACGAGCTGGTGGACGAGCACCACGCCGACGATCAGCACCGGCAGCCACAGGCGCGCCAGCCGAACCTGGGCGTAGAGCGAGCCGCGGTCGCCGCTGGCGGTCTCGGGGCTGGAGTGAGGCATCCCCGCCATCCTAGCCCCAGGCCGACCGCGGCGCGGGGCGTGCGGCGGTACACTCGCGCCCATGACCGCGACGCCCCCCGAGCCCACCGCCCCGACTCCCGTGGAGGGACCGCGCCGCACGCTCGACGTCGACGGCGTGCGGCTGACGCTGCTGGGCACCGCCCACGTGTCCCGCCGCAGCGCCGAGGAGGTCGCGGAGGCGATCGACGGCGGTGGCTTCGACGCCGTCGCCATCGAACTCGATCCCGCGCGGCACGCGGCACTGACCGACCGCGAGAGCTTCGCCCGGCTCGACCTGTGGCAGGCATGGAAGGCCGGCAAGCTGGGGATGATCGCCGTCAGCCTGGCGCTGGGCGCCTTCCAGCAGCGGCTGGCCGATCAGCTCGGGATCGAGCCGGGCGCCGAGATGCGCCAGGCGATCGAACGCTCGCATGCCCACGGGCTTCCGCTGTGGTTGGTCGATCGCGACCTGGGGGTCACGCTCCGTCGCGTCATCGCCAACGTCCCGTGGTGGCAACGCGCCACGCTGCTCGTTGGCGTGCTCGGCAGTGTCGTCAGTCGCCAGCCGATCGAGGAGGCGGAGATCGAACGGCTCAAGGAGGGCGACGTGCTGGCCTCGACCTTCGCGGAGTTCGCCGAGGACGAGCGGCGGGTCTACGAGCCGCTGATCGCCGAGCGCGATCGCTTCATGGCCGCGCGCCTGCGTCAGGAGATCGCCCGGGCCCGGCGCCGCGGGTCGGCACCCGGGTCCGTGCTGGCCGTGGTCGGCGCCGGGCACCTGGCGGGGATCGCGCGCGAGCTCGAGGCGCCCGATCCGGGCGAGGCGGCCACCGCCGAGGAGCTCCTGCGCCTCCAACGCACGCCGCCCCCGGGCATCGCCAAGCGCGTCCTGCCATGGCTGCTGGTGGCGCTGATCGTGACGGGCTTCGCGATCGGCTTCGGCCGCGAGCAGGAGCTCGGCTGGCGCCTGCTGCTGGAGTGGACGGTGATCAACGGCGGCCTCGCCGGCCTCGGCGCGGCCCTCGCCCTGGGTCACCCGCTGACGGTCCTGGCGACCATGGTGGCCGCGCCCTTCACCTCGCTCAACCCGATGGTCGGCGCGGGCTTCGTGGCCGCCGGCGTCGAGCTCGCGCTGCGCCGCCCGCGCGTCGGTGACCTGGCGAACCTGCGGCGGGCGGTGACGTCGCCGCGCGGCTGGTGGGCGAACCGCGCGGCCCGTGCGCTGCTGGTCTTCGTGCTGGCGACGCTCGGATCGGTCGTCGGCACCTACCTCGCGGGCTTCCGCATCGTCGAGCGCCTGATCGCCTGAGCAGGGGCCGGTGGGGCGGGTCGGCCCCCTTGGGCGAGCCCGCCCGTCAGGGCGATCCCGCCCCCCACGGCGGGCCGTTCCTCAGGGTGCGCCGTCCAGCACCCACTGCGCGAAGGCGTCGGCGAGGGCGAAGGTCGAGCGGTTCGCGCCGCTCGCCAGCAGGTGATCGACGAAGTCCAGCAGGTCGGCCTCGTCGACCGCGGCGAAGACCTCGCCGCCCGACATGTCGGCGAACCGCCCGCTCGTCGCGACCGGAAGCGCCTCCTCCGCCAACGCGGCCGTGGCGCGCAGCTCCTCGATCCAGCGCGCCCACACCGTGCCCGGCGCGACGCCGAGGTCGCGCGCGGAGATCAGGTTCTGCCCCGTCTCGAGCGTCGTGACCACCAGGCCGCGCCCGATGAGGCGCCGCACGCGATCCGACGTGCCCGATACGGCGAGCTCGCGGGTGGCGCGGGCCTCCTGGCCGTCACCGCTGGCGACGACCACGAGCGTGTAGTCGCCGCCCGGAAGCGTCTCGGGCAGTTCGATCTCGAGCAGGTCGAGGACGTAGCCGATGGCGCCGGTCGGCACGTCGACCGAGTCGTCGTCGGTGACGAGCGGCTCCCCGTCCGCGTCGAAGAGTTCGACGGCGAGGTCGAGCCTGCGGGGCAACGCGTCGCCCGGGGTCCCGACCTCGAAGGTCACCGTCAGCGGGTCACCCGGCTGGGCGGTCTCCACGGCGGGCCCGCGGCGCCCCAGGCTGAGCGTGGGCGGGTCCTGGATCTCGATCGGTGGAAGCGGCGCGCGCAGGGCGACGACCCGGGCCTCGGCCTCGCGCGCACGGGCGGCATCGGCGCCGGCGGCGTCCGGTTGCGCGGCGACGCGCTGGACGTAGCGCTCGTACGCCTCGGCCGCCTCGCTGCGCATCCCGGCCCGATCGAGCAGGAATCCGAGCGCGAACGGCACGCCGACGGCCTCGGGGTAGTCCTCCTCGGCCGCCACCAAGTCGGCGATCGCCTCGCGATCGACCTCCGGGTCGAGGCGGATCGCCTCGCGGTAGTCGCCGAGCGCGTCCTCGAGCCGATCGGTCACCACCCGCACCAGGCCGAGGTTGAAGCGCGCGATGTACTGGCCGGGATCGAGCTCGATGGCCCGCAGCGACGCGTCCTCGGAGCGGTCGAGAAGGCCGAGCAGGTACCACGACCAGCCGAGGTTCGTCCAGTAGAGGTCGCTGTCGGGCGCCAGCTGGGTGGCGACCGCCAGGGTCTGCGCCGCGGTCAACGGGTCGTCGCGGTCGAAGGCCAGGAACGAGCGTCGCTCGAACGGGTAGGTCAGGAAGGGGGCCGCGCGGCCCAGGGCCGCCAGCAGGTCGTCCTCGAGCTCGTCGTCCTCGAGTGCGCCGGCGGCGAAGGCGGCCGCCAGCAGCGCCGCGGGCTCGCCGGCATCGAGCAGGCCGACGAGGTCGCCACGCGCCGACGCCAGCCCGTCGGCATCGTCGGCATCGAGCGCCGAGGTGACGCGGTCGGCCGCCTGCGCGGCGCGGCCGAAGGGGTAGGACGCGGCCGCCGCCGCGAACGCTCGGTCCGCGGCCTGGTCGTCGCCGGCGCCGCGAGCCCAGGCGCCCGCCCAGACGTCCGCGACGGGTGGTCCACCCTCGGCGCGCCAGCGCGCGAAGGCGCGCCCGGGTACCTCAGGGTCGCTCGCCGACAGGGCCGCCATCGCCGCCAGCGCGGGGTCGCCGTCCGCCGTCCCCGCGACGGCGGCGCGCAGGTCGTCGCGCAGTCGCGCGTCGATCGGGTGCGGATCCACCAGGCCCTCGAGCAGCTCGAGCGCCTCGCTCGTGAAGCCGGCGCCGATCAGCGCCCGGGCGCGCGCGGGCGCCTGGTCGTCGCCCGCGAGGTCCAGCGGCCGAGCGGCGCGCGACGTGGTCCCGACCCACCACGCGACCCGCGGCGCGGCCCGCGCCACCAGTCGATCGAGATCGCCCATGGGCGCGTGGACCGTGGCCGTGCGCAGGGCGCCGTCGACCGCGGCGACGAGCTCGAGCCGCAGGCCGTCGCCCTCGATGGCCAGCACCCCACTGACGACGACCGGCACCCCGATGCCGCCGGCCACCAGGGCCACGCCGCTGCGGTCGAAGGCGCCGTCCTCCGCCACCGCCAGGGGGTTGAGGAAGCCACCGGGCACGACCACCGGCGCCACGAGCATGGGGGCGACCTCGGGGCCCAGCACGACCGCGTCGACGAGCGACGAGGCGATGCGCTCGGCGACGGCGACCCCGACGACGGGGTCCTGGCTACGGAACGGGTGGACGACGGCATCGACGGCCGCCGCCCAGGAGACGAGCGCGATGAGGAGCGTGAACAGCGTGCGACGCAGCATGGGGCACCTCCGGAACTGCCGGTGACGCTAGCACGGGGCCGGTGAGAACCCTGGAGCCCCCCACACGGTGTGGCGGCTCGCCGGTGCCCGCACCCGCGAGCGACGCGCGTTCAGGTCAACAGGGCCTCGAACTCGGTGAGCAACTCGGCCGCTGCCTCGACGCTGCGGGCCACGACGAGGATGGTGTTCTGCCCCGCGAGCGTGCCGACGATCTCGTCGCGGTCGAGCTTGTCGATCACGTAGGCGATGCCGCTCGCGTGCCCCTCGTCGGTGTTGATGACGAGCAGGTTGTCGCCGCGGTCGAGGTCGCGGACGAAGAGCCGGAAGCGTTGCGACAGCTCACCGACGACGTCCTCCTGGGCGGCCAGCGGCGTGGAGCGGTACCGATGCTGGCCCGGACCGGCCGGCAGGCGGACGAGGCGCAGCTCGTTGACGTCGCGGCTGATGGTGGCCTGGGTGACCTTGATCCCGCGCCGCGCGAGGTGCTCCGCGATCTCCGCCTGGGTGGAGATGAACTCCTTCTCGACGAGCTCCTCGATCAGGCGCTGACGGTACTCTTTACTCGGCATATGCATGCATGGTACGTCATCGCGCCGGACCGTGCGCCCGGTCGGGGCACCGCGCCGACGACGCGCGGCACCCGCGGGTGACCTCGGGGATCAGTCCTCGTCGTCGCTCTCGAAGCTGATGCGGGAGACGGTGAAGCTGGGCTCCTCGCGCCGGCGCTCCTCGACGACGGTGCGCTTGAGCTCGTCGAAGGTGGGGAGCTCGTCGCCCCAGCGCACCTCGCGGCCGAGCTCGAACTCGCGCATCGCGACCGACACGGTGTTCTGCCCGGCCTCCGGCATCTCCTCGGCGTCGAGCGTCGTCGGGATGCCGCCCTTGAGCTGCGCCGCGCGGCGCGCCACGATCATCGACAAGCGGTAGCGCGAATCGGTCAACGCCATCAGGCGGTCGTATCCTTCTTGTGCCACGCACGTCCTCCTACCGTCCGCCGGCCCGGTCCGGGCCGTCCGGCGGCGACCCCGATGCTACCAGAGCGAACGGCGACGCGGGGCTCAGGACGCGAGGAAGGCCTCGATCTCGTCGTCGACGACGCGCCACGCCCGCGCGCGCTCGGCCGCCAGGACGGCCCGCAGCGTCGCCGCGGCCTCCTCCAGGCGGTCGTTGACGATGAGGTAATCGAATTCGCGCAGGGCGCGGATCTCCTCCCGCGCCCGCGCCAACCGCCGCTGGATCTTCGCCTCGCTGTCGGTGCCGCGACCGCGCAGCCGACGCTCGAGCTCGGCGAGCGAAGGCGGCGCGATGAAGATCATCACCGCCTCGGGCCGCGCGGCCTTGACCTGCCGGGCGCCGGCGAGCTCGATCTCCAGCAGGACGTCGCGCCCGGCCGCGAGCGCCGCGTCGACGGGCGCGGCGGGCGTGCCGTACAGGTCGCCGACGTAGTCCGCGTGCTCGAGGAACTCGCCGCCCTCGACCATGCGCTCGAACGCCGAGCGCTCCAGAAAGTGGTAGTCGACGCCGTCGGTCTCGGCCGGTCGCCGGGCGCGGGTGGTGGCGCTGACCGAGTAGGTCACCGACGCCAGCGCATCGGCCGCCGCGCCCCGGAGGCTGCCCTTGCCTACGCCCGACGCGCCCGTGAAGACGAAGAGGATGCCGCGCCTGCCGCGCCCGGGTCGCTGGTCCATGGTTCCGCCTCGGGGCGCCCCCGCCTGGAGGGCGACGCGCCCGGCGACCGCGCGGCCGCCGACGCCGACGGTAGCACGCGGACGACCGGTGTTACGATGCGGTCCCGGGAGAAGGTGAGACGGGTGGACACGAAGTTCGTCTTCGTCACGGGTGGGGTCGTATCCAGCCTCGGCAAGGGCATCACGACCTCGAGCGTCGGCGCGCTGCTGCGCGCCCGCGGGTACCGCGTCACGGCGGTCAAGATCGACCCCTACATCAACGTCGACGCGGGGACCATGCGCCCCTACGAACACGGCGAGGTCTTCGTCACCCACGACGGCGCCGAGACCGACCTCGACATCGGCACCTACGAACGCTTCCTCGACGTCGACCTGGAGCGCCGCAACAACGTCACCACCGGCCAGGTCTACCTGACCGTCATCCAGCAGGAGCGCCAGGGCACCTACCTGTCGCAGACCGTGCAGGTCATCCCGCACGTGACCGACGAGATCAAGCGCCGGATCTACGAGGCCGGCGAGGTCGCGCAGGCGGAGATCGTGCTGGTCGAGGTTGGCGGGACCGTCGGCGACATCGAGTCGCTGCCGTTCCTGGAGGCGATCCGCCAGATGCGCTTCGAGGTCGGGCGGGAGCGCTCCATGTACCTCCACGTGACCCTGCTCCCCTACCTCGGCACCAGCGAGGAGTTCAAGACGAAGCCCACGCAGCACTCGGTGGCCACCCTGCGCGGCGTCGGCATCCAGCCGGACGGCCTGGTGCTGCGCAGCAGGAGCCCCTTCCCCGACGAGGCGCGCCGCAAGATCGCGCTCTTCACCAACGTCGATCCCGGCGCGGTGTTCAGTGCCTACGACGCCGATCACGTCTACGCCGTGCCCGAGATGCTCGAGCAGCAGGGCCTGGCGCGCTGCATCGAGCGCCACCTCGACCTCGAGCGCGTGACGCCCGAGCTGCGCGTCTGGCAAGATGCGGTCCGCGTGCTGCGGCAACCCGACGCCAACGTGTCGATCGGCGTCGTCGGCAAGTACGTCGCGATGCCCGACGCGTACCTCAGCCTGATGGAGGCGCTCAAGCACGCCGGCATCGCCAACCACGCCCGCGTCGACATCGACTGGGTCTCGGCGGAGGGCGTCGCCAACGGCGACGAGGCGGACCTGCACGCGTTCGACGGCATCCTCGTGCCCGGCGGCTTCGGCGTGCGGGGCATCGAGGGCAAGGTCCGCGCGGCGCGCTACGCGCGTGAGAACGGCGTTCCCTACCTCGGCATCTGCCTCGGGATGCAGGTGGCCGTCATCGACTTCGCCCGCAGCGTGGCGGGTCTCGAGGCCGCCAACTCGACCGAGTTCGATCCCTACACGCCCCACCCCGTGATCGACCTCATGCCCGAACAGCTCGAGGTCGACGGCATGGGCGGCACCATGCGCCTCGGCTCCTGGCCGATGCAGGTGCGGCCGGGCACCCGGATCGCGGCCCTCTACGCGGGCCGGCTCGACGGAGCGACCGGCGACGGTGCGGGCGTGGTCCTCGAACGCCACCGCCACCGCTACGAGGTCAACCCCGCCTACGTCGAGCGGCTGACGGACGCCGGCCTGGTCGTCTCCGGCGTGACACCCGGGATGGCGGGCCGCGGGGCCGGCCTGGTCGAGGCCGTCGAGGTGCCCGACCACCCCTTCTTCGTGGGCCTGCAGTCCCACCCGGAGTTCACCTCCCGGCTCATGCGCCCCAGCCCGCCGTTCACCGGTTTCATTCGGGCGGCCGTCGAGCGCCGGCGCGCGGCAACGGCCGCGGGCTAGGCCGGACCGCATGCTCGTCATCGGGCTCGCAGGGGGCACGGGTTCGGGCAAGACGACCGTCGCGGACGCCCTGGTGGAGGCCGCCGGCACGTCCCAGGTGACGGTGCTGCCGCAGGACGCGTACTACCGCGCCCAGCCCACGCTGGACCTGCCGACACGGGCCGCGACGAACTACGACGAACCCGGCGCCTTCGACACCGCGCTGCTCATCGGGCAGATCGACGCCCTGCGCGGCGGGGCGTCGGTCGAGCGCCCGGTGTACGACTTCGTCGTCCACGACCGCGCCGCCGAGACGGTGCGCGTCGAGCCGACCCCCGTGCTGGTGGTCGAGGGGATCCTGGTCCTGGTCGACCGCGACCTTCGCCGGCGGTTCGACCTCAAGGTCTTCGTCGACGCACCGGCCGACGAACGCTTCATCCGTCGGCTGGAGCGCGACGTGCGCGAGCGCGGCCGCAGCGCCGACTCGGTCATCGACCAGTACCGCCAGACGGTCAAGCCGATGCACGACCGCTTCTGTGAGCCGTCGAAGCGCTACGCGGACCTCATCGTGCCCGAGGGCGGCGCCAACCGCGCCGCGCTCGGCGTGCTGCGCGGTTTCGTGCGTGACCTGTTGACGAACGGCCACGCCGAGGCGGCGGGCGCGGCGTGATGGGCCCCGGCCGGCGATCGGAGGCCACGGCGGGTCGCCGCATCGCGCTCGCGGCCGTCGTGCTGCTCATCGCGTCGCTCCCCGCGGCTGCCGTCCTCATCGCCGAGCGGAGCGGCGTCGAGGGCCGCTCGCGCACGGTGGCGATCGTCATGGACGAACCGGCGCTGGCCGAGCAGGCCGCCCTCCTCGGGAAGACCGCGCTCGAGCTGGGCCTGCACTACCGGAGCCTCGGCCTCGCCGGCATCGCCATCTACGAGGAGACGATCGAGACGTTGGCGAGCACGGGCGCGATCGTGGCGCTGCTGGGCCGCGAGGCGCAGGCGCTGGCCGTGCTGGCCGGCGAGCCGCCGCCCGCGGTGCCGGGCGACGCCACCCTCGTCGCCGAGGTCGTCCCCGGCGCCGCGGCCAGGTTGCTGGCGAAGAACCGCCCGCAGGCGACGGAGGTCGTGATCGGTGGCCGGAGCTGGTGGTGGTGGCCGGGCGAGAGCCTGCGCACCCGCCCCGCCGGCCCGGACGCCGCCCGCGTGGCCGCGTGGGCCGAGGCCGGCTTCGACGTCGCCTACCGGCCCCGCAACTTCCCCAACCTCCAGGGCGTCGGAAGCGACTTCCCCCCCGAGGCCCGCTACCTGATCCACGCCGGCCTGCAGGTCGCCGGGCACCCCTCGGACCTGGGCGCCACCGTGGCCGCCTCCCGCGACCGCCTGACCGCCTTGATCGAGGGCACGCCGCAGGACGGCCTGCGCGACGTGGCGCGGCAGGTGCCCACCGTTCGCCTGCTGTCGTTCAACCAGGACTACCAGAACCTGCGCCTGCGTCCCGACGATCTGATCGAGAAGTACCTGCTCGCCGCCAACGAGCGCGAGGTCAGGCTGCTGTACCTGCGCCCCTACACCGAGGAGCAACTCGGCGACATGCTGGCGAACACCGAGACGCTGGTCTCGGGCCTGCGGGCCGCCCTCGAGCGCGAGGGCTTCCAGGTCGCGCCGCTCTCGCCCCCCGACGGCGGCTACGCGCCGCCCACGTGGCTGCGTGCGGCGTCCGCCGCCGGCGTCCTCGCTGGCCTCGTGCTGCTCGCGACCGCCCTGCCGGCCGCGTGGGGCGCGGCGGTCGCCGCCGCCGTCCTGGCTCTGGCGCTGGGGGCCGCCGGCGTGTCGTGGGCGGCGATCGCGCTGATCGCCGCGCTGGTCTTCCCCGTCCTGGGCTTCGCGCTCCTCCCCTGGCGCTGGTGGGCGTTACCCGCCGCCACCGGCATCAGCCTGATCGGCGCGGGCCTGCTGGCGGCGGCCGGCAGCGACCGCGCGTCGATGCTCGCGCTCGAACCCTTCGCCGGCGTCGGCGCCACCCTCGTCGTCCCGCCGGCGCTGCTGGTGGCCGTCGTGCTCCTGCGTCGCCGTTCCGCCTCCGCCTGGGTGCGCTCCCTGTGGTCGCACACGCCCCGGCTCGGGGAGGTCGCTCTGGCGCTGGCCGTGCTCGCGGCCCTCGGCCTGGTGGTCATCCGCCGCGGCAACTTCCCGCTGATCGGCGCCAGCGAGGTCGAACTGGCGCTGCGCAGCGCCCTGAACGAGTGGTTCGTGCGCCCGCGCTTCAAGGAGCTGCTCGGGCATCCGCTGGCCCTGCTCGGCCTGCTCCAGGTCCGCTGGCCGTGGTGGGCGCGCGGCGGCCTGCTGGTGGCCGGCGTCGTCGCACAGGCGAGCGTGCTCAACAGCTTCAGCCACTACCACACGCCGCTGGTCGTCTCGCTCCAGCGCAGCCTGATCGCGCTGGTCCTGGGTGCCCTGGTGGGGCTCGCGCTGGTGGTGGCGGCCCGCGTCGCCGAACGCCTCGCCCGCCGCTGGCTCGGAGGTGATCCGCCATGAGCCGTCACGCCCTTCGCCTGCTGATCTCCGGTTACTACGGCGCCGGCAACCTCGGTGACGAGGCCCTGTTGGCCGGCCTGCTCGCGGCCCTGCGCGACGCGCCGGTCACGCCGGTCGTCGCGAGCCTCGATCCGCGCGCCACCTCGCGCGACCACGGCGTCGCCGCGGTGGATCGCTGGCGCGGGCTGCCCCTCGCCGTGCTGCGGTCCGACGCCGTCTTGTCGGGCGGCGGAGGGCTGCTGCAGGACGTCACCTCGGGCCGCTCGCTGACGTACTACCTGGGCGTGCTGCGGCTCGCCCGGCTGCTGCGCAAGCCGGCGGTCGTCTTCGCCCAGTC
>CAZJUA010000163.1:0-7655 GCA_964549045.1 uncultured bacterium | reverse complement strand
CTCCTCGGCCGGCTGGAACAGCAGCCGCACGTGCCCGCGGGCGGGACGTTGCCGGGCGAGCAGCGCGCCGGCGCCGATCAGCATCGTCGTGTGCGCGTCGTGACCGCACAGGTGGGCGACGCCCGGCGTGGTCGAGGCGTAGGGCGCGCTCGAGTCCTCCTGGATGGGGAGCGCGTCCATGTCGGCGCGCAGGGCGACCGTGGGGCCGTCCTCGAGGCCGCGAATCGTGCAGGTGAGGCCGGTGCCGCCGGCCAGCGGCGGCGACGCCTCGAGCCCCAGCGCCGTCAGGCGCTCGCGCACGAACGCGGCCGTCGCCGTCTCCTGGTAGGCGAGCTCGGGGTGCATGTGGAGGTGGCGGCGCCAGGCGACCAGGTCCGGGCGCAGCGCGCGGGCGTCGGCCAGCAGCGGGGAGTCCATGGGCGATCCTAACGGAGGCGCCGTGCCTCCTGGGTCCGCTGCCGCCCGTGAGGCTTCGGCCGCCAGCCCCCCCGGCGCCACTGCGCCACTGCACCAGTGTCCGCGCCGTTTAAGCCGAACTTACGCCCGACTCCGTAGCGTCGCCCCCTAGAGCCATGAGGCTCGATCGGAGGGACGTCGCATGAACCCGCGCTCCGGACCTGGACCCATCCGTCGATCGCAGCTCCCTGCTCGCGTGCTCGCAGCGCGTGGACTCGCCGCCGTCGTCCTCGCCGTCGTCCTCACCGCCTGCGGCTCCGCCGGCGGCAACGGCGGCGGATCCGGCGGCGGGATCCCCGACCCCACCGACTTCGCCGGTGCCACCTCGCAGACCTGCGCGGGGGTGACCGGCGTGCCGGCGCTCTACTGGGACTACATGGCGGGGGCGATCCGCTTCGACTACCCCGAGACGTACCGCTTCGTGCCTTACGTGGGGACCCCGTTCACCCACCCCCAGCAACCCCTGTACTCGTTCATGGTCCCGCCCGGTTGGAACGCCGTCCTGCTCGCCGACACCGGCCTGCAGCTCACGGGGGCCAACGTCGTCCGCGGGGACGGGAACGCCGTGTGGCGGCGGCTGAACTTCACGCTCGGCGGGATCGTCGGCGTGAACGCGATCGTCGCCGAGGAACTCAACACGATGGCGGCGAACCTCGGAGCGACCGGCCCGTTCGAGGTGCGCTGCAGCGGGAACGCCACCGATCCCGGGACGGGCATCGAGTCGGCGGGACGGCTGGTCGAGGTCGGTGGCTTCACCGCCAACCTCACCGTCCAGGCCTTCCCATCGAACCTCCTCGGGGGCAACACGACCGTCTTCGTCCAGCTCGTGGTCGCCCCCACGACGGAGTACGACGCTGCGGCCGTCGGCGTCTTCTTCCCGCTGACCGGGCAGTTGACACCGGGTGGCGGCTCGTCGCCCGAGTGCAGCGACGGCGTGGACAACGACGGCGACGGCCTCGTCGACTTCCCCGACGACCTGAGTTGCTCGTCGCCGGACGACGATTCCGAAGGCGGCTGAGGGCTCGCTCGGATGGGCCACGGATCGCGCGGGTATCATCGCGTCCGTGGCCCCTCGGACGCGCCCCGCAGCGACGAACGCGGCGGCTACCGGCACGACGCCGGTCGCCGCCGAGAGCGAGGCGTTGCCCCAGGCCGTTCGCATCGCCCTCTGCGCCGCGCCCGACGAGCGCGAAGCGCAGATCGCCGCCATGGTGGCCATCGACCGCCTGAATCGCCGCCTGGCCCGCGAGGTGCGGCTGCTCGTCGCCGACGACGACGCAGCCGGCGGCGCCGACGTGGCCCTGCTCTTCGCCTGGAACGAGGTCGACCACGCGTTCGAGGCGGCGCTCGCACGTGCTGCCCACGCCAAGACAGCCACCGTCTTGCGGCGCTCGACGCCCGCGCTCGTCGACCTCGGTGACCGCGAGGGCGTGCGGCGCCTGCTGGAGGGCCGCGCGCGGCTCGACGCGCTGCTCGCAGGGGGCGCGGCGGCCGTGCGCGTCGTCGCCGTCGGCGACGAACCCGGCGCCGCCGTCGAACGGGAGCTCACGCGGGCGCTTGCCGTGCTGGGCGTCGGGCCCAGCGCCGTCGACCTGCGGCCGCGTCTGGATCACGGGTTCCTGCCGCGCGAACGGCTGCTGCGCCTCATGCCCGACGCTCCGGGGCACGTGGTCGCCCTCGAGGCACCGTTCGGCTCCGGAAAGAGCGTGCTGGCCGCGCAGTGGGCGGACGCGCTCGAGGCCGACGGCTGCCGCGTCGTCTGGGCCGCGCCCGACGACGCGCGCACCCCCGTGATCGCGCGCCTGGCCCTGGCGCTCGGGATCGCGCCGGACACGCCCGCGGCGCTCGTAGCCGAAAGGTTGTGGGACGTCGACCCGACCGTGGCGATCGTGGAGGACGTCCGCCCGGATGCCGATCTCGCCGACCTGCTCGACGATCCGCGTGGCTACCTGCTCCTCGCCGGCCGCGCCCGGCTCGAGGACGAGGCCGTGGCGCAGCTCGAGGGCGCGGGACGCCTCACGCGCCTTGGCGCCGACGAGCTCGCCTTCACCCCGGACGAGGCGACGGAGCTGACGGGTGACGCCTCCCGAGCCCGGGCGCTCCATGCGACGACCCGCGGTTGGGCGCTGCCACTCCACGTGGCGGCACTGACCGGCTCGCCCCCGGAGCCGGATGCGCTGCTCGCCGGGTTGCGCGCGAGCCTGCCTGCGCCGGCATGGTCCGAACTCTCGTTCCTGGCCGCGCTGCCCTACCTCCCCCTCGCGGCCGCGAGACCCGAAACCGACGCGCTCGTCGAGAGCGGCTTCGTGCAGGCGTTGGGCAACGCCTACCGGCTCCACGGATGGCACGCCGAGCTTCTGCGGACCCGGCACCTCGACGACGTCGCCGAGGCCGTACGGCGGCACGGGCATCGGCTGCCGCTGGCGCTCCGCGGCGAGGCGTACGCCGCCGTCGACGATCGACGCGGCATCGCCGACACGCTCGCCGCCGCCGTGGAGGCGGAGCTGTGGCACACGGACGCCCACCGCATGGTCGCATGGGCGCAAGCGATCGCGGTCGGCGACGGCGGCCCCAGGGTCGCCTGGGCCCTCGGCGCGGCGCAGCGTCTGCTCGGCCACCACGAGGACGCGATCGCTCACCTGGAGCGTGCGCTCGCCGAGGCATCGCTCACGCCCGACGAACGCCTCGGTATCGCGCGCGAACTGTTCGTTCCCTACGCGGTGACCGATCCGGACCTCGGCCGCGCCCTGATCGACCGCGCGGAGGCGTGGTTGGCGGAAGCCGACGCCGAGGTGGCCGCCCGCTACCTCGCGAACGCCGCCCTGCTCCACGCGCTCGCAGGAGCGTTCGACGAGGCCGTGGCCTTCGCACGCCGCGCGCTGAAGCGCTACCCGCCCGAGAGCGTCTACCGGGTGGCGACCGAGGTGAACCTGGCGCTCTTCGAGTGGAACCTCACCGGCGACCTGGCCGGCCGCGTGCACGCACAGACGGAGTCGCTCGACCGCGTCGCCGCGGCGTACCCGGTCCAGGCACTCGGCCAAGCTCGCGACCTCGGTCTCTTGCACCTCTGGCTGGGCGACCCGGAGCGCGCGCGACCCTACTTGACACGCGCCGCAGCGGGAGAGGACGCCTACCCCGCCGCCGCCATCGCCGCCCGCGCAGCCCTGGCCTTCCTGGCGGGCGACCGGCCGCAGCTCGAGGCGCTGCGGCGCCGCGCACGCCTCTTCGCAGACCTCGAGGTGGCCGACATCTGCGCCATGTTCGCGATCCGGCTCGCGCTGAGCGCCGACGACCTCGACACCGCCCGCCAAGCGTGGGAGGAGAGCCCGCACCGTGCGTTCGCGGCGTCCGCGCACGCGCTGACGCTGGCGCGCGAGGAGCAGACAGACGCGGCGCTGGCGCTCCTCGCGACGCACGACACCGCCGACCGCATCGTGCGCCTGCACGTGGCAGCGGCGCGCTACCGGGTTCGTGGCGAGGCCGACGACCTGAACGAGTTCATGGATGCGACCACCGCCGGCGTCCAGCTACTGCCCGCCTTCGTGCCCGCCGACGAGTTGCCCGCCGACCTGACCTACGCCACCGCCTACCCGCCGCGCTCGCTTCTCGAAGCCGGACGCCACGACGCGATCGCCGCTCGCGCGCAGGAACTCCCGCCGCTCCGCGTCGAACTCCTGGGGGACTACCGCGTGCTGCTCCTGGGAGAGCCGGTGTCGCTCACCCGGAGGCAGCAGGAGATCCTGGCGCTGCTGCTCCTCGGGGCGTCCCGTGAGCAGCTCGCCGAGGAGATGTGGCCGCACGCGGACGTGGCCAAACAGCGCAACAACCTCAACGTGCAACTGGCGCTGCTGCGCAAGGTCGTGGAGCCCTGGGGGTTCGCCGTCTACCTGAGCGAGGGCGGCCTCACCCGTGTCCGGTCGGACCACGCCGAACTCGTGGCGGCGCTCGAGGCGGCCGACGCACCGGCCGTGCTGGGGCGTTACCGCGAGCCCTTCGCCCCCACCATCGACCTGCCGCGGGTGGATGAGGAGCGGGCCCGCCTGCGCGAGGCGGTGGTCGAGACGTTGGTCGCCGCGAGCGACGAAACGCGCTCGTCAGAGGCGTACCTCCGTCGGGTCCTGGAACTCGAGCCGCTCCACGAGGAGGCGCTGCAGCTGCTCCTGCGGGGCCTGTTGCGACGCGGCCGGCGGCGTGAGGCGCGCGAACGGTACCAGCGGTTCGAGGCCCGGCTCCGCGAGGAGCTGGACCTCGAACCACTGCCCGAGACGGCGGCGCTGCTCGGTTGACTCGCGCGTCACGGCGCGTGCCGCGGCGGCCGCCACGTGCAAGCCGTGATCCTGGCCAACTCCACGAAACCGAGGCGTTCCAGGATCGGGCGACTCATGGGTCCGGCGTCGACCGTGAGGAAGCGGGATCCCCGCGCCAAGGCGTGCCGGGCGCGCGCCGCGACGATCGCGCGGTAGAGGCCGCGCCCGCGGTGCGTCGGCAGCACCGCGCCGCCCCACAGCCCCAGGAAGGGGGTGACGGGGCTCGAGGCCTCGCACGAGCCGGCGGCGACCGGCACCTCGCCGTCGTAGGCGACGAAGAATCGGGTGCGTTCCGTCGCCGCGAGGCCGTCGTCGCGGTAGCGGGCCATGAAGCGGCCGACCTCGTCGGGCCACACGCCGGCGATCACGGCCGCCACGTCGGCCAGGCGCTCGTGACCGACCCCGCGCACGTCGTGGCCGCCGTCCGCCTCGACCCAGCCGGGCGCCCGCCGCAGATCGAGCGCCATGAGCGCCTCGTCCTCGTCGGGCTCGAAGCCGGCGGCCAGCAGGCGCCGGCGCAGGTCGGCCGGCGGGTCGTGGGCATGGAACTTCCACTCGACCTCCTGGCCGAGCGCGGTCCAGTAGGCGACCTCGCCGGCGATCGCGGCGTCGACGTCGACGTCGGCAAGATCGTGCCAGACGATCCAGCTCGGCTGACCCGGCGCACCCACGTGGCGCACGAGGTGCGGGGTGCGTTCCAGGCGCTGCCCGACGGGCACGGCCTCGCGGCGCTCGAAGCGGTCGAACAGGGCGAGGATCTCTGCGCGGTCCATGGCACCGAGCCTAGCGTGATCGCGCGCCCTCGGAGAACGCCGTCTCAGCCGGCCTGCGCCCGCGCGAGACGCTCGGCCAACCAAGCCTCGAACCCCGCCTCCCCCGCCCGCGCCATCAGCTCCGGCAGCGGGATGCGCGCGGCCAGGAACCGCAGCGCGGCGGCGTAGTGGGCGTAGGCGCCGGCGCCCTCGGCGCGTACGTGCCACCACAGGTCGTCGGCGGTCGCCGCCTCGAGCCCGACGAGGTCACCCGAGGCGACGACCGCGAAGCCCTCGTAGAACCACGCCGGCCCCATGCGCTCCTCGTCGCCGTCGAGGACGGCGATGTGCAGGCGGTGCGCCATCTCGTGCGCGAGCAGGCGCGCGTAGGCCCCTGGCGCCGTGCCGTAGCGCGGCTGCACCCGGGCGTACACCTCGGGCGTGACGGCGTAGAGCACGCCCTGCTCCAGCGCTCCGGCCAGGCCGGCCGTCGGCAGCGGGGCGTCGTCCGGCAGCCCGAATGCGCCCCGCAGCCGCGCCCACAGCGCGCCCTGTTCGGCGATGACCTGGACGCGTCGGAAGAAGGGCCGCACTCGGGAAGCCCAACCGTGGTCCGCCGCGAAGGCGGCGATCGTCTCGTGCGCGGCCACGACCTGATCCGCGTACCACCCTCGAAGCGGTTCCTCCTGGGCGGGCAGCGCGAGGCGCTCGGCGACCCACGCGCGCTCGACCCGGGTCACGACGGCGGCCGACCCGCCTGGCGCACCGGGCACAGCGACAGCCACAGCATCACGGCGACGACCGGCACCACCGCCCAGTTGAGCGCCGCCCCCGGCGCCGTCCCCAGCGTCTCGATCGGCTTGAGTCGGCCCGCCAACTCGCGGAGGCCCGGCTCGACCAGGAACACCAGCAGCACGAGCGGCACCAGCCCGCGGTAGCGCAGCAGCAGCACCCACAGGAGCAGGGCCAGCAGCAGCTGGATCGCGCCCCATTGGCCGAACAACGCGACGATGTTCGCCCCACCGGCCACCGACAGGTCGATCGTCGCGATCGACCCGGCGCCGCCGTCCGGCGCCAACACGTGAACGACGCTCCGGACGGTGACGACGACGAGGTACGCCACTGCGAACCACCAGGCGAGCGCCGGCCCGGCGTAACCCGTGGGCGCGGCGGGCAGCAGGGCCGCGAGGCGCGGGCGCCAAGAAACGGGCAGCAGCCCCCTCATGCGCCCCGCACCCACGCGTCCACCTCACGCACGGCGGCGAGCAGCTCCTCGAACCCGAGCGCCGGCAACGCGTTCGCGACCGACGGGTCGGCCAGCGCCCGCCTCACCACCTCCGCCTCGGCCGGCGCCGAGCGGGCGTCGCCGCAGCCGAGCGCCTCGAGGTGGCAGCGGACGCCGAGGGCCGCGTAGCGCGCCGCCTCCTCGCGGAACGTCGCGACGCGCGCGCTCTCGTCGGCGCGACCGTCGAGCCCGGCCACGCGCAGCTGCACCAGCGTGCCGAAGCCGACCTTCTCGCCGTGCAGCGCCGCGTGCGCGCCGGGCAGGTGGGTGAGCGCGTCGTGCAGCGGGTGCGCGAGCGCCAGCTTGGCGTCCGCGCCGGCGAGGCCGCCGATCAGTCCCGGGTAGGCGACCACGGCCTCGGCCACCAGGCGGCGTGACGTCCACAGCGAAGGGTCTCGGGCGCCACCGGGCCCGGCCGCGAGCGCATCCGCGGCGTGCGCATGCAGCAACCCCGCGAGGTCGTCGACCAGCGCGAGCGCCGCACGCGTGGTCGCGCTCGCCGCGGCGCCGGCGCCTGCCACGCCGTTCGCGCCTGCGCGAGCGCTGGTGAGCCGCACCTCGTGGACCTTCGCCCACGCGTCGACGATACCGGCGGCCAACAGGCGGTCGGGGGCGGACGCGAGGAGGCCTGGATCGAGGGCGCACGCGGCGGCGACGGGTCCGCCCTCGAGCACGCCCTGGTGCGCGCCGCGTTCGTCGTAGACCACCACCGTCGCCGCGGTGGCGGCGCAGGTGGCCGGGCTGGTGGGCATCGCCGCGAACGGGAGGCGCGCCGTCAGCGCGGCGCCCTTGGCGACGTCGAGGACGCGACCGCCACCGACGCCGAGCACGGCCCGCACGCCCTCGCGGGCGGCG
>CAZJUA010000162.1:0-34672 GCA_964549045.1 uncultured bacterium | reverse complement strand
CTGGCCGCCGTGAACTTCGCCCTGCTGTGGCGCGCCTTCGGCGGCCGGCCGCGCGAGCTGCTGCGTGATCCCGAGCTGCGGGCGTACCTGGTCATCGTCGTGCTGGTGGGGACGCTGGTCACCATCCAGATCGCCCCGCTGTACGTCCCGGGCGAGGCCGTGCGCCACGGCTTCTTCCAGGTCGTGTCGATCATGACGACCACCGGCTACGCTTCGGTGGACTACGACACCTGGCCCGACGCCGCACGGGCGCTGCTGGTGGCGCTCATGTTCATCGGCGGCAGCGCCGGCTCGGCGGCCGGCGGGGTCAAGGTGGCCCGCTGGCTCATCATGGCGCAGCACACCGCGCGCGAGGTCCGCCGCGCCCTGCACCCGCGTGCCGTCCTGCCGTTGCGCGTCGGCGATCGGCGCGTGGGCGAGGAGGTCGTGCGCGCGGTCGCCGCCTTCATCGCGCTCTACACCGTGCTGCTCGGCGTCAGCGCGATGACGGTCGCGTGGCTGGGCGAGGACCTGACGACGGCCTTCACCGCCGCCGCAGCGACGATCGGCAACGTGGGCCCTGGCCTGGGCCTCGTGGGTCCCATGGCGTCGTACGCCGAACTCCATCCCGTCAGCCGGGGCCTGCTGATCTTCAACATGTACGCCGGCCGGCTCGAGATCGTCACCGTCTTCGTGCTGGCGACACCCGGCTGGTGGCGCCTACCGCGGGGGTGGCGGCGGGGGGATCGGCGCGCGCCGCCGCCCGTGGGGCGTCGCCGTGGCTGACGCGACCGCGACCGTCGGCGCGGTGCTCGCGCCACGCCCATCGGGCCCGAGCGGCCGTGGGCGGACGGCCCCCTTCGTCATCGGCTCGGTGCTCGGCGCCGTCGGCCTGTTGCTGACCGTCTTCGGTGCCATCGCCCTGCTGCTGGGCGAGCCCGCCGCGGGGTACGCCCTCGGCGCGGTGGTCGGCGTCGGCAGCGGGCTGGCGCTGCGCGCGTGGGGGCGCCCGGGATCGCCCGCGTCCCGGCACGGCGAGCCGACCCGACGCGAGGCGCTCGTCGCCCTGCTCGCCTCCTGGGTGCTGGTGCCCGCCATCGGCGCCCTCCCCTTCGTGGGGGCCGGCGTGCTGGGGCCGCTCGACGCCTACTTCGAGTCCATGTCGGGGTTCACCACCACCGGGGCGACGACGATCACCGACTTCTCGGCGGTGGGACCGGTGCTCTTCATGTGGCGGGCCTTCACCCAGTGGATCGGTGGCATCGGCATCATCGTCCTGTTCGTCGGGCTCTTCCCGCAGCTCGCCATCGCGGGCCGCCAGCTCTTCTTCGCCGAGGCGCCCGGTCCCACCGAGGAGCGGCTGACACCGCGCCTGCGCCACACGGCCTTCGCCTTGCTGGCCGTGTACGGCGCCCTGACGGCCGCCTGCATCCTCGCCTACGACCTCGCGGGCATGCGCACCTACGACGCCGTCGCGCACGCCTTCACGACGATGGCGGCCGGCGGCTTCTCGCCGCACGCCCGCAGCTTCGAGGGCTTGGCCCCGGCCCTCATGTGGGTCGCCGTGGTGTTCATGCTCTTCGCCGGCAGCAACTTCGCCCTGCTCTACCGTGGATTCGCCGGCCGCAGCTGGGCGATCCTGCGCGACATCGAGCTGCGCAGCTACCTCGGGGTCGCCGCAGCGGTGAGCGTGGCGGTCGCGCTGGTGCTCGCCGCCGACGGCTTCGCGTTCGCCGAGGCCTGGCGCCACGCCGCCTTCCAGACGGTGTCGATCCTGACGTCCACCGGTTACGCCTCGATCGACTTCGGCACCTGGTCCGAGCGCAGCCAGGCACTGCTGCTGCTCGTGGCGTTCATCGGCGGCTCGGCCGGTTCCGCCGCCGGCGGCGTCAAGGTCGTCCGCTGGGTGATCCTCGTGCAGCACACCAGCCGCGAGGTCCGCCGCACGATGCATCCGCGCGCGGTGCTGCCGGTGCGCATCGGGGGCCGCGTCGTACCCGAGGACGTGCAGCGCTCGGTGGCCGCCTTCATCACCCTCTACCTGTCCCTCTTCGCGCTGACGACGGTCGCCCTGGTGCTGCTGGGCGAGGACTTCGTCACCGCCTTCTCGGCCACGATCGCCTGCCTCGGCAACATCGGCCCCGGCCTCGCGAGCGTGGGGCCGATGGCGAGCTTCGCCGAGCTCCACCCGCTGGCCAAGGGGCTGCTGATCTTCGCGATGTACGCCGGCCGCCTCGAGGTCGTGACGGTGTTCGCGCTCCTCACCCGCGCCTGGTGGCGGCGGCCGCGCTACGACCGGGGGTTCCGGGGGTGAGGCCACCGCCCGTGCTCCCGACCGGTGTCAACCGGACCGAGGGCCCGCCCACCGACCGCGCCACCGCCGCCCCGGCCACCGCCGCAGCTCGCTGACCAGCATCGCGATCAGCACCAGCCCGCCCCCCAGCCAGCCCGAGGGCGGCAGCCGCTCGCCGAGCCACCATGCGGCGAAGCCAGCGGCGAACACCGGTTCGAGGACGAAGACCAGAGCCGCCAGCGGGGCCGCCACCACGCGCTGCGCCGCCACCTGCAGCACCGCCACCAGGGCGGTGGCGACGACCGCCAGGTAGGCGATCGCCCCGAAGGTGGCGAGCGGGACGTCGGCGAGTGCGCCGCGCTCGGGCCAGGCCCATGCCCACGCCAGCAGCGCCATCGGCAGGTGCTGCATGCCCGCCAGCGAGAACACCGACGCCCGCCCGGCAACCTCGCCCAGGTAGACGATGTACAGGGCGTAAGCGAGGGCGGTGACGAGCACCCACACGTCCCCCGCGTTGACGGCCGCCAGTCCACCCTCGCCGAGCGTCAGCAGACCCAGGCCGGCCACGGCGACCAGCGCGGCCAGGTAGGCGCGCGGGGCCACGGCGCGGCGCCAGGCGACGGCCGCCACCATCGGCGTGAGCACCACGGCCAGTCCGGTGATGAAGGCGGCGTTGGAGGCGCTGGTGAGGCTGAGACCGATCGTCTGCGTCGCGAAGCCCACGAAGGCGAGCAGCCCCAGCCACAGCGACGGCCACAGCGCCCGCCGATCGAAGCGCACGAGCGAGAAGCAGGCGGCGGCCAACGAGAAGCGCACCGCCAGGAGCAGCGGCACCGGGATCGTGTCGAGCGCGTCCTTCACGATGGCGAAGGTCGTGCCCCACACGACGGTGATGAGGACCAGGGTGACGACGCCCAGGGCGGGGCTCACGGCCCACCATCATCCCATGCGCGGTCGTGCCCACCGACCTGTCGGCCCGCGACGTTCGGCGAAGGCGAAGACTCGGCGACGCTGGGCGCCCCCGCGCGCGGCAGGAGGGTGCCCGGCGCCCGTGCGATGATGCCGCCATGGACGATGCACGCATCGGTTTCGGCGAGGACGCCCACCGGCTGGCCGAGGGGCGCCCGTTGCGGCTCGGCGGCGTGACGATCCCGGGGGCGCCCCGCGGCCCGGTGGCGCACTCCGATGGCGACGCGCTACTGCACGCGGTGACCGACGCCCTGCTGGCGGCCTGGGCCCTGGGCGACATCGGCGCGCACTTCCCCGACACCGACCCGGCGCACGCGGGGGCGGACTCGGCGCTCCTGCTGCGCCGTGCCCTCGACGTCGCGCTGGACCGCGCCGGGGGCCGGCGGCCGCGGCAGGTCTCGGCGGTGGTCACGCTCGACCGTCCGAAGCTGGGACCCCATCGGGACGCGATGGCGGCGAGCGTCGCGTCGCTGCTCGATCTCCCGCTCGACCGCGTCGGGATCGCCTTCAAGACCAGCGAGGGCCTCGCGCCCGACCACGTGCAGGCGCGTGCCGTCGTCCTCTGGGGCTGACCGCGCGGCGCGCTCGGGTGCGGCGCCGGCGCCGCCCGATACGACGGCGGGCGCACCATGACGGCGCGCCCGCGGCTCGAGCCCGAGGTCGGCTCAGCCCAGCGTCAACCAGACGTCGTCGTCCTCGACCGCCACCGCGTGGCAGGCGAGCGGGCGGATCGCCGGCATCGTCGGCTTGCCGTCACGGCGCAGGTCGAAGGTGGCGCCGTGGTAGACGCAGGTGACGACGCCTGCCTCGAAGTCGCCATCGGAGAGCGGCCGCTTGGCGTGGGTGCAGCGGTCGGGGAAGGCGAACCAGTCGTCGCCGTCGCGCACGACGACCCACTCCTTGCCGCCGGCCTCGACCCGCACCATGGTGCCGTCCGCGAAATCGCCGACGGCACCGACCCGCGCTCGCTCCATCAGAGCTTCTCCTTCACGCCCGGCACGCCGAGCTTCGCCTGCACGACGCGCGCGAGCGCGTCGCTTCCCCTCACAGCTTCTCCTTCACGCCCGGCACGCCGAGCTTCGCCTGTACGACGCGCTCGACGTACTCCGCCACCTTGGGGAGCGTGACGCGGCTCATCACCTCGTAGAGGAAGCCGGTGACCAGCACGTGCTCCGCGACCTCGGGGCGCAGGCCGCGCGACATGAGGTAGAAGCGCTGGTCCTCGGGGACCGGGCCGGTGGTGGAGCCGTGCGAGCACCTGACGTCGTTCGCCTTGATCTCGAGCTGCGGGATCGACACCGCCTCGGACTCCTCGTCCAGCAGCAAGTTCCGGTTCGTCTGGTAAGCGTCCGTCTTCTGCGCGCCCGGGTCGACGACGATGACGCCGGAGTAGACCGCCGTGCTGGCATCGCGCAGCGCGCCCTTGAACAGCAGGTCGGAGAGCGCGTGGTCGGTGGCGTGGTGCTGCAGCGTGTACTGGTTGTAGTGCTGGCCCTCGTCGGCGAAGTAGAGGCCGAGCATCTCGCTCTCGGAACCGGGGCCCTCCAGGTCGACCTCGACCTCGGCGCGGGCGGCGTCGCCGCCCAGCGACACGGTGAGCGACTCGAGGCGCGCGTCGCGGGCCAGGCGGGCGCGGATCTTGTTCTGCTGCACCACCTCGCGGCTCCAGTTCTGCAGCGAGACGTAGCGCAGCTTGGCGCCGTCCTTGAGGACGACCTCGGTGGCCGCGTGGTGCGCCAGGCGCTCGCCGATCGGCTCGCTGGTGTACTCGTCCACGAAGGTGACCTTGGCGTTGACGTCGACGACGATCAGCGTCCGGCCGGCGGAGAGCCCGCCGCGGTCGGCGGTCGTGAAGGTCCCGAGCGGCAGCGCCACCTCGACGTCGCGCGGCACGTAGAGGAAGGTACCGTTGGTCCACAGGGCGGCGTCGAGCGCGGCCGCCTTGCTCATGGTGGCGTTGACGACGGAGTACAGGTGCTCGCGCACCAGGGCCTCGTGCTCGCGCACGGCGGTCCGCAGGTCGGTGAACACGACCCCCCGTTCGCCGACGCCGCCGGCCCGCTGCACGACCTCGCCGTTCTTGATGACCAGCGAGGCTTCGGCGTCCGAGTCGACGATGCGCATCGAGACGCGGTCGACGACGCTCGCGTCGCGCGGACCGTCGACGAGCTCGAGCCCGTCGATGGCGAAGCGCTCGAGCTGGGTGTAGCGCCACACCTCGTCACGCGGGGTGGGGTGCGGCGTGGCGGCGTAGGTGCGCAGCGCCGCGCGCCGCTCCTCGGCCAGCCAAGCGGGCTCGTCGAAGCGGGCGATCAGCGCGTCGACCGCGGCCTCCGTGACGGCCGCGTTGTCCTTCAGCAGGGCCACGTCAGCCGACGCTCCCTTCCATCTCGAGCTCGATCAGGCGGTTGAGCTCGACGGCGTACTCGAGCGGCAGCTCCTTGGCCACCGGGTCGAGGAAGCCGCGCACGATGAGCGCCATGGCCGCGTCCTCGGGCAGGCCGCGCGACTGCAGGTAGAAGACCTGCTCGTCGTTGAGCTTCGAGACGGTCGCCTCGTGGCCGACGTGGGCGGTCTTCTCGTTGATCTCGATGTAGGGGTAGGTATCGGTGCTGGCCTGCTCGTCGAGCAGCAGCGCGTCGCACTCGACGTTGCTGCGGGCGTTCGTGGCGCCCTCGTGGATCTGCACCAGGCCGCGGTAGCTGCTGCGGCCGGTGCCCTTGGAGATCGACTTGCTGACCACGCTGCTGGTGGTGTTGGGCGCCGCGTGGATCACCTTGGCGCCCGCGTCCTGGTGCTGACCGTCGGTGGCGAACGCGATGGAGAGCACCTCGCCGTGGGCGCCCTCGCCCATCAGGTAGGTGCTGGGGTACTTCATCGTCACCTTGGACCCGAGGTTGCCGTCGAGCCACCCCATCGAGCCGCGGCGCCCGACGATCGCGCGCTGCGTGACGAGGTTGTAGACGTTGTGCGACCAGTTCTGGATCGTCGAGTAGCGGACGTTGGCGTTGTCCTTGACGATGATCTCGATGACGCCGGAGTGGAACGAATCGCTGTTGTAGGTGGGCGCCGTGCAGCCCTCGATGTAGTGGAAGCGGCTGCCGGGCTCTCCGATGATCAGGGTGCGCTCGAACTGCCCCATCGACTGGGCGTTGATGAGGAAGTAGGCCTGCAGCGGCACGTCGATCTCCACGCCGGCGGGCACGTAGACGAACGAGCCACCCGACCACACGGCCGAGTTCACGGCCGCGAAGTAGTTGTCCTCCGGCGGCACGACGGTGGCGAAGTGCTCCTTGAACAGCTCGGGATGCTCCTGCAGCCCGGTGTCGGAGTCGAGGAAGATGACGCCCTGCTTCTCCCACTCCTCCTTGAGGTTGTGGTAGACCATCTCGCTCTCGTACTGGGCGCCGACGCCCGCGAGCATCTTCTGCTCCGCCTCGGGGATGCCGAGCTTGCGGTAGGTCTCGCGGACCTCCTCGGGCACGTCGTCCCACGAGTTCGTGCCCTTCTTGTCCTGCGGGCGGATGTAGAAGTAGATCTCGTCGAAGTTCAGGTGGCTGAGGTCGGGACCCCACTTCGGCCGGCCCTTCTTCTCGGCGATCTCCAGCGCCCGCAGACGGAACTTGAGCATCCACTCGGGCTCGTTCTTCTGGTAGCTGATCTGCTCGACCACGCGCTTCGTCAGGCCCTTCTCGGACCGGAAGGCGTAGCTCTCGGGCATGTAGTACGAGTACTGCTCGGTGTGCGCCAGGCCCTCGAGCTTGGCGGCGTCGGGGTGGGCATCCTGCGGCAGAAGGTCGGCCATGGTCGTTGCCTCCTCGTCTCAGGCGCCCACGCGGGGCGCGTGCTCGTCGTCGCCGATGGGGTTGAGCCCCGCCTCGACGCGGACCCAGTCGTAGCCGCGGCTGTCGAGCTCCATCGCCAACTCTTTCGGGCCTTCCTTGACGATGCGGCCAGCGGACATCACGTGCACCTTGTCGGGCACGATGTAGTTGAGCAGTCGCTGGTAGTGGGTGATGACCAGCGCGCCGAACTCGGGCCCGCGGGCGGCGTTGACGCCCTTGGCGACGACCTTCAGGGCATCGACGTCGAGGCCGGAGTCGGTCTCGTCGAGGATCGCGTAGCGCGGCTCGAGGACCAGCAGCTGCAGGATCTCGGAGCGCTTCTTCTCGCCGCCCGAGAAGCCTTCGTGCAGGTTGCGCTCGATGATCGACTCGTCCCAGTCGAGCGCGCCAACGGCGCGCTGAAGCTTCGTGTAGAACTCCATGACGCCGATCTCGTCGCCCTCCTCGCGGCGGGCGTTGATCGCCAGGCGCAGGAAGTTGGCGATGGAGACGCCGGGGACCTCGACCGGGTACTGAAACGCCAGGTAGAGGCCCGCGCGAGCGCGCTCGTCGGGCTCCATCTCGAGGATCGATTCGCCGTCGATGAGGATGTCGCCGCTCGTGATCTCGTACTGCGGGTCGCCGGCCATGATCTTCGCCAGGGTCGACTTGCCCGAGCCGTTGGGACCCATGAGCGCGTGGACCTCGCCGCGGGGCACCACGAGGTTCACGCCGTTCAGGATTACCTCGCCATCGACGACGCGGGCGTGCAGGTCACGGATCTCCAGGCTGTGTTCGCTCATCGCGGGTCCTCTCGGGCCGCTCGCTGCGGCCGACTGCGGTGGGGTCGCGGGCGGAGCCCGTGGCGCGGTTGCCCGGCGCCCTAAGTCGGACTCGTTCCGATTCCGATTCTACACACCTTGGACGCCGGAACGTATAGCGCGCGACTCAGGATTGGAGCCGTCGCGGGCCGCGCGCGACTCAGGATGGGCGCCGTCGCGGGCCGCGCGCGATTCAGGATGGGCGCCGTCGCGGGCCGCGCGCGACGCTGGAGCGAGGCCCCCGCGCGCCTCAGCGCCGCCGACCGAAGGGCGACCAGTTGCGCTTCGCCCCCGCCCGCTCGCCCTTCGTCCCGCCGGCCTCGTCCTCCGCTCGGTCCGCGTGACCCTCCGGCCGTCCCGCACCCCGGGACTCGCCACGGGCCGCCGGCGACTCGACCGGCGTCGGGCGCCGCACGCCGCCGCGCCCCAGGGTCGGCGTCGCCGCGGGCCCCACGGACGACTCGACCGACACGAGGCCGATCGCCTCGCGGTACGCCGCCACGAACGCCGCGGCGTCCGCGTAGCGTCGGGCGGGATCCCGGGCCAGCGCGCGGGCGACCACCTGCGCCACCTTGACCGGCACCTCGCTGCGGACCTGCCGCAGTTCGCGCGGGAGGGAGTGGAGGTGCGCCACCATCAGCGCCTCGTAGCTGGCGCCCACGAACGGCCGCTCCCCGGTCAGCACCTCGTAGGCGAGCACGCCCAGCGAATAGACGTCGCTGCGCAGGCTGGTCGGGCGCCCCTCGAACACCTCTGGGGCCATGTAGAAGGCCGTGCCGACGCGCTCCTCGGCGTCGTCGCCCTTGAAGGTGCCGGTACCGAAGTCACCGAGCTTGGCGCGACCCTCACCGTCGACGAAGACGTTGGCGGGCTTGACGTCGCGGTGCAGCACCTTGGCGTCGTGCGTGTGCGCCAACCCGCGGGCCACGTCGAGCACGAGACCGATGGCCTTCTCCAGGGGTAGGCGGCCGCGCTCGAGCAGCAGTTGGTCGAGCGTGCCGCCGGGGCAGTACTCGAGGGCCAGGAAGGATTCGTCGCCCGTCGTGCGCCCGGAGTACGCGCGCACGACGTTCGGGTGGTCGAGCTTGAGGGTGATCTGCACCTCGTTCTCGAACATGCGCCGCAGCACCGGGTCGGTGGCGAGTTCCGGCCGCGGGATCTTCAGCGCGACCTGCCGGCCCGTCGACTCCTCGTGCGCCAGCCAGACCAACGCCGTGCGCCCCGCGCCGAGGCGCTGGATCACGTTGTAGCCGGGCGGCACCCGGCCGGTCATCGGCGCCCTCGCGGCGCGCGGCGGCTCAGAGTTCCAACGCCTCCCCGGGCGCCAGCGGGTGAACGACCGCCCCGCCGACGTCGGCCTCGGGCAGCGCCGCGACCGCGTCGCGGAACGCGAGGGCGTCCTGCGCGATCAGGTCGAAGGTGCCGTAATGGATGGGCACGACGTGCCGCGGCCGCAGCAAGCGGACGGCCTCCAGGGCCTCGTCGGGGTCCATGGTGAAGTGGCCGCCGATGGGCAGCAGGGCGAGGTCGAGCCCGTGACGACCGATGAGCGCCATGTCGCCGAAGAGCGCGGTGTCGCCGGCGTGGTAGATCCGCAGATCGTCGAACTCGAAGACCACGCCCATCGGCATGCCGCCGTAGGTGCCGTCGGCGAAGCCCGACGAGTGCCAGGCGGGGGTGAAGCGCAACGCGCCGAAGGGCATTGCGACGCGGCCGCCCGAGTTCGCCCCCAGGAACCTGGCTCCGCCAGGTTCCTGGGGGTTGGCAGTTCCCGCGGCGTCGCCGCGGGAACTGCGGCCGTCGTCGGCGCCGCTTCGAGCCTGCGAAGCGCGGTCCCGCTGCAGCTTGGCGACGATCTCGACCGAGGACACGATCGTGGCGCCACAGCGCTCGGCGATCGGCAGGGCGTCGCCGACGTGGTCCGCGTGGGCGTGGGTGAGCACGATCGTCTGTGGCGACAGCGCGTCCGCCGACACGGCCGCCTTCGGGTTGCCGGTGAGGAAGGGGTCGACGAGCACCTCGTGCGCGCCGAACTGCAGCGCGGTCGCTGCGTGACCGAGGAACGTCAGCTTCACGGGGACCTCCAGGGGCGGGTTCGCCCCGCACGGGCCTGCGCGCGCGGGTTCTGGGTGGACGCCGATCCGCCTGCACGGGCCCGCCGTCGAACGGCGGCGCTCGTCGTCAGACGGGGCGCACGTGGATCAGCGCGAGGTAGTACACCACCGCGGCCACGACCGGCAGGCCGAGGACGCCGACGGCCTCGAGGTCGCGCTTCAGCGACGCCAACGCCGCGCCGGCGACCAGGGCGGCAAGGAACACGAAGGGGTAGGCGAGGAAGAGCGTTCGCCAGGCGCCCTCGAGCTGCAGGTCCTGGATGAAGCCGCCATTGCGGCCGAGCAGTCCGATGGCGCCGATGATCCAGAAGTACAGCACCCCGCCGCCTCCGAGGACCCCGGCGAGGGCGCCGAGGATGGTGCCGGTACGGTCGCCGGCGTACGGATCGGCGGCAGCGGTCGAGTTCGGGGCGGTCGAGACGGTCATCGCAGGCGTCACCTCTCACGAACGGCGGCCGGAGGCGGTGGGTACCGCGCGCGCACGGCGACCCGCCGCGCCCGCTTCCGACGTGAAGTGAGTGTAGCAGAACGGTCCGCTCGCGCCCGCCCCTGGTAAAGTGGTGAGCTTCTACGCCCGGCACCTGCCGGGCGTACAAGAGCGGGCCCGGCGATCGCCGGGCGCGCACGAAGCCACCGGCCATCGGCGGTGGCCTGGAGGCGCCGGTGCAGGACCTGGTCATCCGCGGAGCGCGCGAGCACAACCTCAAGGGGATCGACCTCACCATCCCCCGGAACGCCTTCGTCGTGTTCACCGGGGTGTCGGGATCGGGCAAGTCGACGCTGGCGTTCGACACGATCTACGCGGAGGGCCAGCGGCGCTACGTCGAGAGCCTCTCCGCCTACGCGCGCCAGTTCCTGGGCGTCATGGACAAGCCCGACGTCGATGCGATCGAGGGGCTGTCGCCGGCCATCTCGATCGACCAGAAGACCACCAGCCACAACCCGCGTTCGACCGTCGGCACCGTCACCGAGATCCACGACTACCTGCGCCTGCTGTTCGCCCGTGCGGGCACGCCCCACTGCCCCATCTGCGACCGCAAGATCGAGCGCCAGTCCGCCTCCGAGATCGTCGACCGCCTCATCGAGCGTTACCCGGGCGCCCGGGCGCTGGTCCTCGCGCCGGTGGTGCGCGGCCGCAAGGGCGAGTACCGCAAGCTGTTCGCCGACCTCAAGAAGCAGGGCTTCGCCCGCGTGCGCCTCGACGGGGTCGTGCAGTCGATCGACGAGGCGGCGAGCACCAACCTCGAGCGCCACGAGAAGCACGACATCGAGGTGGTCGTCGACCGCGTGAAGATCGACGAGGCCGACCGCTCTCGGCTCGCCGAGTCCGCCGAGCTCGCGCTCGCCACCGGCGAGGGCCTCATGCGCGCCTTCCTCCCCGACGACGGCATCGACGAGCTGTACTCAGAGCGCTTCGCCTGCCCCGAGCACGGCACCTTCCTCGAGGAGCTCGAGCCGCGGGTGTTCTCGTTCAACACCCCCTACGGCGCCTGCGGGCACTGCTCGGGCCTGGGGCACCTGCAGCAGTTCGACCCGGACCTGGTCGTCCCGGACGAGAGCCTCTCCATCGCCCGGGGGGCCATCGCGCCCTGGACGGGCGCCCGCTCCGACGGCGGCAAGGTCTTCTACTGGGACCGCCTGCGCGCCATCGCCGAGCACCACGGGGTCGACCTCGCCACCCCCTGGCGCGACCTGCCGCTCGCCTTCCGCGACACGGTGCTGCACGGCACGAAGGACGCCATCGAGGTCGTCTACTCGCGCGCGGGGCGGGAGACGATGCGCTTCCGTGCCGACTTCGAGGGCGTGATCCCCAACCTCGACCGGCGGCTGCGCGAGGCGCAGACGGAGTACGCCCGCGAGAAGCTCGAGAGCTACATGTCGCTCGTCCCCTGCCCCCAGTGCCACGGCAGCCGCTACAAGCCCGAGGTGCTGGCCGTGCGCGTGGCCGGCCGCAACATCGCCGCCGTCTCCAACCTCACGGTGGTCGACGCGCGCGCCTTCTTCCGCGACCTGACGCTGCCCGGCGCCGCCGGCGACGTCGCGCGCCCCATCCTGCGCGAGGTGAACGCCCGCCTCGGCTTCCTCGAGGACGTCGGCCTCGACTACCTCTCGCTCGACCGCAGCGCCAACACGCTCTCCGGCGGCGAGGCGCAGCGCATCAGGCTCGCCACCCAGGTCGGCTCCGGCCTGACGGGCGTGCTCTACGTCCTCGACGAGCCCTCGATCGGCCTGCACCCGCGCGACAACGCCCGCTTGTTGCGGACCCTGCTCCACCTGCGCGACCTGGGCAACACGCTCATCGTCGTCGAGCACGACGAGGAGACGATGCGGGCCGCGGACTACATCGTGGACCTCGGCCCCGGCGCGGGGGTGCACGGCGGCGAGGTGGTCGCCGCGGCACCGCCGGCGGAGCTGCTCCAGCACCCGGACTCGCTCACCGCCCGCTACCTGCGGGGTGAGCTGCGCATCGAGGTGCCCGAGCAGCGACGCGCCGGCAACGGCAAGGCGCTGAAGGTCGTGGGCGCCCGCGAGCACAACCTGCGCGACCTCACCGTCGAGATCCCGCTCGGCACGCTCACCTGCGTCACCGGGGCCTCCGGCTCGGGCAAGTCGACGCTGGTGCACCGCATCATCCACGCGGCGCTCGCCAAGCAGCTCTACCGCGCCAAGGCGACCCCGGGCGCCCACGCGCGGCTGCTGGGCACCGAGCACGTCGACAAGGTCATCGAGATCGACCAGAGCCCCATCGGGCGCACGCCGCGCTCGAACCCGGCCACCTACACCGGCATCTTCACCGACATCCGCGACTTGTTCACCCGCGCGCCGGAGTCGCGCAAGCGCGGCTACCGACCCGGGCGGTTCTCGTTCAACGTCAAGGGTGGGCGCTGCGAGGCGTGCAAGGGCGACGGCACCGTCAAGGTCGAGATGTACTTCCTCCCCGACATCTACGTCCCGTGCGAGGTGTGCAAGGGCGCGCGCTACAACCGCGAGACGCTCGAGGTGAAGATCCGCGGCAAGTCGATCGCCGACGTGCTGGACATGACCGTCGACGAGGGCCTGGCGTACTTCGAGAACATCCCCACGGTCGCCCGCAAGCTCAAGCTGATGCAGGACGTCGGCCTCGGGTACCTGCGGATCGGCCAGCCCTCGCCCACGCTGTCGGGCGGCGAGGCGCAGCGCGTCAAGCTCGCCTCCGAGCTGGGCAAGCGCTCCACCGGCAAGACGCTGTACATCCTCGACGAGCCGACCACGGGCCTCCACTTCGAGGACACCCGCAAGCTGCTCGATGTCCTCCACCGCCTGGTCGACGCGGGCAACACGCTGCTGGTGATCGAGCACAACCTCGACGTCATCAAGACGGCGGACTGGATCATCGACCTGGGGCCGGACGGGGGCGCGCGCGGCGGCACGCTGGTGGCCAGCGGCACGCCGGAGGACCTCGCCGAGCACGCGAGCAGCTCCACCGGCGCCTACCTGCGGCGGATCGACGCCGTGGCCAGCAGGGTGGCGGCGCGCGGCATCGGGTCGGCCGCGGCCGTCTGACGCCCAGCGCCGGGTAGCATGGCGACGTGATCCGCACCGCATCGGAACCGCAGCGCACGATCATCGGCACCTTCCTGGTGCTGGCCGCGGTCGTGGCGGCCGTGGCGCCGATGTCGGTCGCTCTGCGCTCGGCGGCGGTCGTCCTCTTCTCCTACCTCGCGTTCGCCGTCGGTGGTATGCCGTTCGCCTACCTCGCCGCGCTCGCCGCGCCGGCCCTCGGCCTGCTCGCGGGCGACGTCGCCTGGTTGATCATGCTGCCGGTCGTGCTGTCGGGGAACCTGCTGGCGATGCTCGGCCTCGAGTACGCCTGGCGTTGGGCGGCGCTCGTCGTGTCCCCCGTCCTGCTGGTGGTCCCGGCCGTCTTCGTGCAGACGATGGCGCAGCGCGAGCTCTTCCGGGTCGAGCTGCCATGGGACGACGGCCGCGGCGCCTGGGTGGGGCTGCACCTGCTCGTCGCCGCCTTCGGCGTCCTGATCGCCCTGCTGGTCGACCGCCAGCGCACGCGCGCCGAGGCGGGCGCTGGCGGACGATCACCCACCGACCCGGCGGCCAGCGGCCGCGCGCGCGCACGCTGAGCCCCATGCGCGCCCGGCTCGACGCCTGGAGCCACCACCCCGCCGGACGCTTCGTCCTCGGCCTGGCCTCCCGCTACGGCCGCGTCCGGGTGCCACTGCTGGCCGCCTCGCTCGCCTACTACGCCGCCTTCGCCCTGGGGCCCCTGCTGCTGCTCCTCGGCGGCTGGCTGGCGCTGGCGCTGCGCAACCGGCCCGAGCTCGCCGAGCCCTACCGCGCGGCGTTGACCGACCTCACCGCCCAGCTGCTGCCCCTCCAGGTCGATCCCGAGGCGCTCGTCGAGACGAGCTTCACGCTCATCGTCAGCCAGCTGGGCGAGGGCGCCTTCGTTCGCTCGGCGCTCTCGGTCCTGGTGCTGCTGTGGGCGTCGTCGAACTTCTTCGCCTCGCTGCAGATCGCGCTGGAGATGATCTTCGAGGTGCCCAGCCCGCGCGGCTTCTTCCGCAAGCGGGCGGTGGGCCTCCTGCTCGTGGTGGCCGTCGCCGCCTTCGTCGGCTTCGAACTGCTGGGCGGCGCCTTGCTCGCCGGCGCCGCGGAGGCCTGGACGCGCCTGCGGGCGTTCGCCGCGGGCTTCGACGTCGCCCTACCGGCGGCGCGCGTTCCGGCCGCCTTCGACCTGCTGCGCGCGCTCTCGTCGACCGCGGTCTTCGCCCTCGCGTTCCGTTACCTCCCGGGGCGCGGCAGCGACCTGGTGGGCGCCCTGATCGGCGCGGTCGCCTGCACGGTCAGCCTGACGGCGATGCAGGCCGTGCTGGTCGCCGGCTTCTCCGTCGAGCGCGTCAACCTCGTCTACGGGGTCGTCACGGGCGTGGTGGTGTGGCTCCTGTGGCTCTACGCGGCCCTCTGGCTGTTCCTCATGGGCGCGGTGCTGGCGGCCGAGGTGGCGCGCGTCCGACGGCGTGCTCGTCGCGTCGAGGCGCCGCAGGTCGCCGCGTCCGGCGACGTAGACTGAGGACCCATGGCCGGATCGCCGCCGCCCCCGGGGCACAGACCCCCGCCGTTCTACCGGCTGGCCGCCTTCCTCGTGCGCGTCTACGTCAGCCTGGTGTACGGCCTGCGGATCACCGGCACCGAGCACGTGCCGCGCACGGGCGCCTGCGTCGTCGGGGCCAACCACGTGTCGGCCTGGGACCCGCCCGTCGTGGGCCTGTCCGTCCCGCGCGAGATCCACTTCATGGCCAAGAAGGAACTGTTCGAGAGCTGGCTGCCGCGGCGTCTCTTCCGCGCCGTGCGCGCCTTCCCCGTCGACCGCTGCAGCAACGACGTCGGCGCGGTCAAGGAGGCGCTGCGCCGGCTGCAGAACGGCCACGCGGTCGGCGTCTTCTTCGAGGGCACCCGCAACGTGCGCGGCGACGCCGCCGCCCGGCAGGGCGCGGCGTTCCTGGCGCAACGCACCGGGGCCCCGCTGGTGCCGGGCGCCATCTGGCGCGAGGGCCGCGCGTTCAGGGTCGCGTTCGGGCCGCCGATCCGGACGGCGGACCGAACACGCGCGGACGTGGCCGCGTTGACGGCCGAACTCGAGCTCGCCGTGAAGGCATTGCTACCGTCCAGCACGTGATTTCTGGCACCATGCCGAACGGCATGCCGGGAACGCCGTCCTGGTCGGCGTTCGCTTGTGACGAATCCGACGAACGCCGTCCTACGCTTGCCTAACGCCATACCCCATGCTAGAGTGCGCGCAAGCGGCACAACCGTAGAGGAGGCACTCCTGATGGCGAAAACGAAGACCGTGTCGAAGGCCGATCTGGTCGATACCGTCGCCAATGCGACGTCCATGAAGAAGAAGGACGTCAAAGAGGTGATGGATGCGATGCTCGACAAGATCAGCGCGAACCTCGACCTCGGCAACAAGGTCCAGCTGACCGGCTTCGGCACGTTCGAAGTGCGCCGGCGCAAGGCGCGCACCGGCGTGAAGCCCGGCACCACCGAGAAGATCAAGATCCCTGCCAGCAAGTACCCGGCCTTCAAGCCCGGCAAGTCGCTGAAGGAGCAGGTCAAGAAGTAAGCCTGGTGTGACGCACGACATCGACGGCGGGTCCTCGTGGGCCCGCCGTCGTCATGACGTCGACACCCCGCCTTCTGGGGTGTCGGCGCACCGGCTCGCGGGCCGCCGACGCACCGTCGCGGCGCGCGGCGAAACACCCGTGCGCCTCCGCTACACTGCGCTTCGATGAGCCTCCTCGACGTCATCGGCCCCGTCATGGTCGGTCCCTCCTCGAGCCACACCGCCGGCGCCTGCCGGCTGGCGCTGCTGGCCCGCCACGCGCTGGGCGCCGAGCCTCGGCGCGCCCGCTACACCCTGCATGGCTCCTTCGCCAAGACAGCGCGCGGCCACGGCACCGACCTCGCGCTGGTCGCCGGCACGCTCGGCGCCTTCCCCGACGACCCGATGATCCCGCGGGCCCTCGACGAGGCCGCCGCGCGCGGTGTCGACGTCGACTTCACCACCGCCGACCTGGGCGACGTGCACCCGAACTCGGTGCGCATCGTCCTCGAGGGCGACGGCGAGCGCGTCGCCCTCACCGGTTCCAGCCTCGGCGGCGGCCTGGTCCGGGTCTTCGACGTGGACGGCTTCCGGATCGCGATCGAAGGCAGCCACCCTGCGCTGCTGCTCCGCCACCTCGACACGCCCGGCGTCATCGCCCGCGTCGCGCGCGTGATCGCCGACGACGACGTCAACATCGCCACGCTGGTCAGCGCCCGCCGCAGACGCGGCGGCGACGCGATGATGTCGATCGAGATCGACCGCCCGTTGACGCAGCCGGCCCGCGACTACCTGCGGCACCTGCGCTACGTCACCTGGCTGCGGGAGCTGCCCGAGGTGATGCAGGGGCCCGACGGCGACGAGGCCGCGTCGTGACCCTCGCCGACCTCGCCGCCGCCCCCGGTGCCGCGTCCGAACGGGTCCTGTCCGAGGAGGCCGCTACCCCCGTCGAGCGCGCCCGCCTCCTGGAGGGCCTGCGCGGCCGCCTGCGGGAGATGCGCGCATCGATCGAACGCGGGCTCGCGAGCGACGCCAAGAGTCGCACGGGCATGGTCGGCTGGAACGCCAAGACGCTGTGGAACGCCGACGACGCGCTGCGTGCCCCGCTGCTGCAGCGCGTGCAGGCCTACGCGATGGCGGTGAACGAGGAGAACGCCCGCATGGGCCGGATCGTGGCGGCGCCGACGGCGGGCTCGGCGGGCACGCTGCCGGGCGCGCTGCTCGGGGTGGCCGACCACCTCGGCCTCGACGAGGACCGCCTGCTGGGGCCTCTGGCGCTCGCGGGCGGCATCGGGCAGGTGATCTCGCAGTCGATGTTCATCGCCGGTTCCACCGGCGGCTGCCAGGCCGAGATCGGCTCGTCGGCCGCGATGGCGGCGGCGGCCGTCACCGAGGCGATGGGCGGCGACGCGGCGGCGTCCGTGCACGCCGCGGCGATGGCGCTGATGAACACGATCGGCCTGGTGTGCGACCCGGTCGGCGGCTACGTCGAGGTGCCCTGCGTCTCGCGCAACGCCTTCTACTCGGTCCACGCGGTGGCCTCGGCGCAGTTGGCGCTGGCCGGCGTCACGTCGCCGATCCCGCCCGACGAGGTGGTGCTGGCGATGGCGTCGGTGGGGCGGTTGCTGCCCCCCGAACTGCGCGAGACCGGCGAGGGCGGCATCGCCGACACCCCGACCGGGCGCCGCATCGCGCTCGAGATGGCGCGCTGACGGTGCGTTGGCGCCCGCGGGCGCCAACGCCTGCGCCTGCACCGTGGCCCCGGCCACCGACGCCTCGTGAAATCAGGTGCATGCTGGCCTCCTGGGACGTTCGTCCCGTGGCCGCGCGTCCTGAGGACGCGGTCCCGCAGGACGCGGGGCCCGGCCGCCGTCCCGAGAGGAGCGCCATGCCCACCACCCCCCGCCGACCCCATGTGGTCGTCGTCGGCGCAGGTTTCGCCGGCCTGAGCGTCGTTCGCGGCCTGCGCGGCGCCGGCGCCGACGTCACGCTCGTCGATCAGCGCAACCACCACACCTTCCAGCCGCTGCTGTACCAGGTGGCCACCGCCGCGCTCGACGCGGGCGACGTCGCGCATCAGGTCCGCGACGTCTTGCGCGACGCGCCGCACGCCCGCTTCCGCATGGGCCGGGTCGTGGGCATCGATCTCGCGGGCCAGCGGCTGACCCTCGAAGCGGGCCGCTCGCCGGCGGACCCCGTCGGGCTCGGCGAGCTCCCCCACCGCGAGACGCTGGCCTTCGACCACCTCGTCCTGGCACCGGGCGCGGTCTACCACGACTTCGGCATCCCCGGGGTACGCGAGCACGCCTACGTCCTGAAGAGCGCGGCCGAGGCCGTGGCGCTGCGCGGTCACCTCCTGCGGCTCCTCGAAAACGCGGCCCGCGACCCCACGGTCGTGACCGAGGGCGCGCTCGACGTCGTCGTGGTGGGCGCCGGACCCACGGGCGTCGAGATGGCGGGCGCGCTGGTCGAACTGTTCGAGCGCGTGCTCCCCTCGGACTACCCGGAGCTCGACCTCGGGCGGGTGCGGATCGTCCTGCTCGAGGCCGCGCCCCACGTGCTGGCGCCCTACCAGCCGGCGACCCGCGACTACGCGGCACGCGTCCTGCGGGGCCGCGGCGTCGATCTGCGCACCGGCGCGGTGATGCGCGAGGCGACCGCGACCCACGTGCACCTGGCCGACGGCAGCGCGTTGCGCTACGGGACGCTGGTGTGGGCGGCCGGCGTGCGCGCCCACCCCCTCGCGCAAGCCCTGGGCGTTCCGCTCGATCGGGCCGGGCGCGTGCCGGTCGACGACGACCTGTCGCTCCCCGGGCACCCCCGGGTGTGGCTGGCGGGGGACGTCGCCGGCAGCGTCGGCACGGCGCCGCCCCTGCCGCAGGTGGCGCAGGTGGCCAAGCAGCAGGGCGCCCACGTCGCGCGCAGCCTGCGGGCGCGCTTCGCCGGTCGTCCCACGCGCCCCTTCCGCTACCTCGACCTCGGGCAGATGGCGATCATCGGGCGCTCGGCCGGCGTCGCCGAACTCTCGCCCGGCCTCGGTGGGATGCGCCTGCGAGGGCTGCTGGGCTGGTTGGCGTGGCTGTTCGTCCACCTGGTCCACCTCCCCGGCCACCAGAACCGGCTGCGCGCGCTGATCGGCTGGGCCTTCGAGTGGTTCACCTACGACCGCCACGCTCGCCTGATCCTCGAGCCGGGGGAGCGCGCGCTCGACCGGGCGGGCGCTCCGCCGGCGCCGGCGCGGGCCGTCGACGGCGAGCGACGCGCCGACGCGCCCGCGCCGCCCCGGGGCACCCTGCGCGCGCGGTCGCAGGCGCCGTCCCAGGGGTGAAGCGGTACCCTCTCCGCATGGCCCACGATCGCGCCTTCCTCGCGGACGCCCTGACCGTCGCCCACCGGGCCGCCGACGCGGCCGCCCGCATCCACCGCGGGCACGCCGGCGGCCGCCTCGACATCACCACCAAGTCCTCGTCGATCGACCTGGTCACGGAGGTCGACCGCCTCTCCGAGACCGCCATCCGTGCCGTGGTGGCGGCCGCCTTCCCCGACCACGTCGTGCTGGGCGAGGAGGGCGGCCAGGCGGCCGGTGACGCTCGCCACCGCTGGATCGTCGACCCGCTCGACGGCACCGTCAACTACGCCCACGGCTTCCCGGTCTACTGCGTGTCGATCGCGCTCGAGGTCGACGGCGAGGTGGTCGTCGGCGTCGTGCTCGACACCGCCCGCGGCGAGCGCTTCGCGGCCACCCTGGGCGGTGGCGCCACCCTCGACGGCGTCCCCATCGCGGTCAGCCGCACGACCGAGATCGGCAGCGCCATGCTCGGCACCGGCTTCGCCTACGGCGGCGACGCGGTCGGCCGCAACCTCGAGATCCTCGGCCGCGTGCTCCCCAAGGCGCGGGCGGTGCGCCGCCCCGGCGCCGCGGCGCTCGACCTCTGCTACGTCGCCTGCGGGCGCTACGACGGCTTCTGGGAGCTGCAGCTCAACGCCTGGGACGTCGCCGCGGGGATGCTCATCGTGCGCGAGGCCGGCGGCACCGTCACCGGACCCGCCGGCGCGCCCTACCGCTGGGAGGACGCCGCGATGATCGCCACCAACGGCCACCTGCACGCGCGCCTGGCGCAACTGCTCGACCTGGGCGTCGCGCTCGCCTGAGGCACGGCCGAGCGGCGTGGCCCGCCGGGCCGCCCGCGTCCGTGAGCCGGCCCGTTGGGGACCGTCACGGCAGCCCGCGTCGGCGGACCCGCCTCAGCGTGCCGTCGGCGCCCGGAGCGGCGCGAACTCGGCGTCGCTCAGTCCCGCCTGCGCCTCGGAGAGGGCCCACAGCCGCTCGGCGGCGTCCCCCTCGCGGGCGGTGGGTGCCATCGGGCGCTGCTGGCGATCGATCCAGTACCCGCCGGTCGATGCCAGCGCGGCCGGGTCGGTGGCGAGGTAGGTGAGCGTGTCGGCGCCCTGCTCGGGGGTGCGGCCGAAGGCCCGCTGCGCGAGGCGCACCAGCGGCGTGAGCCAGCCCGCGTCGCCGCCGAACTCGGTGGCGACGAAGCCGGGGTGCATCGCGTGGACGCTCACGCCGGTGTCCGCCAGGCGCTGCGCGAAGGCGACGGTGAACAGCTGGTTGGCGAGCTTCGACTGGGCGTAGGCGCCCATCCCGTCGTAGCGTCGCCTCCCCAGGTCGTCCCAGCGCATGCGGCCGGCCATCGCGGCGTTCGAGGAGGTCACGACCACCCTCGCCGGCGCCGACGCGACGAGCAGGTCGGCCAGCAGGACGGCGGGCACGAAGACCCCCAGGTGGTTGAGCGCCCAGGTGAGCTCGATGCCCTCGGCGGTCTCGCGCCGCCGGCCGACGTACACGCCGGCGTTCAGCACCAGGGCGTCGAGGCGCGACCAGCGCTCGCGGAAGGCCGCGACCATGGCCCGGGACTCGGCCACGAGGCTGAGGTCGAAGCCGAGATGATGGACGTCGCCGCCCGTCTCCCGGCGGATCTCGTCGGCCACCTGCGCGCCCCGACCCCTCGCCCGCGAGACCGTCACGACGGTGTGGCCGCGCGCCGCGAGGTCGCGCGCGGTGATCCGGCCGATGCCGGAGCTGGCGCCGGTGATGAGGGCCACGGGCGGATGCGGTTGCATGGGGTTCGTCACGCCGTCGATGGTACGGCCGGTCGTCCGGGGCACTCGGTCGGCGGGGCCACGGTCGGCGGCGCGGTCTCCGGCCCGCGCCCCTGGTCCGACACGGGGCTAGAAGTCCTCGGGGAACTCGAGCTTCGGTCGCCTCGGGGCGTCCGCGCCAGCGGGCCGCTCGGGCGCCTCGCCGCGCTCGTCCCCCCCTCGTGCGTCCGCCGCCCCCCGGCCGGCGCCACCCTTCGGTAGCCGCGCCCACAGGGCCCCGAGGGGGGTCGCATCGGGGACTGGCTTCGCCGGCTCCGGGGTGGGCTCGGGCGCCTCCGCGGTAGCGGGCGGCGCCGCGTCCGACGTGGGCGGCTCGTCCCGCGACGCGCCCCGCGCCGGCCCTGGCGCCGCGTCCCGCGACGCCCGCGGCGGCGCGACCTGAGCGCCACCGACGTGGGCAACCTGCGCCGGCGCGGCCACCACCGCCTCGGCGGGTGGCTCGGGCAGCTCGAACACGGCGTTCCGCTCGTCGCTCGCCAGGCGCTTGGCCGCCGCCGTCGCCTGCTCCATCGGCGCCACTTTGAAGCGCGACACCCAAGGCTCCCACACCAACTCGGCGCGGTGCCGGTGCAGCTTCTGCCGGGGCGCGGCGGCGTAGCAGTAGACGTCGAGCCAACCGTCACCCGAGAGCCCGAGCGGTACCCGTGCCTCGAGCTCCAGCGCGCCCAACGGCGGCACGACCGCCTCCAGCTCCGCCACCCGGGGCGCGCCACGGGACTCCTGCCGCAGCGCCACCTCGAGCACCTGCACCGGGTAGCGGCTGAGGTTCGACAGCGTCATCTTCAGCCGGCCCGCGGCGGCCGCGCCTGGATCGCCCGGCCGTCGGCGGCGGTGCGGGGAGGGCGGCGGCCCCGCCTCGGGCTGGACCTCGCCCTGCGTGATCAGCAGCTGCGGCGGGCGCACCTCGAGCGGCGGCGGGCGGCGCCGGCGTAGGGCGGCCAGCAGCAGCAGTGCGACCAGCGCCAGCAGCCACGGACCCAGCGCGGGCGGCCACGAGGCCTCGGCGGCGAGATCGCTCCACCAGGCCCAGGCCGCCTCGCCGAAGGCCGTGGCGGTTTCGAGGATGCGACGCACGGTGGTCTCCAAGGACCGCCTCCCGGGTCGGGCCGACACCCGACAGGCCCCAGGATACGTGGCGGCGGCGCCGGCATGGCCCGTTCACGGCACGCCTGCTAGCCTCGGGGGGTGAGCCGCGGACTGCCCGACCCCGAGACACCGCCACGCGAGCCCGACGACGCGACCGCGCTGTGGTCGCCCTCCCCCCTGCGGACGGACGACGGCAGCCCGGCCCTGTGGAGCCCGCGCTACGGCCAGGCGTTCCGCTCCCGTCATGGGGCCCACGCCGAGGCCCGCCACGTGTTCGTCGAGGGCTCGGGCGCGGCCGCGCGCCTCGCCGCCGGCCGGTCCACGCGCGTCCTGGAGGTCGGCCTCGGGGCGGCGACCAACCTGGCGTGCACGGCGGCTGCGGCGCTCGTGGCGGGGACACCGCTCCACTACCGGGCCTGGGAGCCGGAGCCGTTGCCCGCGGCCGCGCTGCGGCTGGCGGACCTCGGTGCGCTCGCTCCGGCGCCCTTCGTCGCCGCCCTGCTCGCCGCCCGCGACGCGTGGGGTGCCATCGAGCGCGGCGGCGTGCGCCGCTGGGGCTTCGCGACGGTCGAGCTCGTGCTGGTGGTGGCGCCGGTCGACCGGCTGCTCGACGCGGCCTTCGCGGCAGACGTCGAGCGACGCGTGCACGCCACGCTCGGCGCGGAAGGCGCCGCGGCGGTGACCGCGGCCGACGCGCCCTACGACGCCGTCTACCTCGACCCCTTCTCGCCCGAGGTCAACCCCGACCCGTGGCGCCCCGCCGTCCTGGCGGCGCTCGCCGCGCGGCTGGCGCCGGGCGGCGCGTTGGTGAGCTACAGCGTCCGCGGCAGCGTCCGGCGCGCGCTTGCCGCGGCGGGCCTGGACGTCTCCAAGGTCGCGGGCCCAGCGGGCGGAAAGCGCGAGGTGCTGCGCGCCCGCCGGCCCGCGGGCCCGGGCGACGCGCCGGTCGGGGGGGCCGGGTGAACGACCATCTCGACGTCCCCGTCGCCGATGCGGTCGGCCACCGGGTGGCCGTCGTGGGCGGCGGCGTCATGGGGGCGTCGCTCGCGCGCGCCTTCGCGCGCGCCGGGCACACGGTGACGTGGTGGGCAGCGGAGCTCGGCGACGCCGCCTCCGGGGTCCCCGTCGCGCTCCTCAACCCGTACCGTGGCCGAAGCGGCCGCGCGCAGCCGGACGACCTCGCGGGGCTGCGCGTCACCTGGCGCTGGGACGAGGAGTTGCGCGCCGCCGGCCTCAGGCCCGGCGCCCACCGCAGCGGCGTGCTGCGGCTGGCCGATGGCGCGCGCCAGGCGCGCGCCTTCGCGCAGGTGCCGGGCCTGCGGCCCCTCGCCGCCGATGCGCTGCCGCCGCCGTTCCGCTCGGCGCACGGCGGCGCGTGGGCGGCCGACGGCGGCTGGCTCGACCCGCGCACGTGGCTGTCCGCGCTCGCGTCCGACGCCGCGGCGCATACCGCGGTGCGCCGGCGCCAGCGGGTCGCCGCCATCGAGCGTGCGGGCGCGGGTCGCTGGCGGCTGACCGGCGAGGGTGGCGAGGCCTCGCTCCACGACCGCGTCCTGCTCGCGACCGGCGCGACCGCTTGGCCGACGGCCTGGGCCCAGGCGCTCGCCGCGCCGCCCACCTTCGAGCGCCTGGCGGGTGACGTCGTGCCGACGCGGCTACCGGCGCCTGCCGTGCCGCTAGCGGGCGCGAGCTACGTCGGCCCGGTCGTCGACGAGCAAGGCCCCGCGGTGGCCGCCATCGGCGCGCACCACCGGGCCCCGGGCCCCGCCCCCGACGACGCCGCGCGCAGGCTGATCGGCAACCTCGGCTGGGCGTGGCCGGAGCTCGAGGAGGGGCAGCTGCTTCCCCACGCGGCCTGGTGGGGCGTGCGGGCGCATGGCGAGGGCAACCGGCCGCAGCTGCGCGAGCTCGCGCCGGGCGCGTGGTGGGTCGGCGCGCTCGCGGGCCGCGGGTTCGTGGTGGCCGCCGCGGTGGCCGAGGCCGCCGTCAGGGCCGTCGCGGCACCTTAGGCACGGCGGCGGCGCGTCCCACGAAGCCCGCACAGCGGAGGACGGGCATGGGCGGGTAGCGCGGCAGGTCGGGGTGGTCGCAGCGCAGGAACGTCGAGCCGCGCGCGCTGCCGATGGCGCGGGCGTGCCGGCAGGCGGCGCACAGCCCACCGCGCGCGGCCCGGGCGAGCGTCGCGGGGTCGGGGTCGGTCAGGCCGCGGTCGCGGGCGTGGCGGGCCCGAGCAGTCGGTCGGCCAAAGCGCGCAGGCGGGCGCCGTCGAAGGGCCGCGGCCCCTCGCTGAGGCCGTGCCCGCCCTCGGAGAGCGTCAGCTTGCGGTAGACGTGTGACTCGTACGGGTGCACCACGACCTCCTTGAACACGGCGTGGCGCGGGCTGGCGTTGAGCATGAGCACGGGGTGGCCGTCGGGCCGCGAAAGGCTGGCGCTCATGACGATCGTCGGCAGCTCGTAGGGCCGCTCCATCCGGTAGATGTAGTCCGGGAAGTCGGCCTCCTTCTGGAAGATCACGTCGTCGCGTTCGCTGGCGTAGGCGCGCATCTCGTCGAGCAGCGCGGCCCACGCGCGGTAGAAGGCCTTGTCGCGGTCGCTCATGCCGCCCAGTGTAGCGCGGGGCGCCGCCTCGCCGCCGCCGTCACACCGTCACCCGCAACTCCATGAGGTAGCGGAACACGTTTCTCGGCTGGAAGCGGTGCTCGCCCCCGGCGAGCGCGAGCCGCGGGAACCGCCGCAGCAGCGCCCCCAGGGCCACCCCGAGCTCGAGCCGCGCCAGCGGGGCCCCGATGCAGTAGTGCAGGCCCAGCCCGAAGGCGAGGTGGGGGTTGGGGTGCCGGCGCACGTCGAAGCGGTCGGGATCGGCGAAGACCTCGGGGTCGCGGTTGGCGGCGGCGTAGTAGAGGCACAGCCGGGTGCCCTTCGGCCACGCGTGACCGTCGTAGGTCATGTCCTCCAGGACGTACCGCTCGAAGAACTGCAGCGGCGTGTCGTAGCGCATCATCTCCTCGATCGCGCTCTGCAGCAGCGCCGGCTCGTCGCGCACGGCGCGCGCCTGCTCGGGGTGCCGCAGGAGCGCCAGCATGCCGTTGCCGCTGACGTTGACGACGGCCTCGTGCCCGGCGTTGAGGAAGAGGATGGCGTTGGCGACGACCTCGCCCTCGGTCAGCCGCGCCGGGTCCGCGTCGTGGACGGCGACCATGCGCGAGATCAGGTCGTCGGCGCTCGCGCGACGCTTGGCCACCATGAGGTCGCGCACGAAGCCGGCGAACTCGTCGGCGGCGGCCACGGCGGCGGCCTCCATGGCGGGCGTGCGCTCCGGCTCGAACATGCCGATGATCGCCTTCGACCACGGCAACAGCCGATGTCGGTCCGCCTCGGCGACCCCGAGCAGATCGGCGATGACGGTGACGGGGATGGGTTCGGCGAAGTCCCTGATGAGGTCGAAGCCGCCCCGACCACGCGTCTCGAGGCCGTCGAGCAGGCCCTCGACCAGCGCCTCGATGCGCGCGCGCAGCGCCCGCACGTGGCGCGGCGTGAACACGTCGTGGACGACCTGCTTGACGCGGGTGTGGTCCGGCGGCTCGATCTCCAGCAGCGACCCGGCCTGGATCGCGTCGAAGGGGGCGTGCGCCGGGTTCGCGGGCGGCCGCTCGCTGGCCGGCGTCAGGTGGTGGATGACGCGGCCGAGCCGGCGGTCGCGGAGCAGGGCGTCGACGTCGCGGTGGCGGGTGACGATCCACTTCCCCCAGCCCTCGTACCAGGCGATCGGCGCCTCGGCGCGCAGCCGCGCGTAGGTCGGGTACGGGTCCTGCAGGAAGTCCGGGTCGGTGGGGCGGAACAGGTCGCCGGTCGTGGGCGCGGGCATGCCGCCATGCTACGTGCCCGCCAGCCGACGAACCGGCGGTATGCTGGGCGGCCGTGGCGAACGACCCCCTCCTCGATCCCCTCAACGAGGCCCAGCGCCGGGCCGTCATGCACGCGACCGGTCCCGCGCTGGTGGTCGCCGGCGCCGGCTCGGGCAAGACGCGCACCGTCGTGCACCGCATCGCCTACCTCATGCGGGAGCACGCCGTGCGGCCGCACGAGGTGCTGGCCGTCACCTTCACCAACAAGGCGGCGGGCGAGCTGCGCGAGCGCGTGGCCGAGCTCATCGGGCCGCCCGCCCGCGACTTGTGGGTCGCCACCTTCCACGCCGCCTGCCTGCGGGTGCTGCGCACCTACGGCGAGCACGTCGGCCTGAAGCGCGGCTTCGGCATCTACGACGACGGCGACCAGCTCGACGTCCTCAAGGACGTGCTCGCGAGCGTCCGCGGCCTGGAGGACGGCAACCCGCGGGCGCTGCGGTCGGTGATCGACCGCGCCAAGTCGAACCTGTGGTCGCCGGAGGCGTTCGAGGAGGCCGCCGGCAAGGCCTGGGGCCGCGAGGTGAGCGGCCTGCCGATCGAGCTCGTGGCGGAGGTGTTCGCCCGCTACCAGGCGCGGCTGCGGCAAGCGAACGCGGTCGACTTCAACGACATCCTCGGCCGCACGGTCGAACTGTTCGACGCCGCGCCCGAGGTGCTCGAGCGGGTGCAGCAGCGCGCGGTCTTCGTCCACGTCGACGAGTACCAGGACACCAACGCCGCCCAGTACCGGCTCACCCAGCAGCTCGCCGGCGAGCGCCGCAACCTGGTCGCCGTCGGCGACCCGGACCAGTCGATCTACGCCTTCCGCGGCGCCGACCTGCGCAACATCCTCGACTTCCAGCGCGACTACCAGGACGCCGCGGTCTACCGGCTCGAGACCAACTACCGCTCGGTCGGCTCGGTGCTCAAGCTGGCGAACGCCCTCATCGAGCAGAACCAGGGGCGGCTGGAGAAGGTCCTGCGGCCCGCCAAGGGCGACGGCGAGCCCGTCGCGCTCTTCCGCGCCAACGACCACCGCGCGGAGGCGGACTTCGTCGCCCGCGAGGTCGAGGCGTGGCTCGGCCAGGGCGGCAGCTACGACGACGTGGCCGTGCTCTACCGGACCAACGCGCAGTCGCGGGTGCTGGAGGAGTCGCTGCGCAAGGCCGGGATCCCGGCGAAGATCGTCGGCGGCGTCGGGTTCTACGAGCGCAAGGAGGTCAAGGACGTGCTGTCGTACGCCCGGGCCGCCCTCAACCCAGCCGACGACGTCAGCTGGCGCCGCATCCTGGCGCGGCCCAAGCGCGGCATCGGCCGCACCACCGAGGACGCGCTGGTGGCGTGGGCCGCGCGCCAGGGGGTCCGCTTCTCGGACGCGGTCCTGCGCGCCGAGGAGGTCGTGCCCGGCACCGGCGCGGTGGCGCGGCTGAGCGACTTCGCCGCGCTGATGGACGACCTGGCCGAGGCCGCCGTCACCCTCTCCGCCACCGCCTTCCTCAAGGCCGTGCTCGATCAGAGCGGTTACCTCCAGGCCCTGCGCGACGAGGGCAGCTTCGAGGCCCGCGGGCGCATGGAGAACCTCGACGAGCTCGTCTCCGCGGTCGCCGAGTGGGAGGACGAGACCGGCGGCGGCATCGGCGACTTCCTCGACGAGGCGGCCCTGCTCGCCAGCGTCGACGACCGCGCGGTCGCGGCCGCCAACGACGACGTCCCGGCGTCGTCGGTGACGCTGATGACGCTGCACAACGCCAAGGGGCTCGAGTTCCCGCTGGTGCTGCTCGTCGGCCTGGAGGAGGGCCTGATCCCCCACCGCTCGGCGAGCGGCAGCCTGCCGGAGCTCGAGGAGGAGCGGCGGCTGCTGTACGTGGGCATCACGCGCGCGCAGGAGCGGCTGGTGCTGGTGCACTGCGCCTCGCGCATGACCTTCGGACGCACGGAGTTCGCGCGGCCCAGCCGCTTCCTGGAGGACGTGCCACGGGGCATGTGGCAGGAGGTCGACGCGCTGGGCCAGCCGCAGGCCGGCGCGCGTCCGTCGCGCGGCGGCTGGACGCCGCCGGTGGCGGCGGGTTCGGGCACCGGCGCGGGCGCCACCGTCCCCGCGGGGACCGGCGCGCCCGTGAGCTTCCGCGGCGGGGAGCGCGTCAAGCACCCGAGCTTCGGCGGCGGCACGGTCGTCGGCATCCGCGGCGAGGGCCCCAAGGCCGAGGTGACGGTGGTCTTCGAGAAGGCCGGCGCCAAGCGCCTGCTTCTGCGCTTCGCCAATCTCAGCCTGGCTTGACGCCCGGCCGGCATGGCCGCCGGGGGGTGGTACCATCGCGCCTGCGGCCGGCTCGGAGGAGGCGGCCGGCTCGGAGGAGGCAGGGACGCTTGTGAACGCGAAAGCCATCGTGGTGACCTCGGGCAAGGGCGGCGTGGGCAAGACGACCACCACGGCGAACGTGGGGGCGGCGCTGGCCAAGCTCGGCGAGCGCGTCGCCGTCGTCGACACCGACGTCGGCCTGCGCAACCTCGACGTCGTCATGGGCCTCGAGGGCCGGGTCGTGTTCGATCTCATCGACGTCTTCGAGGGGCGCTGCAAGCTGCGGCAGGCCCTGATCCGCGACAAGCGCGTCGAGACGCTGCACCTGATCGCGGCCTCGCAGACGAAGGACAAGAGCTCGCTGTCGGAGGCGCGCATGCACGAGACGGTGCGCGCGCTCCTGGAGGACGAGGGCTTCGACCGCGTGCTCATCGACAGCCCCGCCGGCATCGAGACCGGCTTCCAGACGGCCGCCGCCGCCGCCCAGGGCGCCCTCGTGGTGGTCAACCCCGAGGTGTCGAGCGTGCGCGACGCCGACCGCATCATCGGGCTGCTGGAGGCGCGGGAGATCACCGAGGTCCGCCTGATCATCAACCGCCTGCGCCCCAAGATGGTCAAGCGCGGCGACATGCTCGAGGTCAGCGACGTGCTCGACATCCTCGGCGTCAAGCTCATCGGCATCGTCCCGGAGGACGAACGCGTGCTGATCTCGACCAACGTCGGCAGCCCGGCCGCGCTCGAAGACGGCGGGGCGAAGACGACGGCCGGCAGCGCCTTCCGCGACATCGCCCGCCGCATCGGCGGCGAGGACGTCGCCTACCCCGATCTCGACGGCTCCAAGGGCGTCTTCTCGGGGCTGCGGCGACTCTTCGGGGGCCGCTGACGTGTTCAACTTCTTCCGCCGCCGGAGGAGCAAGGACGACCTCAAGCAACGCCTGAAGCTGGTCCTGTCGTACGACCGCGCGCGGCTCTCCCCCGGCAAGATGGAGCAGCTCAAGCGCGAGCTGCTCGGGGTGGTCGAGAAGTACTTCCCCGCCGACGGCGACGACCTCGACGTCCGCTTCGAGCAGCACGGCGATCGCATGGTGCTGATCGCCGACCTGCCGCGACCCTCGCAGCGCTGAGCGCCGGCGCCGTGCCGTCCTCCCCCCGCTGACGACGCGCCCGCTCGACGGCCATCGCCGCGAGCCACCCGGCACCTGCCCATCGCCGCGTGCGTGCGGTACGCCCGGAGGCCGGCGGCCGTGCTAGCGTTTGCAGCGATGGAACGACCCGCCATCTTGGTTGCCGAACCGAACCACATGCAGCGGCAGATGATCGACCTGCTGCTCGCGGCGGACGACTTCGACGTCGCGCTGGTGGAGACGAGCGAGGCTGCGCTCGCCTACCTGCGTGAGCACACGCCCGCGGCCGCGCTGCTGGCGGTGGAGCTGCCCGACATCGACGGCTTCGCGCTGTGCCAGAAGCTCAAGGTCGTCGGCCGCCTCTCCTCCGTCCCCGTGGTGCTGTTGGCCCAGCCGACGGAGGCCGGCGGGCTGGACGAATCCACCCGCGCCCGCGCGCGCTCCGCGGGGGCCGACCTGCTGCTGCCGCGCCCGCTGGGCGACAAGAACCTGCGCGAGCGGGTGCTGCGGCTGATCCACCAGCCGACGGGATCGCGGGCGGCGGCACCTGGCCCGATCGATCTCGCCCCCGCGTCCGGCCCGGCGGACGACGACGGCATCGGGTACGTCGGGGCCGCGCTCGGCGCGCAGGCGGCGAGCGAGCTCGGCCGGCTGCGGGCGGAGGTCGCCCAGTTGCGCGGCGAGAACGCCTCGCTCCAGGCGCGGCTGACCAAGACCAAGGAACTCGCGAAGAGCTTGCAGGCTCAACTCGACACGGAACGCCAGCGACCGAAGGGGCTCTTCGGCCGCCGCTCCTGACGGGCGCTAGGCGCGGGCGTCGTGACCGGCGGCGGCCGGCGTGCCCGCCGCGATGCCATCGGCGACGAGGTGCGCGTCGGCCCACCGGTGGATCGCGCCGATGACGCCCTCGAGCTGCGCGCCGGCCTCGGTGAGCCGGTAGCAGGCGCGGCAGGTGCCGTCACCCTCCGCCTTGACGATCAGGCCGAGCGTCTCGAGGCGCGTGAGCCGCTGCGTGAGCGTCGTCGGGTTGCAGCCGCCGACCTCGCGCCCGATGGCGTTGAAGCCCTTCGGGCCGGTGAGCAGCGCGTGCACGATGTGCAACACCCACTTCTCCTGCAGCACCTCGATGCCTTGCACCGCGGGGCAGCGTTGACGCGCCGTTGGTTCGTCCATCGACGTCACGCTAGCATGCCCCCCGCGCCGTCCAGGACGCGTGCCCAACGTGCGGTTCGGGTCCGCCGGTGGTGGCGCCGCGGACCGCCCGGGTGGGTCGGGGCGGTGGCGCCCGACTGGTAGACTGGGGTCACCAGCAGGCGCGTTCGTGGCCCTCGGCGGCCAGGAGGAGGCTTCGATGAACATCTACCAACTCATCGGGCGCAACATCGAGATCAGCGACGCCATGCGGTCCTACGCGGAGGACAAGCTGGAGCGGCTGGACCGCTTCTTCGACCAGATCGTCGATGCCCGCGTGGTCATGTCGTACGACGAGCGGGTCGGCGGTGAGCCGGCCAAGGTCGAGGTGCAGATCAACGTCCCCAACGGCATCGTCCGCGCCGAGGAGCGCGGCGCCGACAGCTACGCCGCCGTCGATCTCGTGACCGACAAGCTCGAGCGCCAGCTCAAGCGCTTCAAGCAGCGGCTGCGCGACAAGCGGGGTGAGGCCCCGCCGCCGGTCGAGGAGGAGGAGCCCGCCGAGCGTGAGCCGACCCTGGTGCGGACCAAGCGCCACGTGCTGCGGCCGATGTCGGCCGAGGACGCCGCCGTCGAGATGGACGCGCTCGGCCACAACTTCTACCTCTTCCGCAACGTCGATACCGACCTCATCAGCGTGATCTACCTGCGCCACGACGGCGACTACGGCCTGATCGAGCCCGCCCGTTAGCCTCCGGGCGCGGCTGAACCGGGCGGACCGCTCATCGCCACGTCGCGCCCGGCGGGCGCGCCGCGCCCCGCGGGCGCGCGAATGCCGGCGCCAACGCCAACCCGAAGGCGAAGCCGCCGACGTGGGCCCACCAGGCGACGCCGCCGCCGATGACGTGGAGCCCGGCGACGCCCTCCCACACCTGCACCAGGGCCCAGTAGCCGAGGTACGACCAGGCGGGGAGCGTCCACAGGAAGAACGGGCCGACGCCGAAGAGAACACGCAGGGCGAGCCACGGCAGCACCAGCGGTACCACCACGGCCTGCACGCGCCGGGTCGGGAAGAAGCGCACGTAGGCGCCCAGGACGGCGCTGATGGCGCCCGAGGCGCCGATGAGCGGGACGCGGGGGTCGGGGGTGACGAGCGCGTGGGCGAGGGCGCCGACCGCGGCGCCGAGCAGGTAGAACGCCAGGAAGCGCAGGTGCCCCAGGCGGTCCTCGACGTTGTCGCCGAACACCCACAGGAACACGAGGTTGCCGAGCAGGTGCGCCCAGCTGCCGTGGAGGAAGGCGTGCGTGAGCAGCGTCGGCGCCTGCCGCAGCGGCTCCGCGAGGAGCGCCGCGGGCGTCAGCCCGAAGGCGACGGCGGCGCGCCACAGGCCCTCGTCCTGGGCCGTCCACCAGGGGAGCACGAAGCCCGCCACGGCCGTGAGCAGCAGCAGCCACACGACCCAGACCGGGCCCGCGAGAGGGTTGTGGTCGCGGACCGGGATCATCCGCCGGCGCCACCGCCCCGCCCGCCACCGCCCGCGGCTTCGGGGTCGCGCCGCTCCACGACCTCCAGCGTCGGTCGGAGCTTGACGATGCTGTGCGCCGGCACCACGCCACGCACGCTGGCGCCGTCGTACACGATGGTGCCGCGGCCGATCACGGTCCCCGGGGCCAGCACGGCGTTGCAACCGATCGACACGCCGTCGCCGAGGATCGCCCCGAGCTTGCGCAGTCCGGTCGCGACGCCGCCCACGGCCACGCCCCCCGGCATGACCCGCAGGTTGGCGAGCTTCACGCCGGCGCCGAGGTTGACGTCGTGCCCGATGACGGCGTCGCCGACGTAGTTGAAGTGGGGCACCTGCGCGCCGCCGAGCACGACGGCGTGCTTGGCCTCGCTGGCGTGCCCCACCTTGGCCCGTGGGCCCATGAGGACGCCGCCGCGCAGCATCGCCGCGTGGCCGACCTGCGCGCCGGCCATGATCCAGGCGGGCCCCTGCACGTAGGCGCAGGGGCCGATGCTGGCGCCCGCCTCGAGCCACACGCGGCCCTCGATCACCGCGGTCGGATGGACCTCGCCGTCGAGCCGGTCGGGCGCGCCGGCGAGCAGCGCGTCCATCCGCGACAGGGCGGTCCACGGTGCCGCGGGGTCGAGGAGATCGGCCCACGCCGGCGGCAGGCGGGCGAGATCGAACAGGTCCGGAAGCGGTGGCATGGTGGCCAGTCTACCCGCGCTCGCGGTAGCATCCGCGACACGTGGTGCACCTCATCGTCAACCCCACCGCGGGCCGCGGGCGCGGCCTCGCGCACCTGGACGCGGTCATCGCGGCCCTGCGTGCGGACGGCCGCGAGCTGACCGTCCTGCGCAGCGAGTCCGTGGGCCACGCGCGCACGCTGATCGACGAGGTGCCGGCCGGCGGCACGGTCGTCGCGATGGGCGGTGACGGCACCGTGCACGAGCTGCTGCCCGCGTGCCTGGCGCGTGACCTGCGGCTGGGCGTGGTGCCCTGCGGCTCAGGCGACGACTTCGCCTTCGCGGTGGGCATTCCGCGCCACGACCCGCTCGCCGCGGTCGCGACGGTCCTGGCGGGCCACGAGCGGCGCGTCGACGTCGGCCTGGTGGACGGCCACCCGTACGTCAACACCTTCGGTTCGGGCTTCGACGCGGACGTCGCCCGCCGGGTGATCGCCGCGCCGCTCTACGTCCGCGGCCTCGGGCGCTACCTCTACGGCATCCTGAGCGCGATGCGCGACTTCTCCCTGGCCGAGGTGCGGGTCGAGCTGGAGGATGCCGCCGGCCGGCGCGTCGCCTTCGAGGGGCCCGCGCTCATGGTCAGCGTGCAGAACGGACCTCGCGCCGGGGGCAGTTTCCTGCTCGCGCCCGGGGCGGCACCGGACGACGGCGACCTGGACGTCGTGGTCGCCGGCGCGTTCGGGCGCCTCGGCACGCTGGGCATCCTGCCGAAGCTCATGCGCGGGGCGCACCTGGGGAGCCCCAAGGTGCACCGCTTCGCCGCGCGTGCGCTGACGTTGACGTGGTCGCGGCCGATGCCCGTGCAGATGGAGGGCGAGATCCAGCCGCCGCGCGACCGCTTCGAGGTGGCGCTGCGGCCGCGGGCGCTGCGCCTGTTGGCGCCGCTCGCCTGAGGACCGGCGCGCCGCGGGCTGGCGACGCCCGCCGCCAGCCCCGGCCCCACGGAAGCGCGCGCCCCGTCCGTAGACGGGGCGCGCGACTGACGTGCGGGTCTCTGAGCTAGCTCAGAAGGTGACGGTGTAGGCGATCGAGAACGCCTGGGCCGAGGCGGCGTTGCCACCGCGGTCGGAGTCGTACACACCGTAGGCGAAGACCAGGTCGTAGTAGTTCCACTCGACCTCGTAGCCGAAGACGGTCTCGGTGGCGCCACCGTTGTCGAAGTCGCCATCGCGGCCGGCGGAGATGTCGGTCGCGCCGTCGCCGGCACCGAGCGTGTTGGTGGTGGTCGTCGTGTTCGTGCCGACCCACTGGCCGACCTTCGCGGTCAGCGCGCTGTTGGGCAGCAGGAACTCGCCGAGCTGGAGGCCGACGCTCCACTGGAGTTCGGAGGCCGTGAAGCCCGTCCAGGTGGTGGCGCGGTAGTTGACGGCGCCCATCAGGCTGGGCTGCAGGAAGATGTCGAGGGCAGAGGTCATGAGGCCCGTGCCGGCGACGATCTCGTTGTAGTCGTTGGCCGGGGTGTCGCCGTCCGTGACCATCGTGTAGCCGACGTAGGGGGTCAGCGTGACGATGGCGACGTTGAGCGTGTAGTCGGCCTCGGCGTAGATCTCGGTGAGGCTGTAACCGGTCGTCTGGTAGTTGGCCTCGTAGCCGGCCGTGATGTTCAGGCCGCTGATGAGCGCGTTGTCGGCG
>CAZJUA010000161.1:0-5183 GCA_964549045.1 uncultured bacterium | reverse complement strand
GCCGCCTGATGCCCCGATGCCAACGCGGCGGCCTGCGCCAGCACCCGGTCGAACATCGCCGCCGTCAGGCGACCCGTGTTCGTGTTCTGGCGCGAGACGTGGAAGCTGTCGACGATCGGTACCACGCCGGCCGCGGCCGCGCCCGGGAGCGCGTCGAGCCGGTGCAGCGCGCCGTGGGCGAAGGGGTGTGCGGCCAGCGTCGTCCGCAGCCCACGCTCGCGCCACAGCTTGAGCACGCCGTCGTGGGCGATGCGGCCGAGCGCCAGGATCGCGCGGACGCGCGGGAGGCCGTCGACGTCGTGCGCGAACCAGAGGCGGCAAGCGTCCAGTTCGGCAGGCGTCGGCTTGTTGCCCGGCGGCGCGCAGCGCGCCACGGCGGTGATCCAGGCGCCGCGCAACCGCAGGCCGTCGTCGCGGGCGCGGCTCTCCGGCCGGTCGGCCAGCCCGACGCGGTGCAGCGCCGGGTAGAGGAAGTCGCCCGAGGCGTCGCCGGTGAACATGCGCCCGGTGCGGTTCGAGCCGTGCGCGCCGGGGGCGAGCCCGACGATCAGCAGCGTCGCGGCGGGATCGCCGAAGCCGGGGACGGGCGCGGCCCAGTAGGCCTCGCTCGCGAACGCGCGGCGCTTGGCGCGGCCGACCGCCTCGCGGTGCGCCACCAGGCGGGGGCAGGCGCGGCAGCCCGCCAACGCGGGCGGGTACGGGTCGAAGGGCGGGTTCGGGCGGCCGCGGGATGGCACGATGGGGCATCGTACCCGCGACGCCGGCCGGCGGGCGCCCCGCCCCGCGGCCCGACACCCGGCCCAGGAGGTGACCCTTGCACGCCACGATCGACCTCACGCCCTACCGCACGCCGCTCGCCAACCTCGACGCCGTGGACCCGAACGACGCCGGGCCGTACGGGACCGACGACGACGGCCGCGAGGCCGCCGCGGAGGACCAGGCCGAGCTCATCGAGCGCATGGCCGAACTGCAGCGCCAGTTCTACGCCGACGGCCGCTACGCGCTGCTGCTGGTGCTGCAGGCGCTGGACGCGGGCGGCAAGGACGGCACCATCCGGCGCACGCTCTCGGGCCTCAACCCGCAGGGCGTTCGGGTGCACAGCTTCAAGCGGCCGACGGAGCTCGAGCTGGCGCACGACTTCCTGTGGCGCATCCACCAGGCGGCGCCGCGCAGGGGCGAGATCGGCGTCTTCAACCGCTCGCACTACGAGGACGTGCTCGTGGTGCGCGTCGACGAGCTCGTGCCCGAGGACGTGTGGCGCCGGCGCTACGAGCACATCGTCGCCTTCGAGCGGCTGTTGCACGACGCCGGCACCCGCTTCGTCAAGGTCTACTTGCACATCGACCGGGACGAGCAGAGGGAGCGGTTGCAGAAGCGGCTCGACGATCCCTCGCGCCACTGGAAGTTCGACGCCAACGACCTGCGGGTCCGCGCCCAGTGGGACGACTACCGCGCCGCCTTCGCCGAGGCGTTCGCCCGCACCGGCCACGAGCCGGCGCCGTGGCTCATCGTCCCCGCCAACCGCAAGTGGTACCGCGACCTGGTGGTGGCGACCGCCATGGTCGAGGCGATGGAGGCGCTCGACCTGCGGTGGCCCGAGCCGACCGTCGATCTCGGCGCGTTCACGGTGGGCGATTGACGGGAGGGCGCACCACCCGGTGGGCCGCGGCGCCGCGCGGATCCGGGTGACCTGGCCGCTGACGGCGGGGACGCCGCCGGGGTACCTTCGGTGTCGTGGGACGACCCGTGACGCCTCGTAGGAGCCTGCTCTAGCCATGCCCCAGGTGCCCGGCGTCCCGCTGATGCCGATCACGCTGCTGAACGCGGCCCTCGGCTTGCTCCCGGACCGCACGTTGCCGGTGCGCGGTCCCGACCGGATCGCGGCGGTCGTGCCCATGTTCGACGAGGAGGCCGGCGCCGCACGCGCGCTGGCGTCGCTGCTCGCGCAGGACGTGCCGGTGTACGAGATCGTCGTCAGCATCAACGGCGGCAGCGACCGCACGCCGGGCGTGGTGGCCACGACGCTCGCGGAGGCCGGCTACGCGCCGGTGGCGCGCAGCCGCTGGGGTGTGGCGGCCGCCAGCGTGCGCTGGTGGTGGCGGCTCACGGGCGGCCCCGCCGTCACGGTCATGGAGCACGACCGACCCGTGTCGAAGGCGGACAGTATCAACGAGGTCGTGGCGGGCGGGCTGGTCACCAGCTAGCGCGTCCTCATCCTCGACGGCGACACCGTGCTCGACCCGGGCTTCGTGGCGGCGATGCGCGACGGCCACTACCGCCTGCGGCGCGTGGGCCGGGGCGACGCCGGCGGCTACGTCCTCGAGGACGTCGCGATCCAGTCGGGCGCCGTGACCTCTCTGCGCCCGACGGCGCCGGGCGCTGCCGCCCACTGGGTGTCGGCCGCCCGCTCGGCCGAGTACGCATTCGCGACCCTCGTGCGCCGCGGTCAGGTCGCGCGCCCGGGGCGCGGCCCCACCTTCGGGTCGTCACGGCTCTACACGGTGATCGGCTGCGGCTTCGTCGCGCGCCGCGACGCGTTCCCGATCCCGGCCGACACGCTGACCGAGGACCACGACCTCACGCTCGCGGTGCAGGCCGGGCCCCGGACCGCCCGCGCGGCCGACGTGACGGAGCTGCACCAACGCGGCTTCCGCGTCGTGCTCGACGGCGAGGAGCGGCCGCTGGCCGAGGTCGTCGGCGACGTCCCGGTGGAGCTGCGGACGACGGCCGACGCGCGCTTCGAGGCCGGCGCTGCGATGGGCACCGAGGATCCTCCGCGCCTCCCCGCCTACCTGGGGCAGGTCGAGCGGTGGGTCGGCGGCGGCCTCGAGAACCTGCTCAAGCGCGTCCTGGACCCGGAACGCCGCCGGACGGTGACGCCCAACGTGCGCTTCGCGGTGCTCGGCGCCCAGCTCGAGAACCTGCTCGGCGTCCTGCTCCTCGTGGGTCTGCCCGCGATCCTGGGCGTGGCCTGGCCGTGGGGCGGGGCGGCCGCCGTCGGGCGAGGCCTGGCGGCGTGGCTGGCGTTCGACCTCGCCGTCACGGGTGCGCTGGTGTTCGCGGGGGCCTGGTACCAGGCCCGGGCCCCTGGGCGCCGGCCGACCGCGGCGCTGGGGCTGGCGGCGCGACGGACGCTCGTGGGCATCTTGCCGCTCCTGCTCCTGCGACCGATCAACGCCGTGGCCTACGTGGCGGCGGCGACGCGGGTCGTACCCGCCTTCCTGCGTTCGCGCGCGCGGGCGGCACGCGTGACGGTCACCTGGGAGCGCCCGCGCGCGATCGCCCGCGCGCCACGGGCCCGCATCGCCGGCGTGACGGGCGGGATGCTCGCGGTCGCGCTCTTGGGCTTCACGGGGTCGGCGCATCTCGCGTGGTCGGCCGTGCCCGTGGAGCCGGAGGTCTGGCGCGACCTGCGCGTGGGACCGCGGATCGAGCTCGAGGCCCACCTGGCGCTCCCGGTGGTCTCGGTGGTCGTGACGTCCAGCGACATCGGGGAGCCCGCCGCACCCTCGATCCTGAGCGCTGAGCCGCCGTCCCCACAGGAGCAGGCCGACGCCCCGGCGTCCCCTGCGTTGCCCACGCTGGCGGGGCAGACGTCCGCGTCCCCCGCGTCCGAACCGCAGCTGGCGCCACGTGGCGTGTCGCTCTACTGCGAGCCGCATGTCGTCGCGAGCACCGCGCCCGAGCCGCGACGGTTCGGGGAGGAGGCGCTCGCGTACGAGGCGCTCGGCCCCTGGGGCCTGCTGACCCTCGCCCGGCTGGCGCCGCTGGTGGCGCTGATCGAGGAGGCGGCCAGCGCGTACGACGTGCCGCCGGTGCAGCTGTTGCAGCTGCTGCTCAACGAGTCGTACCTCGATCCCCTCGCGATCGGTCCGACCGACGACGTCGGGCTGTCGCAGGTGACGGGCGACACCCTCACGCTGCTGCGGACGATCTCGGAGGGCCGTCACTCGCGCTTCGCGAACCCGCAGCTCTTCGCGCGCCCGTTCAGCGCCTACGACCCGGACTTCTCCATCTGCGCCGGCGCCGCCAAGCTCGCCTGGGCGCGTCACCTACCCCACGGCGCCGACGACGAGGTCGCCTACGCGCGCTACGTCAATCCCCTGCACGGGGTGGTGGACGGCCGCGTCAGCGACCGGCATCGGCCGCTGGTCGACGCCTACGCGGCGGTCCGCCCGATGGCCGAGGGCCTGGCCGCCGCCGTCGCCGCGTACCGCGCGGCACCCGAGCTCGTCACGGCGGCCGAGGGCTCGCTGCTCGCCGTCGCCGACGCCGTGGCGCGGCGCGAGCTGACGGTCGAGGACGCCTACCGCCGCACGGCGGACGTGGCCGAACGCCTGCGGATCGACGATGCCGCCTTCTACGAGCGGGTGATCTCGGGGCTGTACGGCGAGCCGAGCGAGATCGTCACGCTGCCGGCCTGGACGCTCGCCGCCCGCTGACGGCGGCGCGCCGCGGCGTCAGGGAAGCGGGGCCCCGAGCGCGCGAAGCGCGGGCGCGCCGAGTGCCTGCATGCCGAGCTCGTGCTCGCGGAGCGCGTGCGCGCCCAGCGCGCGCGCGAACGCCCGCAGCGCGGGTTCCGAGCTCTCGATGCGCCAGTCGGTCTCCTTGTCCTCGTTGAACCACACGATGGCCTCGAGCCGGGGGAAGTCGGCGGCGGACGCGAACATCGCCCCGATCCACGCCGCCTTGTCGCCCCCGACCTCGCTCGACGCCGTCTCCGCCATCCACACGGGCTGCGGCCCGAGCCGCACCAGTCGGTCGTAGGCGCCCTCGATGATCTCCTCGAAGCTGCGCCAGCCGATGGTGGGGCGGGTGTCGCCCCAGTTGTAGCCGGAGAGGGCGAGGACGTGGACGTGGTCGTGGCCGGGGTAGTAGTTCTCCATGCGGTTGTGGTCGGTGCGGGGTTCGTCGGTGACGTTGGGGCTCCAGACCCAGCGGACGTTGTGGGCGCCTTCGTTCGCGAAGAGGGTGGTGACGTGGGTCCAGGCGTCGCGGAGGGCTTGGGGGTCGCCGTTCCAGGGGACCCAGTCGCCGTTCATTTCGGGGAAGGGGCGGAGGTAGACGGTGCCGGGGGCGTTCTTGATGCCTTGTGCCCAGCTGCGGAGGTAGTCGTCGTGGTGGCCGGCGGTGATGTCGTGGAGGTCTTGGTGCATGGGTTGCCAGCTGATCAGCGGCACGCG
>CAZJUA010000160.1:0-3465 GCA_964549045.1 uncultured bacterium | reverse complement strand
CTCAACCAGGCCAACGGCCTGTGGCGCTGCCGCACCGCCTACAACTGCACGGAGGCGTGCCCGCGCGACATCCCGATCACGCGGGCGATCGAGGAAGTCAAGCGTGCGCTTCTTTGGCGAGGGGCCTAGCCCCTCGCCAAAGAAGGGTCAAGCAGTTCGGAGACGCCAAGCGTCTCCGAACTGCCGTGTGCCATGCCGTGAGAGAGGCGCCTAAGCGCCTCGCCAATGAAGCGCCTAGCAGTCTTGGGGGCCGCAGCGCGGCCCCCGAACGACTTCTTCGTGTGTGCTTGGAGGGTCGCCCGCAGCGGTCCTCCGCAGGTCGAGGCCTCGCTGCAGGAAGCGTTCGGTGCGGGCGTACTTCTCGGGGTCCGTGGAGAAGCGGGCCCACGGCGTCTCGGCCAGGCGCCCGAGGATGCCGAGGATCTCCTCGAAGCGTCGTGTCCTGCGCTCGAAGACGTCATCGGTCATCGCGTTCGAGCCCTTCGTAGTACGCCTCGCGCACGATTCGCCGAAGCCGCGCCGTGTCGTCGTACCGCCGCAGCGCCTGCGCGAACGCCTCGTGAGGGTCGTAGTCGGCGGCGGCGTACACCAGGCGGTTGGGTCCGATCGCCTCGAAGCGCAAGACCGGGTCGTCGCGATCGAGGACCACCAGGTCGACGTTCTCGAAGCCAGCGTGGACCAGGTCTGCCAGGAGGTCGAGCTTGCGGCCGCGTGCGCTGGGCACGGCAGGGTCGATCGCCAAATCGACGTCGCTTCGGGCGGACGCCGTCCCCTGGGCGTGCGAGCCGAACAGCCACACGCCGGCCACCTCCGGGTAGCCGGCGAACACCTCGCGCAGACGGGCCAGATCGGCGTCCTTCATGGGGCGAGTATAGGGGAGGACGCCGTCGCGGCCTTCTCCGATGGGCGCCCGACGCCCACGCTCAGCGCGCGCCCGCGCGATCACCGCGGGGCGAACACCCCGGTCGTCAGCCCGTACGCGAACGCGTCCTCGTCCTCGCCGACGTAGACGTTGACGGTGCGCTCGAAGCTGGGGTTCATCGTGTCGCCGATGACGCCCACGACCTCGCTACGGTCGCCGGCGGGGTCGTCGAGCGTGACCAGCACCTCGGTGCCGCAACCGTACGTGGCGAGCAGGTCGCGCGAGACGGCCACGTGGACCCACGCCTCCAACACGACGCCGCAGGCGCCGGGGCCGCCGGTGACGTAGCTGAAGCCGATGCGCTCCAGCGCCACGCTGCCCTCGGGCACCACGCGCGGCTCCGGCGGGGGCGCAGCCGCGGCCGGCGTGCCCGCGGTCGCGTCGTCGGGTGCGGTCTCGCCGTCGTTCGCGGGCGGCGTCGGCGGCGACGTCGCGGCGTCCGGGTCGCCGGCATTGGCCTGCGACCCGGCGGGGTCGACGGGCGTGACTTGCGACCCGGCGGGGTCGACCGGCGTGACCTGCGACCCGGCAGGCGTGGAGGGCGCCGGTGACACGGTGGAAGGCGTCGGGGCGTCGGTGCGGGGGCTGGAACCCAGGTTGAACAGGGTCCACATGATGCCGCCGGCGACCGCCACGAGGCCCACGACGAGGACGACATCGAGGAGGCGGCTTCGCATGGGCACCAGCCTAACGCGGCAGGGTGTGAAGCGGGTGGTCGCAGGTGGCGGTGGTAGCCTTGCGCGGTGAACGTCGTCCTGGTCGTCGTCGGCTTGGTGGGACTGTACCTGGGCGGTGAGCTCCTGGTGCGCAGCGCCTCGTCGCTGGCGCGCTCTCTCGGCATCTCGCCGATGGTGATCGGGTTGACCGTCGTGGCGTTCGGGACCTCGGCGCCCGAGCTGGCGGCGACGCTGGTCGCGGCCTTCCGCGGGGCGCCCGAGCTGGCGGTCGCCAACGTCGTCGGATCCAACGTCGCCAACATCGGCCTGATCCTCGGGCTGACCGCGCTGGCGTACCCGCTGGCGACGAGCACCGCGTTCCTGCGGCGCGAGGTGCCCTGGATGCTGGCCGCCACCTTGCTCGCCATGCCGCTGCTGTTCGACGGGCGCCTGGGGCGGGTCGAGGGGCTGCTGCTGTGGCTCGCACTCGCCGCCTTCCTGACGGCGGCGTTCCGCTCGGGTGGTCTGGCCGACGAGCTGGATGATGACGCGAGCGCCACGGCGGCCGTGCTGCGCCGGCCGTGGCGCGACACGCTCGGGGTAGCGGTCGGGGTGGCGATCCTGGCGTTCGGCGCCCACGCGCTGGTCACCGGGGCGACGGCCCTCGCGCTCATCTGGGGCGTGCCCGAACGCGTGATCGGGTTGACGCTGGTGGCGCTCGGCACCAGCCTGCCGGAACTCGCCAGTAGCCTCGTCGCGGCGTTGCGGCGCGAGACCGACATCATCCTCGGCAACGTGATCGGCTCGAACCTGTTCAACCTGCTGGCGGTGCTGGGCACGGCCGCGGTGGTCCATCCGATCGAGGTGCCGGTCGCGGGCCTCCGGCTCGACCTGCTGATCATGTTGGGCTTCGCGCTCGCGGTGGTGCCGCTGATGCTGCTCGGCCGCAGGCTCGGCCGCCGCGACGGCGCGCTGCTGCTGGTCGCCTACCTCGCGTACGTCCTGTGGCTGTACCTCTAGGCGCTGCCGCTCAGGTCAGGCCCCTGGCACCCAGGCGATGCACTCCACCTCGACGCGCGCGTCCTTCGGGAGCCGCGCCACCTCGACGGTGCTGCGCGCCGGCGCGTCGTCGCCGAAGTAGCGCCCGTAGACCTCGTTGAACGCGGCGAAGTCGTTCATGTCGGCGAGGAAGCAGGTGCACTTGACGGCGTGGCCGAACTCGGTGCCGGCCGCGACGAGGACCGCCTGCAGGTTCTCCATCACCTGTTCGGTCTGCGCGGCGATGTCGCCCTCGACCATGCTGCCGTCGGGGCGCAGCGGCAGGTTGCCGGAGGTGAACACCAGGTCGCCGATGCGGACGGCTTGGCTGTACGGGCCGATGGCTGCGGGGGCGCGGTCGGTCTGGACGGGTCGTTGCATGCCCTAGCCTAAGCCCAGCGGGCACGCGTCGCCCTGGGACCGCGTCAACCCCGCCACAGCGAGAACACGACGAAGAGCAGCAGCAGGTACAGCGATCCGACGATCCAGCCGCGGTACGGGTACCAGGGCTGGCGGCGCAGGAGCCGCAGGGGCGACCGCAGCGGGAACGTGTCCTCGACCTCGCGGATGCCCGACATCGTGTCGCCGACCTCGACCGAGGTCGGCCCGGCGCTGGCCGGCGGCAGCTCGTAGCGCTTCGGCCGCTGCGCGACCGCGGCGACCTCGACCACGACGGCGGTCACGTTGTCCGGGCTGCCGCGGTCGTTCGACTCGGCGACCAGGGCGTCGGCCGCCTCCTGCGGCGCGTGATCGGTCAGGATCTGCGCGATCAAGCCCTCGGAGACCATCGCCGATACGCCGTCGGAGCAGAGCAGGAAGCGATCGCCGGCCCGCACGTCGACGCTGCCG
>CAZJUA010000159.1:0-2193 GCA_964549045.1 uncultured bacterium | reverse complement strand
GACCTCGAGGCGCTCCGTCGCTACGCCCGGATCGACGGCGTCGAGCGGGTCCTGCAGCCGTACCTGGAGGCCACCGTCGCATGACGGACCTGGCGGCGAGCGTCCGGGCGCGGCTCCTGGGGTGTTCCTCGAGATCTGCGGCACGCCGGTCGAGCCCGATGGCCTGCGGTTCGACGCCTCGTCCGTGACGGGCGAAGCCATCCGGGAGACCGCCACCTACGGTGGCGTCCGGATCAACCTGCTCGCGACGCTCGAACGCGCTCGGATACCACTCCAGGTCGACGTCGGGTTCGGCGACGTGATCACGCCGATGGCCGAGATCGTCCGCTTCCCGGTCCTGCTGGGCGGTCCCGCGCCGATGCTCCGGGGGTACCCGCTGGCGACCGTCGTCGCCGAGAAGCTCGAGAGCCTGACCCAGCTGGGGCTCGCGACGAGCCGCATGAAGGACCTCTACGATCTATGGCACATCCTCCGCACGTTCGACTTGAACCGGGACGAGGTCCGTGCAGCGATCGTGCGCACGTTCGAGCACCGCGGCACGGTGTTGGCGACCGAACACACGGTGCTCACGGAGACTTTCTGGGCCGATCCGTCGAAGCGCGGGCAGTGGTCGGCGTTCCTTCGGCGCAGCGATCTGAGCGCACCCGATCTCGAGGAGGCCGCTCGGGAGGTGGCGGCGCGCCTGGCGCCGATGTTGCCGGTGTGACCGGCGTGATCGGATGGCGATGCAGGTATGAAGCCGCCCGCGAGCCGAGCGTCGCCTCGTGCTCGAGTCGCAACGTCCGCGAGGGGACGGACGTCGACCGCTCCGAGATTCGAGACGGCATCATCGGTGCCGTCTGCCGCGACGCCGCACGTGCGTGAACACCGCCGCCCGACCCGCTCCCCGCCGCTGCTACGATCGCCCGACGATGCGCCGCGCCGCCTCCTCCCTCTTCGCCCTGCTCGCCGTGGCCGCCTGCGCCTGGGCGGAGGCGCCGGTGGCGGCCGACGGCCCGACGCTGGCGGGCTGCCCGGTCTTCCTGGTGGACCACGCGTGGAACGTGCGGGTCGATGCCCTGCCGCGCGATCCTGCGTCGGACGCCTACGTCGCCGCGATCGGCGCGGACGCCGTCGTCCATCCCGACTTCGGCGCCGGCTTGTGGGAGGGGCGCGCGATCGGCATCCCGTTCGACGTGGTCGGGGCCGGGCAGGCGGCCGTCGCCGTGAGCTTCTACTACGCCTCGGAGAGCGACCCGGGGCCCTACCCGATCCCGCCGGACGCGTTCGTGGAGGGCGCGCCCGCGGCCGGGCTGCCGGGGCCGGCGGGCGGTGACCGCCACGTGCTGGTGCTCGAGACCGGCGGCTGCGTCCTGGTCGAGCTGTTCGACGCCGAGCGGCAGAGCGACGGTTCCTGGACGGCGGGGTCGGGCGCCGTGTTCGACCTGCGGGGGTACGCGCTGCGGCCCGACGGGTGGACGTCGGCCGACGCCGCCGGGCTGCCGATCCTGCCGGGCCTGGTGCGCTACGACGAGGTCGCGTCCGGCGAGATACGGCACGCGTTGCGCTTCACGGCGCCGCGCACGCGGCGGGCGTACGTGTGGCCGGCGCGCCACTTCGCCTCGTCGCTGACCGACCCGGCGCTGCCGCCCATGGGGCAGCGCTTCCGGCTGCGCGCCGACGCCGACCTGAGCGGCTTCTCGCCCGAGGCGCTGGTGATCGCGCGTGCGCTGCAGGCCTACGGGATGATCCTGGCGGACAACGGCTCGGCGTGGTTCCTGTCGGGCGCGCCCGACGAGCGTTGGGACAACGGCGCGCTGCGCGACCTGCGGCGCCTGCGCGGGAGCGACTTCGAGGCGGTCGACGCGAGCGGGCTCGTGGTCGACCCCGACTCGGGGCGGGCGGCGAGCGGCAGGCCGTGACCGGTGGCGACGTCTGGGGGCAGTTCAGCTAGGAGATGACGCCGATTCCGGCTAGACCCCAACGGCCGAGATCACGTTCCCGCGGCCGACCCGGGTCTGCCGTCCGCTGGCGCCATGAGGATCTCGGTCGCGGCGCCGGTGCGGGACAGCATCGCCTTGCGGTTCAGCCACACGACGACGATGGCGGCGATGGTGAAGGTGAGGGCGGCCCAGGGGAGGGCGTCGGGCCAGATCGGGTTGTTGATCTGGAAGTGGAACAGGACCGCGATGAGGAGGCTGCCCCGGGAGGCGT
>CAZJUA010000158.1:0-6939 GCA_964549045.1 uncultured bacterium | reverse complement strand
GTCAGCCCTCGTGGCTGATATCGACCACCGCGTCCGTGGGCCCACCGGCCAGCACGGCGGCGAGACGCTCGGCCAGCCGTGGGGGGTAGACGACGTCCGCCGTGGTCAGGAGGTCGGGCAGATGCCACCAGCGGTACCCCAGCAGCGCGCCGCGCTCGTGCGGGTCGAGGGCCGCGGGCGCGGCGCGGGGCGCGGCGGCGTCGACGCGGCCGAGCCGGTAGTGCTCGACGAAGCGGCGCACACGCCCCTGGTAGTGCAGGTCCACCATCCGGCGCCAGAGCCAGGGACCCCAGGCAACGTCGACGAGGCCGGTCTCCTCCCGCAGCTCACGCTCGACCCCCGCCGCCGGCGTCTCGCCGGTCGCCAGGCCCCCGCCGGGGGCGATCCACACTGGCTCGCGATGGGGGAGGCCGCCGGGCCGGCGGACGTCGGAGGCGAGGTACCACTCCAGCAGCAGCCGCTCGTCGGCGTCGAGCACGAGCGCGCGAACCGTCGAGCGGACCTCGGGGGTCGGCGCGGCGGTCACGGCGGCGGTGCCGGTCGCGCCGGGTTCAGCGGTCGCCCAGGTAGCAGCCGAGGGCGGCGAGGGCGTCGTTGAAGCCGTCGGTCGGCACGCGGTAGGTCATCGGCGGGCCCTCGCCCGACCGTGGCGTCAGCGTGACCGTGACGTCGACCACGCCGCGGAGAAAGCGCACGAGCCGGTCCTCGACGTCGTCGCCGTCGAGTTGCGCGGCGTCGAACTGGTTACGGGTGGCGGTCGTCTTCAGGAAATCGATGCTGCCGGAGCGGAAGACGACCGCGTAGGCGGCGTCGCTCAGGGCGTAGTCGCCGACCTCGATCTCGACGCCGTTCGCCACGTCCGCGGCGCAGTACACGGCCAACACGCCGAGGTCGCCGCTCGCCACCATGCCGTCGGCGCCGTCGAACACCCAGGCGCCGATGACCAGCGCCTCGGGGGTCGCGTCGGCCCCGCCGTCGGCGAAGGGGTCCGGGTCCGGCGTCCCGCCCACGGCGGGATCGGGCCCGTCGCCGAAGGGATCGGTGGCCGGGGCCGCGTCGCCGAAGGGGTCGTCCGCCGGCCCGGCGGGCGGCTCCGGCGTGCCGCAGCGCAGCTCGGCGAGGGCCTGCGAGAAGCCGCCGACGGCGTACTGGAACGTGCGCTCCTCGACCCCGCTCGCCGGGTCGGCCTGGATGCGCAGCGCCAGGTTGTCGGCCGTCGCCAGCCCGGCGAACAGCGGTTGGTCGAGTTCGAAGGGCGCGACGACCTCGGTCGCGAAGGGACCCTCGACCAAGAACCACGTCTGGTTCAGGACCGGTCCCTGATCGAAGCGCAGGAGCACGTCGACGTCGAGCCGCTCCGCCGCGAGCGCGTACGTCCCCGTGGGCGCGGCCCAGGCGGCGATCTCGAAACCCGAGGGTGCACCGGGGGCGCAGCCGATCACCAGCGGGGCGTCGCCGGGTTCGAGGTCGGCGGGCGCCTGGTAGGCGGCCACCCACATCGAGCCGAGCCCGAGGTAGCTGTACAGGTCGAACTCGCTCTCGACCTGCCAGCTGCCGGTGCCTTGGGCGGTGGCCACGCCCAGGGCGAGCCACATAGAGATCGCGAAGAACGGTCGTCGGGGCATCACAACTCCAGGCGGCGGGCGCCGCGATGACGATGCCGCCAGCCTACCGGACGCGTCCGCGCCGCGTTGCGGCACGGTTCACGCGGTACCCTCGGGGCATGGGCGTGACGCGCGACCGTCTCCAGGGGGCGCCGTGAGGCGGGGGACCGGCGCCACCTGGCTGGGGCCGACCGTGGCCTTCTTCGCCGGCGCGGCGTTCGTCAGCATCCTCGGCGGCACGTTGCTCGTGGGCCTGGTGGTCGGGGGCGCGGCCGCGCTGGCCTGGCGGCCGCTGAGGCGCGATCCGCCGTGGACGGCGAGGGGGCGCGTGGCGTGGCGCGCGCGTGCCGCGGCCCTGGCGCAGGGCGCCCGCGCCTGGGGGTCGTTGTGGCGTCACTGGCGGCGGCTGCGGACGCCACCACCGCCCCCGTGGGAAGGGCAGACCGTCGATCCCGCCGACGCGCGCGCGGCGGCGCGGTTCGACGCCGCCTTCCGGGTGCGTTGCGAGGTCGTGGGCGAGCGATTCCAAGTTTGGCACTCGACCGATACCGGCCGCGCGTACGAGGTGGCGCCGCGTGACGCCCCTGCGGACGCGCTCCCCGGCGACGAGGGCTGGCTCTCGTTCGACGGCGGCCGGCCACGGGTTCGCCCGTGGTCGGAGCCGGGCGCGACGGGCGAGCGACTGCTGAACTAGCTCGTGGGGCGTGGCACGGCGTCGGCGACCAGCTCCTGGTCGCCGAGTTGCAGCGCCGGGGCCCACCACGTGACGAACCACGCCAGCGTCGCGAGTGCGCCGGAGACCTGGAAGACGAGCGTGACGCCGCGGCCGAGCCCGGCGCGCCACGCCTCCACGAGGGGGGCGTAGGCCGTCGCGCCGATCCGCGGGCCGACCGCGGCGGCCGCCGACGCCGCGGCCGCCGGATCGGTGAGTAGGTCGGGCGTCGCGACGGTGGCGACCGCGGCGGGCGGGAGGCCCGCGACGAGCGGTGCGACGTCGCGCTCGAACGTCAGCGCCGCCTGTTGAGCCATCAGGGCGCCGAACAGCGCGACGCCCAGGGTGCCGCCGACCTGGCGGAAGAACTGGTGCGCGCTGGTGGCCGTGCCGAGCAGCTGCGGTGCTGCGGTGGCCTGGACGGCGACGAGGAACATCGCGTTGGTGGGTCCGAGGCCGAGCCCGAGGAGGAACATCGCCCCCACGACGAAGGCGATGGGCGTGTCGGGGCCCATCGTGGTGCCCAACGCGAAGCCGACCACCGCCACCGTCAGGCCCACGATGACGAATCGCCGGTAGCGACCGATGCGGCTCGACCAGATGCCGGACAGGCTGCCGGAGAGGATCATGCCCAGGATCAGCGGCGTGAGCGCGAACCCGGAGGCGGCCGCGGACAGGCCCGCGACGCCCTGGATGAAGAGCGGCAGGTAGATCGTCGCGCCGAACAGGCCGACGCCCAACAAGAAGCCGGCGGCGTTGGCGATGGCCACCGTCCGGTCGCGCAGCAGTTCCGGCGGCAGCACCGGCGCCGGCGAGCGCGCCTGCCAGGCCGCGAAGGCCACCAGCGCGCCTGCCGCGAGCAGCAGTGTCCCCCACACGCTGGGGTCGCGCCACGCGAGCCCGTCGCCGCCCCACGACAGCGCCAGCATCGTCGCGAGCATGCCGACGGTGAGCAGGCCGGCCCCGAACAGGTCGACGGGGGCCCCGGGCCGTCGCTCGCCGGCGGGCAGGTGCCGCTGGATCACGACCAGCGCCACCAGGGCCACGGGCACGTTGACGAAGAACACCCAACGCCACCCGAGCAGGTCGGTGATCAGCCCGCCGATGACGGGCCCGACGACGCTCGAGGCGCCCCACACGATGCCGGTCAGCCCCTGGTACTTGCTGCGTTGGCGCGGCGGGAAGACGTCTGCGATGACCGCGAAGGCCATCGACATGAGGGCGCCGCCGCCGAGGCCCTGCAGCACGCGCAGCGCGACGAGCTGGGGCATGCTGACGCTGAAACCCGCGGCGACCGAGGCGAGCGAGAACAGCACGATGCCGAAGAGCAGGACCCGCTTGCGCCCCATCGTGTCGGAGAGGCGACCGTAGATCGGGGTCGAGACGGTGGACGCCAGGGTGAAGCCGGTGAACGCCCAGGCGTACAGGGCGAAGCCGTCGAGCTCGGCGATGATGCGCGGCAGGGCAGTGCCGACGACCGTCAGGTTGGTCGACGACAGGAAGAGCGTGACCAGCACGCCCGCGTAAGCCCAGCGGCGCGTGCGGTCGTCCAGCGCGACCGCGCTGGACGACCGCACGTCCGCGTCAGGGACGACGTCCATCTGCTGGCATCGTACCCCCGGGCGGCCGCGGCCCGGTGGCGCGCGTCAGGCGTGGGTGACCCAGTGCACCAGCAGGCGGACGCCGAACCCGGTGGCGCCCTTCGTGAGGTAGCCGCGCGCGTCGTCGCGCATGGCCATGCCCGCGATGTCGAGGTGGACCCATGGGTAATCGACGAAGCGCTGCAGGAAGGCGGCCGCGACGGGCGCCCCGCCGTGCGGCTTGCCGCTGGAGTTCTTCATGTCGGCGACGTCGCTCGCGAGGTCGTCGAGGTACTCCGGCCACAGCGGCAGCGGCCAGACGCGCTCGTGGGTGGCGGTCGCGGCGGCGTCGATGCGGGTGGCCAGCGCGTCGTCGTTGGCGAAGCGGCCGGCGGCCGTGCCGCGACCGAGCGCCACCACGCAGGCGCCCGTCAGCGTGGCCAGGTCGACCACGGCCTTCGGCTTCAGCCGCTGGGCGTAGACGAGCGCATCGGCCAACAGCAGCCGGCCCTCGGCGTCGGTGGAGATCACCTCGATCGTCAGGCCGTTGGAGGCCCTCAGGACGTCCGCCGGCCGGTAGGCGTGGGCGTCGAGCATGTTCTCGGTCGCCGGCACCAGCGCGACCACCCGGCGTGGGCTGCGCAGCCGGCCGAGGGTGCGCATGGCGCCCAGCACCGCCGCGCCGCCGGCCATGTCGCTCTTCATCGCCTCCATGCCGGCGCGGCCCTTGATCGACACGCCACCGCTGTCGAAGGTGACGCCCTTGCCCACGATCACCAGCGGGGCCTCCTTGCCGTGGCTCGGGTCGTGCTCGAGCACGATGAAACGCGGCTCGTGGCCGGCGCCCTGGGCGACGGCAAGGAAGGCGCCCATCCCGTGGGCCTCCGCCCAGCCGCGGTCGCCGATCGTGATCGCGAAGCCGTGGTCGCGCGCGAGTTCCTCGGCGACCTTGGCGAGGTGCGCGGGCGTGGCGACGTTGGGCGGCAGGTTGACGAGGTCGCGCGCCAACTCGACCCCGTCGGCCGTGGCCGCGCCCCAGCGAACGCCGTCGCGGACCTCCTCGAGGCGGTCGGCGTCGGGCTCGACGAGCAGCAGCTCGTCGATGCCGTGGTCGCCGGTGTCGCCGATGGCCTCGGCCGAAGCGGCGCGGTAGCGGTACAGCCCGAGCCGGGCGCCCTCCACGGTCGCGCGCGCGCTCTCGCTGGGCGTGAGGCCGCCGATGCCGGAACCGAACGCGCCGATCGCGACCCGCTTGGCGCCGAGGTCGCGCGCCTTCCTGAGCGCCGCGCCGCTGGCCCGCCGCACGGCCTCCGCGTCGACCCGCTGGGGGTCGCCGAGGCCGACGACGAGGACGCGCGGCACGGCGACGCCGGTGCGGGTGAAGAGCGGGGTGACGTCGCCCACGTCGGTCGCTAGGTCGCCGCGCTTCGCCAGCTCGGAGATCACGCCGCCGAGGGCGCGGTCGACGTCGCCGGTCGTGCCGCCGGCGCGGTGGCCGCCGGCGAAGTGGTGGACGATGAGGGCGTCGGCCTCGACGCGGTCGATGGGTCGTGGGAGGACGGTCGTCTGCATGACCCTAGGTGTACCGCGGCGCGGCGGGCCGGTGGGTGGTGGACAGGGCAGGCCCGGGTGCCGGCCCCCCGCGGATCCCGGGAGCCGGCCCGCATACGCTTGACGCCGTATACCCACCGGGGATATAACGCCTGCATGAGTGCCGCCCTCTTCTCCCGACCGTTGTTCTGGGTCGTCGCGATCGTCGCGATCGCCGTCGTCGCCGCCCTGCTGGTCTTCAGCCGACCCCAGGCCGGCGCCTCGGCGTTGACGAACGTCACCGTCCAGCAGCTCCACGAGGCCACCCAAGCCGGCGCCTTGGTGCTCGACGTGCGCGAGCCCTTCGAGTTCGCCGAGGGCCACGTCGAGGGCGCGGTCCTCGTCCCGCTGGCGACCGTGGCCGCCCGCGCGGGCGAGTTCCCGAAGGACGAGCCGGTGTACGTCTTCTGCCGCACGGGGAACCGCTCCTTGCAGGCGGCACAGACCCTCGTGGCCGCGGGCTACACCGACGTGCGCAACGTCGAGGGCGGCATCGTCGCGTGGACCGCAGCGCGCTTGCCGGTGACGCGATGAGCTGGGGCCGCGGACCTACGCTGCCCGAGGCGACCGTCGAGGAGCTCGTCGCCGACAGCGATCCCGCGAAGATCGTCATCGATGTCCGCGAGCCGATGGAGACGATGTACGGCACGATCGAGGGCGCCAGGCTCGTTCCGCTCGGCGCGATCGAGTCCGTGATCGACGAGCTCGACGACGACGCCAACGTCTACGTCGTCTGTCGCTCGGGCAACCGGTCGGCCTACGCCACCGAGGTACTGATGGCCGCCGGCAAGACCGGGGCCAAGAACGTTGTCGGCGGGATGATCGCCTGGGCGCAGGCTGGCCTGCCGATCGACCGCTGACGGACGCCCGCAGCGCCAAGAGCTCTGTAGTATGTGCGTCTAGCTGCGGTGTCCCGCCGGCGGGCGGTTCACGCTCCAGCCATCGAGGCCAATGCCCGGGCCGGCGGATCGACCGCCGCCGGCCGCGTCGGGGCAGAGGCGCACATGCTCTCCAAGAAGCTTGGTCCTACGTGCCGTGATGGGCTCCGCCTTGGCGCTCACGCTCGCCGCCTGCGGGATGATGCCGGAAAGCACCACCGAGCGCGGGTCGATCGCGGAGATCGCGTCGGCCGACCCCGACCTGTCGATCCTGGTCCAGGCGCAGGGCGAGATCGGCGGCCTCGTGGATACCTTCTCCGAGGACAACGCCGGCCCGTTCACGGTGTTCGCGCCGACCAACGCGGCCTTCACGGCGCTGCTCGGCGAGCTCGGCATCTCCGCCGACGAGCTGCTCGCCCGGGACGACCTCGGCGACATCCTCGGCTACCACGTCGCCCCTGCCAACCTGTCGCTGTGCGACGTGACCGGCCTCGAGATCATCCCCACCCTCTTCGGCATGCCGATCGCCCAGTCCGGCGGCGTGCTCGACGGTAGCTCCACGATCCGCGCCTCCG
>CAZJUA010000157.1:0-23126 GCA_964549045.1 uncultured bacterium | reverse complement strand
GGTTCGAATCCTGGCGGGTGCACCATGCCCCGTCCCGACGGCCGCGACGTACGATGGGCGCCACCGTCCGCCCATCGCTCGGTGGCCCTCCCATGGCGCAACCGCTGCTCACCGCCACCGGCCTCGGTCGCCTCGTCGACGACCGCTGGCTGTGGCGCGACCTGGAGTTCGGGCTGGCGCCGGGCGAGACGCTGGCCATCACGGGGGGCTCGGGCAGCGGCAAGACGCTGCTGCTGCGGGCGTTGGCGGGCCTCGACCCGGTGGACGCCGGTGAGGTCGCGCTCGACGGCCGCTCGCTGGATGCCTGGTCGATGCCGGACTACCGCGCGCAGGTGCGCTACCTCGCCCAGCGACCGGTGACGGTCGAGGGTTCCGTCGAGGACGGGCTCCGCTTCGCGTTCGGCCTACGGGTCCATCGGAACGCCGCGTACTCGCGTTCGCGGGCGCTCGACCTGCTCGAGCGGGTCGGCCGCGACGAGCGCTTCCTCGAGGCCCGAGCGGCGTCGCTGTCCGGCGGCGAGGCGCAGCTTCTGGCGCTCGTGCGGACCCTGCTGCTGCCGCCACGGGTGCTCCTCCTCGACGAGCCCACCGCCTCACTGGACGACGCGACGGCGCGCGACGTCGAGGCCCTCGTGACCGACTGGCTCGCGGGGTCCGACGAGCGGGCGGTCATCTGGACCAGCCACCGCGACGAGCAGCTGTCGCGGGTGAGCCGCCGCCGCCTCGAGCTCGGCGGGACGCCGTGAGCGACGCCGCGTACCTGCGCATCGACCTCATCCAGCTGGTGCTGGCGGGCGCGCTCGTCCTCATCAACGTCGGGCTGTCGTGGGCGCTGCGGCTGGGTCTGGGGCGGAGCCTGGTGATCGCCTCCGTGCGCATGTCCTCGCAGCTGCTGCTGGTCGGCCTGGTCCTCGACTGGGTGTTCGCGTTGGGCGACCCGCTGCCGGTGCTCGGCGTCGCCATGGTCATGGCGACGCTGGCCGCGGTCTCGGCCGTGCAGCGGACCCGGCGTCGCTTCGCCGGCGTGTACTGGGACGCCTTCGTGTCGGTCGTCGGCGCGGCCTTCCTGGTCACCGGCGTGGCCGTCGTGGGGATCGTACGGGTCGAGCCCTGGTTCGAGGCGCAGTACACGATCCCGCTGCTGGGCATGGTGCTCGGCAACGTCCTCAACGGCATCTCACTTGCGCTCGACCGCTTCACGGAGGGGGTCGTGGCGCGCCGCGAGCTCATCGAGACCTACCTCAGCCTCGGCGCGACACGCTGGGAGGCGGCTCACGAGCTCGTGCGCGACGCCCTGCGGGTCGGCATGATCCCCACGATCAACTCGATGATGGTCATGGGCGTCGTCAGCCTGCCGGGCATGATGACGGGCCAGATCCTGGCGGGCGCGGCGCCGGCCGACGCGGTGCGCTACCAGATCGTGATCGCGTTCATGATCGCGGCGGCCGCCGCCCTGGGCAGCAGCGGCGTCACGCTGCTGGCGTTCCGCCGGCTGTTCGACACGCGCCACCGCCTGCGCAGCGACCGCCTGCGCGCGGTTCGGCGCCACTGAGCTCGGGCGGAGCCGAAGGGGTCGCTCATACCCGCCGGTTGCGCACCGCCCAGTCCGCGTCGGGGTCGTCGATCTCCAGGCGCTCGACGCCGCCCCGGAAGCGGTCCTGCACCGCCAGGTAACTCGCGTGGTACGAGGGATCGGGGTGACGCCACTCGTGCAGGTACACGACGCGCTGGACACCGGCCTGCAGGAGGCTGACGGAACACTGGAAGCACGGTCGCATGGTGGTGTAGAGCGTGCTCCCCTGGGTCCGGATGCCGACGCGGGCGGCCATGAGCAGCGCGTTGGCCTCGGCATGGACGCAGATGCACAGGTCGTAGCCCTGGCCGCTGGGGAAGCGCTCGGGGTGGGCGCAGCGTTCGCAGCCGCCCTCGCTGCAGTTCTTCGCGCCCGCCGGCGTGCCGTTGTACCCGGTGGCGACGATGAACTTGTCCTGCACGAGGATGGCGCCGACGCGGTTCCCGGTGCAGTCGGCGCGGGCGCGCACCGCCAGCGCGATCGTCATGAAGTAGGTGTCCCAGTCCGGCTTCTGCATGGGGCGATCCTATCGCCCAGGTGCCGCCGCCTGGGGCGGTGGCCGGCACGCGGCCGCACGCGGCGGCACACATGGCCCCGCGTGACACTCTGATGACAACCCTCGCGGCGCGGGGTAGTACCGTCGTCGGTCGGTGGACGGGCTGACCCTGATCGGCGTCTCGCACCGGCGCGGCGGAGCCGCCGCGCTGGAGGCCTACGACCGCGCGTACGCGACGGACCCCGTCGACGCGCGGCTGGCCACGCTCGGCGTGGGGGCCTTCCTCACCCTCCAGACCTGCAACCGGTTGGACGTCGTGTGCATCCGCCCGGCCGGCCTCCCGCTGGCGCGGCTGCGTTCGGCGCTGTCCGTCGACGACGCACCGCGGCGTCCGTACGTGTACGCGGGCGAGGCGGCCTTCGAGCACCTGGCCCGCGTCGCGGCCTCGCTCGATTCCCTCAACCCGGGCGAGGACCAGATCATGCGCCAGGTGCGCGACGCCCTGGCCGAGGCACGGGCCGCGGGGCGGATCGACGGCACGCTGTCGTTCGCCGTCGACGCGGCCCTGCGGGTCGCCCGCTCCGTCCGCCGCGAGGTGGCGTTGGCGCCGCGCGACGCGTCGCTCTTCAGCCTCGCCCGGCCCGAGATCGAGGCCATGCTGGCGGGCGCCGGCGGGCACCCGCGGGCCTTGGTCCTCGGCGCGGGCGAGATGGGCTCCCTGGTCGTGCGCTCGCTGGCGGTCCACCGCGGGCTCCGTGTGACGGTGGCCAACCGCGACGAGGCGCGCGCCCGGCAGCTCGCCGGCGCGCACGCTGCGGATCACCGCGGCCTCGCCGACCTGGCGCGGGCGCCGCTCGACGCGGAGTTGCTGGTATCGGCCATCGGTGGCGGGCGCAGGGTGGGAGGGCGTTGGCTCGACCGCATGCCGTCGCTTCGGCTCGCCGTCGACCTCGGGATTCCGCGTACCATCGATGCGGAGGCGGCGCGCGTACGTGGCATCCGAGTCCTCGACGTCGACGGCCTGCAGTCCGCCGGCGAGGCCCGCAGGCGCGAGCTCGAAGCGCGGCTGGGCGAGGCCGAGCGGGTGTTGCGGGAAGGCATCGAGACCGAGATGCGCGCCTGGGCCGAACGCAGCCTGGCGCCGTCGATCCGCGCCCTGCAGGGCTGGCTCGAGTCGACGCTGGAGGGTGCCCTGCCGCCCGCCGAGGCCCGCCAGCTGGCTCGCAGGCTGGCCTTCGTCCCGGTCAAGGGGCTGCGGGCCGTGGCGCGCGAGCACGGGGTCGCGGCCGCCCGCACCTTCCTCGCCGAGACGGGCCTCGATCGCCCCTGGGAGGTCAGCGAGACGTGACGCGCAGCACGATCAGGATCGCCACCCGCGCCAGCGCGCTGGCGCTGTGGCAGGCGCGCTGGGTCGCGACCCGGTTGGCCGGGGCCGGCCACGCCAGCGAGCTGGTCGAGGTCACCACCACGGGCGACGCCTCGAGTGCCCCCCTGCGCGAGCTCGGCGTGGGCATCTTCGTGAAGGGCGTGCAGGAGGCCGTGCGTGAGGGCCGCGCCGACCTGGCCGTCCACTCGTTCAAGGACCTGCCGGCGGCCCCCGCCGACGGGCTCGAGATCGCCGCCGTCCCGCCGAGGGCCGCGGCCCACGACGTGCTGCTGCTGCGACCGTCGTCCGTGGACGCCGCCCAGGGCGCGCTACCGGTCGCGGAGGGCGCCCGCATCGGCACGGGCGCGGTGCGGCGCGTGGCCCAGCTGGCGGCGCTCCGGCCCGACCTGCGGCCCGCGGAGGTCCGTGGCAACGTGCCGACGCGCGTGGCCAAGCTGCGCGCCGGCGACTACGACGGGCTCATGCTCGCGGCCGCGGGCCTGGACCGCCTCGAGCTCGACCTGAGCGGCCTCCATCGCGTCGACCTCGATCCCGCCGTGTTCCTGCCGGCCCCCGCGCAGGGGGCGCTGGCGCTCGAGATCCGCCGCGGCGACCCCCTGGGCGACGCGCTCACCGACCTGCACGACGTCCCTGGCTACCCCCCGGTCGCCGCGGAGCGCGGCCTGCTCGGCCTGCTCGACGCCGGCTGCCAGCTGGCGCTCGGAGCGCACGCCCGACGCGTGGGCCCCGAAATCGTGCTCGACGCCTGGTTCGAGGGGCGGCGCGTGCAGGGCCGGCATCCGACCGGCGAGGGCGCGGCGATGTTCGCCTTCGACGACCTCGGCCGACCGAGCCAGGGCGTCGCCGTGGAGGCGCCGTGAGGGTGGCCGTCACCGCGTCCGTGGGCCGCCTCGCGGGCCTGGAGGAACGCCTGCGTGAGGCGGGCCACGAGGCGGTACGCGCGCCCCTGGTACGGACGGCGCCGACCGCCGATGCGGCCGCGGCCGAGCGGCTCCTGGGGCTGCCGTGGCGCCTCTACCCCAGCCGCAGCGCGGTCGACGCCTGGATCGCACTGGGCCTCGGCTTCGCCGACGGCGCGCGCATCGGCGCGGTCGGCCCCGGCACGGCGACCGACCTCGGGCGCGCCGGCGCCGACGTCGCGCTCGTCGCCCGCCCGGCCACGGCCACGGGGCTGGCGCGCGGACTGCTGCGGCACCCGGACGGGCCGCGCCCGGGCGATGCCGTGGGCGTCGTCCAGGGCGACCGCGCCCGCAGCACCCTGCGCGAGACCCTCGAGAGCGCGGGCATCGAGGTCCGCAGCGCCACCGTCTACACCAACGAGGGCGTCACCTGGTCGCTCGACGGTCGGGTGGACGCCGTCGTCCTCGCCAGCCCCTCGGCCGTGGCGGCTCTGCCGGGTGAGGTCGGCGCCGAGGCGCTGCTCGTGGCCATCGGACCCACCACCGCCGCCGCGGCCGTCCGCCGGGGCTGGTCGGTGGTGCAGGCGGCCGAGCCCACGGTCGACGGGGTGCTCGGCGCCATGGCCCGCTGCGGCTGCGGAGGCGCACGATGAGCCGCCAGCCGCTGCGCCCCCGGCGCCTGCGGGCCACGGCGGCCCTGCGTGCGCTGGTGGCCGAGACCCACCTGGCGCCCGAGCAGCTGGTGTGGCCCGCGTTCGTCGTCCCTGGCCGCGACCGCCTGGAGCCGATCGTCTCCCTGCCGCGCGTCGCCCGCCGCTCGGTCGACCTGCTGCTGCCCGAGCTCGAGCGGGCGCTCGACCTCGGGATCCGCTCCGTCATGCTCTTCGGCGTCGTGGGCGAGGACGCGAAGGACGCGGTCGGCTCGGCCGCCTCGGCCCCCGACGGCCCGGTGCCGGAGGCGCTGCGGGCCGCCCGGGCCGCGTTCGGCGACGACCTGGTGCTGATGACCGACGTCTGCCTGTGCGGCTACACCGACCACGGGCACTGTGGCGTCCTCGCCCCACCGCGCCCCGGGGGCACGGAGGCGCGCGTGCTGGACGGACCGACGCTCCCGCGGCTCGCGGCGATGGCCGTGCGGCACGCGGAGGCGGGCGCCGACGTCGTCGCGCCGTCCGACATGATGGACGGCCGCGTCGCCGCCATCCGTGCGGGCCTCGACGACGCCGGTCATGACGGCGTGGCCATCCTCTCCTACGCCGTCAAGTACGCCTCGGCCTTCTACGGCCCGTTCCGCGACGCGGCCGGCTCCAGCCCCCACGGCGGGATCGACGGCCACCCCGCGCCCAGCGACCGCCGCAGTTACCAGATGGACCCGCGCAACGCGCGCGAGGCCGCGATCGAGGTCGCCCTCGACGAGGCGGAGGGGGCCGACCTGCTCATGGTCAAGCCGGCCCTCCCCTACCTCGACGTCGTCGCCCGCGTGCGCGCGCTCAGCGACCGACCGGTCGTCGCCTACCAGGTGTCGGGGGAGTACGCGATGCTCGAGGCCGCGGCCGAGGCCGGTGCGCTCGACCGGGCGGCCGCGGTCCGCGAGTCGCTGACGGCCATCCGTCGCGCCGGCGCCGACCTCGTCCTCACGTACCACGCGCTCGAGGCCGCCGCGCAGGGTTGGCTGCGATGACGCGCGAACGTTCCACCGGGCGGGGGCGGCGGCCGTCTCCCCAGGGGAACGGCGAGCGCCTGGGGACGCGCATCGCGTTCACGGTCATCGTGCTCTTCGTGCTGGCGCAGGTCGGCTGGTGGCTGATCTTCCAGACACAGCTGATCGACCGCGCGGCCGCCGAGCGCGAGGCAGCCTGGGAGCGCGACGTGGTGACGGTGACCGCGCTGTTGGCGAGCGACCCGGGGAGCCTGCCGGCGCTGCTCGAGCGCTACCCGCACCTGCGGCCGAGCGGGCGCCAGCCCGACGGCTCGCCGGCCGTCGAGGTCGACCCGGCGGTGGCCGCCCGCCTGGCCGCGCGCGACGCCTCGGCGCGCCGCATGATCGCCTTCGAGGGTCCGTTCTTCGCCGTCGTCATCCTGGCGATGCTGGCGCTGATCGCCGGCAGCCTGCGCGCCGAGCGCGAACTCAAGCGCCGCCAGCAGAACTTCCTCAGCGCCGTCACGCACGAGTTCAACACGCCGATCGGGACCCTGCGGCTGCTGGTGCAGACGCTACGGCTGCGGCGCGCGAGCCCGGAACGCACCGTCGACTACCTGCGGCGGATGGAGACCGAACTCGATCGGCTGGAGCGCACCAGCGACCACGTCCTCGCGGCCGCGCGGCTCGAGCAGGCGGCCACGCCGCCCGTGCTGGAGGCGGCGGACCTCAACGTCGTGGTGCAGGGGCTGATCGGCCGCGCGCGCGAGGGCCTGGAGGCCCGTGGCGCGCGGCTGACCGTGCGCTACGGGCACGAGCCGCTCCCGGTGTCGCTGGACCCGGACGCCTTCGCGCTGGTGCTCAACAACCTGCTCGACAACGCGGTGAAGTACGGCACGGGCGACACCCGGCCCGTGACGGTGACGCTGCGGGCCGACGGCGATCTGGTGCGCCTGCACGTCGACGACGAGGGGCCGGGCGTGCCCGCCGAGGAGCGCGAGCGCGTGTTCGAGCGCTTCTACCGCGCCGGCGACGAGCTCACCCGCGTGTCGGTGGGCGTCGGCCTCGGCCTGCACCTCGTCAAGACCGTCACCGAGGCGATGAACGGCTGGGTGCAGGTCGAGCCGGGTCCCGGCGGCCGGGGGAGCCGCTTCACGGTGGTGCTGCCGCGGCGGGTGACCGCCGACGACGCCGCGCCGGCGATCGGCGACCCAGGGGCGGTGGCCAGCGCATGAGCGCCACCTCGCCCCACGTCCTGGTCATCGAGGACGAGCGCGCCATGGCGGCCGTCCTGCGCGACAACCTGGAGGCCGAGGGCCATCGCGTGTCGATCGCGGGCGACGGCCCCAGCGGCGAGGCGGTCTGGGCGCGCGGCGACGCCGACCTGGTGGTGCTGGACGTCATGCTGCCGGGCATCGACGGCTTCGCCCTGTGCGAGCGGCGGCGCGACGCCGGCGACCGCACGCCGGTGCTGTTCCTCTCGGCGCGCGGTGAGCCCGAGGACCGCGTCCGCGGCCTGCGTGCGGGCGGCGACGACTACCTCGCCAAGCCGTTCCACCTCCCGGAGTTCATCCTGCGGGTCGAGGCACTGCTACGACGCTGCGGCTGGAGCGGCGGCAGCGACCTGCTGCGCTTCGCCGGCCACACCGTCGACCTGCGCGCCTGGACCGCCACGCTGGCGGACGGCCGGCAGGAGAACCTCGGCGAGCGCGAGCTCGGGATCCTCCGACTGCTCGCCAGCCGCGCCGGCGAGGTCGTGCGCCGCGACGACATCCTCGACGAGGTGTGGGGCGACGACGCGTTCCCCTCGTCGCGCACGATCGACAACGTGGTGCTGCGGCTGCGGCGCCTGTTCGAGCCCGACCCGTCTCGCCCGGTCCACCTGCACACCGTGTGGGGGGTCGGCTACCGCTTCACCCTGGAGCCCGAGGACGGTTCCGAAGAGGAGGAACGTTGAGCCTGCTGCTGCGCGCCCTGCGGGGCGAGGACACCGAGGTCGCGCCCGTCTGGATCATGCGCCAGGCCGGCCGGCACCTGCCCGAGTACCGCGCGCTCAAGGAGCGCCACGACTTCTGGACGCTCGCGCGGACGCCCGAGCTGACGGCCGAGGTCACGCTGCAGCCGGTGCGCCGCTACGGCATGGACGGCGCCATCCTGTTCAGCGACATCATGACGCCGCTGCCGCCGATGGGCCTCGATCTGGACTTCCGGCCCGGCCCCGTGCTCGCGGCGCCCGTGCGCGACCGCGCCGCGGTCGACGCCCTGCGGGTGCCGACGCAGGACGAGGTCGCCCCGTTCGTGGCCGACGCGATCCGGCTGCTGCGCGCCGAGCTCGGCGACGTGCCCCTGATCGGCTTCGGCGGCGCCCCGCTCACGCTCGCGACCTACGCCGTCGAGGGGTCCGGCAGCAAGGAGTACGCGACCTTCCGCGCCTTCCTGCGCGCCGAACCCGACGCTGCGCACGCGCTGCTCGACAAGCTCGCCGAGACCTCGATCGCCTACCTGCGGATGCAGGTCGAGGCCGGCGCCCAGGCGATCCAGCTGTTCGATTCCTGGGCCGGCCTGCACGACGCGCGCACGTACGCGACGTTCGGCGCGGCCTACGCGCGGCGGGTGCTCGACGGTCTCGCGGACCTCGGCGTGCCGCGCATCTACCTCGCGCTCGACGGCGCCCACCTCGAGGACGTCGTCGCGGGCCTGCCGTGCGAGGCCCTCTCCGTCGATTGGCGCCGCCCGCTGACCGTCTGGCGGACCGTCGCCCCCGGCAAGGCGCTGCAGGGGAACCTCGACCCGGCCGCCCTGCTGGCGCCCGCGGGGGCGCTCGTCGACGAGGTCGGGCGGGTCCTCGCCGAGGGGCGCGGCGGCGCCCACGTGTTCAACCTCGGGCACGGCATCTTCCCGAACACCTCGCCGGACGCGGTCGCCCGCCTGATCGACACCGTAAGAGGCTACGACCGCCACGCGGAGGCCGGATGACCGTCGCGTTCGCGCCCGCGGGCATCACCCCACGGCAGGCGCGCGTGCTCGACACGATGCTCGCGGCCCAGGAGCGGCTGATCGCCGGCTTCGAGGGGATCGAGGCCGCCGCGGCCGCCGAAGGCCCCCCTTCGGCTGGCACCGAAGCGGGCGCCGAACCGCGGTGCTTCGGCGACCACGGCTGGCTGCGCCCCGCCGGCGGCGGCGGCCGCGCCCGCGTCATCGAGGACGGCCGGGTGTTCGAGCGCGGTGGGGTCAACGTCTCCGCCGTCGTCGGCGAGCGGGTCCCGCCGACACTGGCGGCCCAGCACCCCGGCACCGAGGGCAAGCCGTGGTTCGCGACCGGCGTCTCGCTGGTGCTGCACCCGCGCAACCCGCACGTGCCCGCCTTCCACGCGAACTTCCGCTACTTCGAGGTCGGTGCGACCGCGGCGGACGCGGGGGCCGAACCGGCGGCCTGGTGGTTCGGCGGTGGCGCCGACCTGACCCCCGCCTACCCCGTGGCGGAGGACGTGCGCGCCTTCCACGGCGCGCTGGCGGCCTGGTGCGCGCGCCACCCGCAGGCCGACTACCCTGCCTGGAAGGCCGCCTGCGACGCCTACTTCACGGTGCGCCACCGGGGCGAGATGCGCGGCGTCGGCGGGGTGTTCTTCGACGAGCTCACGTCGCCTGGCGCTTCGCTTCGCGGCGCGACACACAGGGACACCGACCGGTCTTTCGACGCCGACCTCGCCTGCATCGAGGACGGCATCGCCACGCTGCTGCCGGCCTACCTGCCGCTGGTGGAGCGCCACCGGCGCGACCCCTACGGCGAGCGCGAGCGCCGCTGGCAGGCGCTGCGCCGCGGCCGCTACGTCGAGTTCAACCTGGTGTACGACCGCGGCACGCTGTTCGGCCTGCAGACGGGCGGTCACATCGAGGCGATCCTCATGTCGATGCCGCCGCTCGCCGGCTGGGCGTTCGACCACCAGCCCGAGCCCGGCGGCCCGGAGGCCGCCGCCCTCGCCTTCTACCAACCCCGCGACTGGGGGCAGGGCGGCGCCGACGCCGTCGTCGACCCCGGCATCACCTCGAGGAGGACCGCATGAGCCAGGCCAGCAGCGGCCCGACCGGCATCGTCATGATGAACCTGGGCGGCCCCAAGACCACCGACGACGTCAACCCCTTCCTGCGGGCGCTGTTCGCGGACCGCGAGATCATCCAGCTGCCGCTGCAGGACTGGCTCGGGCCCTTCATCGCCGACCGCCGCACGAAGAAGATCCAGCAGTACTACCGGGAGATCGGCGGCGGCTCGCCCATCCTCGCGTGGACCGAGGAGCAGGGCCGCGGCATGGTCGAGCGCCTCGACCGCCTCTCGCCGCAGACGGCGCCGCACAAGTTCTACGTGGCGTTCCGCTACATCGAGCCCAGCAGCGAGACGGCCCTGCAGGCGATGGTCGCCGACGGCGTCACGCGCGCGGTGGCCTTCACCCAGTACCCGCAGTTCAGCTGCAGCACCACCGGCTCGTCGCTCAACGAGCTCTGGCGCGCGGCCCGGCGGGTCGGGTTGCAGGACCGCTTCCAGTGGTCGGTCATCGACCGCTGGCCCGCGCACGCGGGCTTCATCGACGCGATGACCGACACCGTGCGCCAGGGCCTGGAGCGGTTCGAGCCGGACGTGCGCGACGACGTCGTGCTGCTGTTCAGCGCGCACTCGCTGCCGTTGTCGGTCATCGACCGCGGCGACGCCTACCCGGCGGAGATCGGCGCCAGCGTGCACGAGGTCATGCAGCGGCTCGGCTACCAGCACGAGTACCTGGTCACCTACCAGTCCGAGGTCGGGCCGGTGCGCTGGCTCGGCCCGTCGACCGAGTCGGTCATCAAGGAGCTCGGCAGCAAGCGCCGGCGGCACGTGCTGGCGATCGGGATCGCCTTCACCAGCGACCACATCGAGACGCTCCACGAGCTCGACATCGAGTACGCCGAGCTCGCCCACGAGGCCGGCATCGCGCACTTCCACCGCGCGCCGGCCCTGAACGGCATGCCCGCGTTCCAGGACGCCCTGGCCGACATCGTGGCCACCCACCTCGCGTCCGGCGAGGCGTGCCACCCGAACTACGGCTTCCGCTGCCCCGGCTGCGTCAACCCGCAGTGTCGGGCCATCCTCAACCCGGTCGCGCCCTACCGGCGGACGCCGGTGACGACCTCGCCCAAGAACCGGCTCTACCCCACCCGATGACCGCCCTGCGCGTCGCCGTCGTCGGCGCGGGGATCGCCGGGCTGACCGCCGCCCACGCGATCCGGCGGCGGGCGGCGGAGCGCGGGCGGCCGCTGGAGCTCACCGTGCTCGACCGCGACGCGCGGGCCGGCGGGCAGCTGCAGACCGTCGCCGAGGACGGCTTCCGCATCGAATGGGCCGCCAACGCCTTCCGCACCGGTCGCGGGCCGACCGCCGACGTCCTCGCGCGCCTCGGCCTCGAGGGGGAGCGGGTCGCCGCCAGCCCGGCGGCCAACCGACGCTACGTTTTCCACGGCGGGCGGCTGCACGCGCTGCCCGGCGGGCCGGCGTCCCTGCTCGGCTTCGCGCCGCTGTCGCTCGCGGGCCGCTGGCGGGTGTTCGCCGAGCCCCTCGTCGCACGCCGGGTGGCGCGCGAGGAGTCGGTGCACGACTACGCGGCGCGGCACATCGGCCGCGAGGCGGCCGAGGTCTTGCTGGGCACGATGGTGCGCGGCGTGTACGGCGGCGACGCCCGCGCGCTGTCGGTGGACGCGGCCTTCCCGGTCATGCGCGAGATGGAGCGCGACCACCGCTCGCTGGTGGTCTCCGGCATCGCGGGCGCGCGCAAGCGCCGGCTGGAGGCGAAGGCCACCTGGAGCCTCCGCGGTGGGATGGGGGCCCTGATGCAACGGCTCGCCGACGACCTGGGCGACGCCGTGCGCCTCGGCGCGCAGGTGACGGGGGTCGAGCGGCCGGCGACCGGCCCGGGCTACCGGCTGCGCGTCTCGCAGGGCCCCGAGCTCGAGGCCGACGCCCTGGTCCTCGCCGTCCCGCCCGGCGTGGCGTCGGGCTGGCTGCGCCCGCTCGACGGCGAACTGGCCGACGAGGTCGGCGCGATCGCCTCCGCCGACATCGCCGTCGCCGCCCTCGCCTTCCCGCGGGAGGCCTTCGCGGGCACGCCGGACGGCTACGGCTTCCTGGTGGCCCCGGGCGAGCCGCTCGACGTCCTGGGCGCGCTGTTCGAGTCGAACATCTTCCCCGCCCGGGCGCCCGAGGGGCACGTGCTGGTGCGCGTGATCATGGGTGGCGCCGGCCGCGACGACGTCCCGCGGCGTAGCGACGACGAGCTCGTCGCCACCGCCGTGGACGCGATCGACCGGGCCGTGGGCCTGCGTGGCGCGCCCGACCGCGCTTGGGTCCACCGGCAGCCCGCGGCGATCCCGCAGTACCTGCTCGGGCACCTGGGGCGCGTCGCCCGCATCGAGCGCCGCCTCGCGGGCCTGCCCGGCCTGCAGCTGGCGGGCAACGCCTACCGCGGCATCGCCGTGGGCGCGATCGTCGCCGACGCCGAGGTGGTGGCCGAACGCGTGTTGGCAGCGGCCGACGCCGCGCCACGCCCGGCCGCGCCGCTTCACGAGAGAGCGATGGTGACCGCATGACCACCCCCGAGAACGAGGCCCACCCCCGCTCCGAGGCCCTCTTCGCCCGCTCCCGCGAGCGCTTCCCGGGCGGCGTCAACTCGCCCGTGCGCGCCTTCGGCGCGGTCGGGGGCACGCCGCGCTTCGTCCGCCGCGCGGAGGGCGCCTACGTCTTCGACGCCGACGGCCATCGCTACCTCGACCTGGTCGGGAGCTGGGGCCCGATGATCCTCGGGCACCGCCACCCGGACGTCGAGCGGGCGATCGCGGAGGCGCTGGCGATGGGGACGTCGTTCGGCGCCCCGACCGAGCGGGAGCTGGAGCTCGCCGACCGGGTGGTCGAGCGCTGCCCGCTGGCCGCCCGTCTGCGCTTCACCAACTCGGGCACCGAGGCGACGATGAGTGCCCTGCGCGTCGCCAGAGGCGCCACCGGCCGGCGGCTGATCGTCAAGTTCGACGGCGGCTACCACGGGCACGCGGACGGGCTGCTGGTCGCGGCCGGCTCCGGCGCGGTCACCACCGGCGTGCCCTCGTCCGCCGGCGTGCCCGCGGAGGTGGCCTCCCTGACGCTGGTCGCGCCCTACAACGACCCGGCCGCCCTCGAGCGGACGTTCGCGGCCCACGGCGACGACGTCGCCGCCGTGATCGTCGAGCCGGTGGCGGGCAACATGGGCGTCGTCGAGCCGACGCCCGCCTTCCAACGCGCGCTGCGCGAGACGACCGCGCGGCACGGCGCCCTGCTGGTGGTCGACGAGGTGATGACCGGCTTTCGCCTCGCGCGCGGCGGCGCGATCGAGCGCTACGCGATGGACGCCGACCTCGTCTGCTGGGGGAAGGTCATCGGCGGCGGGCTGCCCGTCGGCGCGTACGGTGGCCGCGCCGAGGTCATGGACCTGGTGTCGCCCGTGGGGCGCGTCTACCAGGCCGGCACGCTGTCGGGGAACCCGCTGGCGATGGCCGCCGGGGCGGCGACGCTCGACGCGATCGACGCCACACCCGGCCTCTACGCGGGGCTCGAGGCGACCGGCGAGCGGCTCGCCGACGGCCTGCGGCAGGCCGCCGCCAACGCGGGCGTGCCGGTGGTCGTCAACCAGGTGGGCTCGATGCTGACGGTGTTCTTCACCACGGACGCCGTTATCGACATGCAGAGCGCGTCCCGCGCTGACACCGAAAGCTTCGCCCGCTGGTTCCACGAGATGCTTCGGCGCGGCGTCTGGTGGCCGCCGTCGCAGTTCGAGGCGGCGTTCCTCAGCGCGGCGCTCGACGACGCGATGATCGACGAGATCGTGACCGCCGCGACCGCGGCGTTCGCCGAGGTCGCCGGGGACTGACGGCGGGGGCGTCGGTGGGGCGCGCCGACGCCGACGCCCGCCCTACACCGTCCGCGAGAACCGCGGCTGCGCGTCGTCGTGGCGCTTGAGGTAGGCGTCGAAGGTCATGCACACGTTGCGCACGAACAGCCGGCCGTCGGGCGTCACCTCGATCGTGTCGCCGTCGCGGCGCACGAAGCCATGCGCCACCGGCCCCTCGTCGAGCTCGGCCAGCGCGTCGGCGAAGTAGTCCTCGAAGGCGATCCCGTGCGCGTGCTCGACCGCCCGCACGTCGAGGTGGAAGTTGCACATCAGGCTCTGGATGACGTCGCGGCGGATGACGTCGTCGCGTGAGCGCTCGAAGCCGCGCTCGACGGGGGGAAGCCCCTCGGCCAGCGCCTCCTCGTAGCGCGTGAGCTTCTTGGTGTTCTGCGCGAAGGCGCCGCCGAGCTCGCCGATGGCGGAGACGCCGAAGCCGATCGAGTCCTGCGCCGGGTGGGTGGTGTACCCCATGAAGTTGCGGTGCAGCGTCCGCGTCTCCGCGGCCCGCGCCAGCGAGTCGCTGGGCAGCGCGAAGTGGTCCATGCCGATCTGGACGTAACCGGCGGCGGTGAAGAGCTCGTGGGCGATACCGAAGAGCTCGAGCTTGACCTCGCGCGGGGGCAGGTCCTCGAGCACGATCGCCTTCTGGTGCGCCTTGACCCACGGGACGAAGGCGTACGAGTACACCGCCACGCGGTCGGGACGCAGGTCGACGGCCCGCTCGATCGTGTCGCGGAACGACGCGGGCGTCTGGTGCGGCAGCCCGTACACGAAGTCGAAGTTGATCGACTCGGTGCCGCGCTCGCGCAGCGACAGGTGCAGCTCGCGCGTCTGCTCGTAGGTCTGGTAGCGGTTGATGGCGTCCTGCACGCGCGGGTCGAAGTCCTGCACGCCCATGCTGACGCGGTTGAAGCCGCGGCCCACGAGCCACGCGACCTGCTCGGGGGACGTGACCCGCGGGTCGACCTCGATGGCGACCTCGGCGCCGGGCTGCAGCTCGAAGTGGGCGCCGAGCGTGCCCCACAGGTGCGCCATCTCCTCGACCGTCAGGTAGGTCGGGGTGCCGCCGCCCCAGTGGAGCTGGACGACGCGGCGGCGCTCGCCGAGGTGGCCGGACACCAGTTCGATCTCGCGGTCGAGGTGCCGCAGGTAGTCCGCGGCGACCCCGCGCTTGCGGGTGATGATCACGTTGCAGCCACAGAAGCTGCAGCGCTCGGCGCAGAACGGCAGGTGCACGTAGAGCGACAGCGGCTCCTCGGGCCGGCCCGCCGCCTTGGCGAGCTTCTCCAGGTAGCGCTGCGGGGTGAAGCCGTCGTGGAACTCGATCGCGGTCGGGTACGAGGTGTAGCGCGGACCGGGGCGGTCGTAGCGGGCGAGGCGTTCGGCGGTGGCGGCGGCGAGCGGGGCGCTCACGCGTCACCGTACGCGCGATGGGGTCCGGCAGCATCGATCATGGGCCAGTCTACCCAGCGGTCTCCCCGAACAGCCGCTCGCCATCGACGTACGCGTCGGCGATCACGGCCGCGGCGGCGCTCCAGCCCATCGGCGCGGTGCCGCCGGGCTCGTGGCTGCGGCCGTGGAGGTACTCCGAGAACGACCACGTCTCGCCGTCGCGGCCCCGCCGGTTCGCACGATGGACGGCGTCGCGCAGCTCGCGCGCTCGCTCCAGGCGCCCGCGGCGCGCCAGGCTGGCGGCGTAGAAGCCGGTCACGAGCGGCCACAACCCACCGTTGTGGTACTCGTACGGCTGGTTCTTGAAGGTGTAGGAGAACGACATCTGGAGCTCGTCCCAGTACTCGTCCCGCGGCGTGATCACGGGGTCGAACGCCGGCAGCAGCAGAGCTTCGTCGTCCAGGAGCTCGTCGAGGTACGCGTCGACGGCGCGCTCGCGGTGGTCGTCGGAGACGCCCAGCAGCGACACGAGCGCGTTGGCCATGCCGTCGAAGCGGGTGCCGTAGCCGAGCGGGGAGAAGAACGGTAGCCAGTACGTTCCGCGGCAGTGCTCGGCGGCATCGCGCCCCTTGCGGTACAGCACCTCGTGGTAGACGTCGGGCGGGAGCTCCTCCTGCCCCGCCTCGAACCAGTAGTTCGCGCGCAGCAGGTGCGTCAGGCGCGCGATGCGCTCATCGAGCGCATGGTCGGCGCCGCCGTGCCGCCCGGCGTGGACGGCGGCCATGCCGCGCTGCGCCTGCAGGTAGAGAAGCTGGTCGTACAGGACGTACCCGCTCTGCACGTACTCGTCCGCCCAGTCGCCGGTGGGCGGCACGTACAGCAGCCCGCGGGCGTTGAACTCCCAGGCGCCGAGGAGCGCCCGCAGGCGCTCCAGCGGCTCGAGCACCCCCTCCAGGAACTCGCCGTCGTCCGTGCGCCGCCACAACTCCACGCAGCCGATCGTGAACCACAGCCCGGCGTCGACGCGACCGGTCGTGCCGCCGTACGAGACGCGATCCGCGACGGGATCGACGTTGCTGGGGATCTCGCCGTGCGGCCCCTGGTACGTGGCGAGGGTCGTGAACGTCTGCCGGGCGGCGTCGACCAGGTCGTCGGCGCCGCTGAGCAGCGCGGCCAGGCTCATGATGCAGCCGTCGCGGGCCCAGATCCGCCGGTAGTTGTCGCGCTCGGCGGGCGACGCGAGGAACCCATGCTCGGTCACGCACGATCGCAGGACGGCCAGTGCCCGCTCGTGGCCCTCGGCGACGAGGGAGGCGTCGTGGGTCGTTGCCTTGCTCATGTCACACCTCGATCCGACCCGCCGGGCCGGCTCGCGGCGCGACGGCGCCATGGTCCGATGGTAGACGAAAGCGTGTCGCGGTGCGCGACGCGCTGCGGCGACGGCGCCCGGCGCGCCCGCACCACCCCTCACGGCCACGGCCCCCGCATGGGTATATTCGCCATCGTCCGGAGCACGCGTCCACCGCGACGCCCCACAGGGGCCGATCGCGGGTCAGGAGGAACCCGATGGCCCACGTCTCGTCGCCCCAGCCGCGCCGCAACACCTTGGCGCTCGTCCTCGCCTGTGGCCTGTGGCTGACGGGCGTCGCCGCGGCGCAGGTCGCCGCCGGTGACCGGCTCGTCGACGCGGGAAGCTTCGAGGAGGCGATCGCCGCCTACGAGACCGCGGTCGCCGCGAACCCGCAGGACGCCCGCGCGCACTACCAGTTGGCGCGCGCCGCGGTGTACCTGGCGGACGACCTCCCGCCGGAGGCCGAGGCCGACAAGGAGGCGTGGTTCGCGCGCGCCGCCGAGATGGCCGAGCTCTCGGTCGAGCTCGCGCCGGACGACCCCGACGCCCACTTCGAGGTGGCACGCGCCTTGGGACGGCTGGCGCAATACCGCGGCGTCCTGCAGTCGCTCAACCTCGCCGGCCGCGTTTCCGACGCGCTCGACGGGGCGCTGGAGCTCGACCCGGACCACGCGGCATCGTGGCACGCCCGCGCGCTCTTCCATCGCGACGTACCGTGGATCGCCGGCGGGCGTGCCGGCCAGGTGATCCCGTCGTTCGAGCGCGCGATCGCCAGCGAGCCCGACGTGATCACCCACCGGCTCGAGCTGGCGCGCGTTCTCATCGAGCGCGACGAGCCCGATGCCGCGCGCGAGCATCTGGAGCTGGCGGTGACCTTCGCGGCCCGGACGTACCACGACCGGCTGGACCTCGAGGCGGCCAGCGCCCTGCTCGCCAGCCTGCGCTGAGCTACCCGGCGCCCCGACGCGGACCCAGGGTGCCGACGGACCGCAGATGCGTGTGGAGGGCGGCCAGGTCGTCCACCACCAGGTCGGGCACGTCTTCCGAGGCCGCGAGGTCCTCGCGGCGGGTCTCGCCGGTGAGCGTCAGCACCGCCAGGAAACCGTGGTCTCTGGCCATCCGCACGTCGGTGTACAGCCGGTCGCCGACGAAGGCGATGGCGTCACGCGCGACCCCGAGCCGGGCGCGGATGGCGTCGGCCATGGGCCGCTCGGGCTTCCCCATGGTGCGCGGCCGCCGACCCGTCGCCTCGAAGAGCAGCGCCGCGAACGCCCCGCAATCCGGGATAGGACCCGTCGGCGTCGGGCACACGAGGTCGGGGTGGGTGGCGATGTACGGCAGGTCGGCCCGGATGAGGTCTGCCGCCCGACGCAGCTTGGCGTACGTCAGCGAGATGTCGAAGGTCAGCACCACGGCGTCGGCTTCGCCGCCGGCCGGTTCCAGGCCGGCGAGCTCGAGGCCGGCGGCCCGGTACTCCTCCTCGACCTCGCGGGTGGCGAGCAGGAAGGGCCGCCGGAGGGCGGCCTCGCCCAGGTACCGAAGGGTGACGTCGTTGGAGGTGAGCACCGAGGCGCGCGTCGCCTGCAGGCCCAACGCCGTCAGCCGCTCGACGTAGCGAGCGCCGGTCGTCGACGAGTTGTTGGTGGCGAAGACGTAGGGCACGCCCGCCGCCGCCAGCGCCGCGATCAACTCGGCGACGCCCGGAAGGAGTTCCTGACCCAGGTAGACCGTGCCGTCGAGGTCGAAGGCCAGCCCCGCGATCGCTCGCACGGCGGGTCGCGACGCAGCCGACCCCGCGGCGCCGTCGGCCAGGTCCCCTGGCGTGGTGCCCCTGAACGTCGACACGTGCGCCCAGCATACGCGGACCCCCGCTCTGTACAGCGCTGACGGGGGCGTGGTAACCTCCCGCGGTCGCCGTCCCGGACGGAGTCTGCTAGACTCGGGGGCGCGAAGCGTGGTGGATGTAGCTCAGCAGGTTAGAGCACCGGATTGTGGTTCCGGGGGTCGCGGGTTCAAATCCCGTCATCCACCCCACCGCTCGAACGGGGGCGCCATCCGAAGGGTGGCGCACATTCCCTGACCGGGTGGGGCGCGTGCGAGGATGGCGGAACTGGTAGACGCGCCAGACTTAGGATCTGGTGTCTTTGACGTGCGGGTTCAAGCCCCGCTCCTCGCACCACGCCCGCCCGCCCGCGTCGAGGCCACCCCGTACCCCCCACCGCGGCGCCGCCCGTCCGTCGGGCGGCGTTGCCCTGAAGAGGACCCATGGAAGCGCGCATCACCGACCGCCAAGACACCTCCGCCACCCTCGAGGTGACCGTTCCCGCCGACGTGGTCGACGCCACGTTCGAGCGCGTCCTCGGTGCGCTCGCGCGGCAAGTCCGGGTGCCGGGCTTCCGACCCGGCAAGGCCCCGCGAGGGGTCCTCATCCAGAAGATCGGGGCCGAGGCCCTCGCGGAAGAAGTGCGCGAGGCGATCGTCGACGAGCACTACCCGAAGGCCGTGCGCGAGCTGGACCTCACGCCCATCCACGCGCACACGCACGCCGACCCGCCGGTGGCCGGCGCCGCCTTCACCTTCGTCGTTCACGCCGACCTCTACCCCGAGTTCACCCTCCCCGACGTGGACGCCATCTCGATCGACACCGCCGGAGAGCCCATCGGCGACGCCGACGTCGAGGCGACCGTCGCGCGGCTGCGCGAGGACCACGCCACGCTCGTCCCCATGGAGCGTCCGATCGAGCCGGGCGACGTCGTGTTCGCCGAGTCCCAGGGCGAGGGCGGCGGCCAGCTCATGCCGATCGACCTCGAGCGCACCGAGGAACACCTCGTGGCGCAGCTGCTCGGCAAGGCGGTGGGCGACGAGCTGGTGCTCGACCTGGGCGAGGATCCCGCCGGGCCGGCCGCGTCACCGCCCGCCAGCGAGCCCGCCGACCCCGCGAGCGGCGAGGGCGCCGAAGGCGACACGACCGCCGAGGGCGACGGCGCACCCGCGCCGCGCCGCAGCCTGACCGTGAAGGTCGCCGACGTCAAGGCCAAGGAACGCCCCGACGCCGACGACGCCTTCGCCGCCACGCTCGGCTTCGGCAGCTGGGCCGAGGTCGAGGCCGAGATCCGCCGCGGCCTCGGCGTCGAGCGCGAGCGCGAGACCTTCCGCGCGCAACGCGACGAGCTCGTGGAGAAGCTGATGGCAGGCAGCGAGGTGCCGCTGCCCGGCTCGCTGGTGCGCCGGCGCCAGGGGCACCTGCTCGAGGACCTGGCGACCGACCTGAAGCGCCGCGGGTTGACGATGGAGCAGTACGTCGAACGCCTCGAGCAGCGTGGCGAGCGCGAGAACTTCGAGAACGAGCTGCGTGAGGCGGCCGAGCGCGGCGTCAAGCGCGATCTCGTGCTGGAACGGCTGGTCGAGGCGCGCGGCACCGCGGTCGACGACGTCGAACTCGATGCTGCCATCCGACACGCGGCGCTGCGCGAGCGCAAGGACCCGGAGCGCTTCAAGCGCGATCAGGGGCCCGACTGGGTCGAGAACTTCCGCTTCCTGCTCGCGCGCGACAAGACGCTGGACCAGATCGTCGCCGAGAAGGTCGGCGCGCCGGCGTCCACGGCGCCCGGGACGACCGCGGACGCCGCCGACGCGACGCCCGCCGCCGCCGGCGAAGCGACGGACGGCTGACGGCGCCCTTGGTACGGTGACGCCATGCCCCTGATCCCGTACGTGATCGAGCAGACCGGCCGCGGCGAGCGGATGTACGACGTCTACTCCCGCCTGCTCAAGGAACGCATCATCTTCCTGGGGACGCCGATCGACTCGGAGGTCGCCAACGTCGTGGTGGCACAGCTGCTGCTGCTGGACTCGCAGTCCTCGGAGCAGCCGATCAACCTCTTCATCAACTGCCCGGGCGGCGAGGTCTACGCCGGCCTGGCGATCTACGACACGATGCAGTACATCCGCGCGCCGGTGCACACGAACTGCGTGGGCATCGCGATGAGCATGGGCTCGGTCATCCTGATGGCCGGCGAGAAGGAGCACCGCGTCGCGCTCCCCCATTCGAGGATCATGATCCACGCCGGCTCGGCGGGCTTCCGCGGCGCGACCCCCGACCTCGAGGTGCAGGCGCGCGAGGTGCTCGCCCTGCGCGACATGCTCGAGGGGATCTACCACCGGCACACGGGACACGCGCGCGACAAGCTGCGGCGCGACATGGAGCGCGACAACTTCATGGGCCCCGAGGACGCCCTCGCGTACGGCCTGATCGACCGCGTGGTCTCGCCCAAGACGCTCGGTCGCTTCGCCGCCGGCGACGACGCGTGAGCGGCACGCTGCCGAACTGCGCGTTCTGCGGGCGTTCGGCGTCCGAGGTGCGGCGGCTGCTGCAGGGCGAGGGCGGCGCCCACATCTGCGACGACTGCGTCAGCCGGGCGCACGAGCGCCTCAAGGCGCCGGCCGCGCGGGCGACGCGTCCGCTACGGACCCCCACCCCGCGCGAGATCAAGCGTTCGCTGGACGCGCACGTCATCGAGCAGGAGTCGGCCAAGCGGGCGCTGGCCGTCGCCGTCTACCAGCACGTGCGCCGGCTGCAGCATCCCGAGGCCGGGCTGGTGAAGTCGAACATCCTGATGGTCGGCCCCTCGGGCGTCGGCAAGACGCTGCTGGCGCAGACCCTGGCGAAGCTGCTGCAGGTGCCCTTCGCGATCGCCGACGCCACCACGCTGACCGAGGCCGGCTACGTCGGCGATGACGTCGAGAACGTCGTCCTGCGCCTGCTGCAGGTGGCGGACTACGACGTCGCCGCCGCCGAGCAGGGCATCGTGTACATCGACGAGATCGACAAGGTCGCGCGCAAGTCCGAGGGCCCGTCGATCACCCGTGACGTGTCGGGCGAGGGCGTGCAGCAGGCGCTGCTGAAGATGATCGAGGGCACCGTCTGCCGCGTCCCGCCGCAGGGCGGTCGCAAGCACCCCCAGCAGGAGCTGATCGCGGTCGACACCGCGAACGTGCTGTTCGTCGCCGGTGGCGCCTTCGAGGGGCTCGACGACATCGTCCGGCGCCGCGTGGCGACGACCCGGGTCGGCTTCCAACACGTCGCCGAGGACGACGACGCCACCGTGGCCGCCGCGGCCGTCCTGCCCTCGGACCTGCGGGCGTTCGGGCTCATCCCCGAGCTGATCGGCCGGCTGCCCGTGGTCACGCGCCTGCACGATCTCAGCGAGGACGCCCTGGTCGATGTCCTCACCCAGCCCGAGGGCGCGCTCGTGAAGCAGGCCCAGGCGCTGTTCGCGCTCGAGGGCGTCGAGCTCTCGTTCAGCGGCGCCGCCCTGCGCGAGATCGCCCGCCGGGCCGTGTCCCGCGGCACCGGCGCGCGTGCCCTGCGGGCCGTGATGGAGCGCGTGCTGGAGGACCTGGTGTTCGAGTTGCCGGAGGCCGGCGTCGAGCACGTCCACCTCGACGTCGGCGACCTCGACGCGCCGCTCGCCGCCCTGCAGCGCGGCCGCCGGCGCCTGAGCGCCTAAGCCCGACGGCGACCGCTGCGGGCATCGCCGTCCTCGGTCAGGACAGCGTCCGCTCCAACGCCCGTGCGAACCGCCGCGCGGCCTCATCCGCATCCGCCTCGCCGTGGTCGTCACCGAAACTGAACCGAACGGCCGAACGCGCCCGCTGCGGCCCCCAACCCATGGCCAACAGGACGGGGCTGGGCTCGAGGCTGCCGGCGGCACAGGCCGATCCCAGGCTCGCCCACACGCCCTCGGCGTCGAGGTTCATCAGCAGCGTCTCGCCGTCCCCGCGCAGGGCCGGCACCACGACGTGCGCGTGCTTCGGGCCGCGGGGCGTGCCCGGCGGCAGCGAGGGCTCCACGCCGGGCAGCGCGAGGACCGCCGTCTCGAAGCGGTCGCGGACCGCGGCCACGCGGGCCCCCCGCCGCTCGGCACCCGCGGCTGCCAGCTCCGCCGCCACGCCGAAGCCGACGGCCAGCGCGACGGGGCTGGTGCCCGCCCGACGACCGCGCTCCTGTGACCCGCCCCAGGCCTGCGGCATCAGCTCGATGCCGGCGCGAAGGACGAGCGCACCGATCCCCTGCGGGCCGCCGGCCTTGTGGGCCGAGAGGACCAGCAGGTCGGCGTCGAGTTCGTCCCTGTGCAGCGGCTCGAGGCCGAGCGATTGCACGGCGTCGCACAGAACGATGGCGCCGCCCTCACGGGCGGCGCACGCGATCGCGACCACGTCGTTGCGCGCGCCGGTCTCGTTGTTGACCGCCATCGCCGCGACGAGGCGCGTGTCGTCGCGAAGCGCGCCCCGCACCGCGTCGGGCGCCAGGCGGCCATCGACGCCGGGGGCCAACCAGGTCACCGGGTGCCCCCCCGCCTCGAGATGCTCCGCCGCGCGCACGACCGCGGGGTGCTCGGCACGCCCGACGACCAGGTGGGCGCCGGGGCGCGCCGCGGCCACGC
>CAZJUA010000156.1:0-30701 GCA_964549045.1 uncultured bacterium | reverse complement strand
CCGGTGCCGGGCCTAGCGCACCAACAACCAGATGCCGATGGCGACGGCGGCCACGCCCCACACGCCGATGAACACCTGCGTGCCGACCTCGCCGAGGAGCTTCTTGAAGCCCTCGATCTTGCCCAGGTTCCAGATGGCCGCCGGCGCCTTGAAGAGCGCGAGCGCGAGGCACAGCGCCCCGTAGAGCAGCAGCACGATCGCCAGGATCGTCATCCCATCCATGCCGTCCTCCTGCGGCGCGCCTCGACGCGGCGGCGCGCCCGGCGGCCCGCTGCCGCCGCGCGCGCCCTGGGGCCGAGCGCGGGCCGATCACGATCAGCGTACGCGCACCCGCGAGGCACGGCGACGGACGCTCGGCCCCGATCCCGCCGCGCCACGGTTCCGAACGCGCATGATGTCCCGTGGAGGTGCCCATGCGCCGCGCATCGTCGATCGCGTCCGTCGTCCTGCTCACCCTCGCCCTGGCCGCCTGCACGGCGACCCAGGCGCCCGAGGCCACCGCCACCGGCGAACCCGGCTTCTGGCTCGGCCTGTGGCACGGCTTCATCGCGCCGCTCACCTTCATCATCAGCGTCTTCACCGACGCCGTACGCGTCTACGCCGTGCCCAACCTCGGCCGCTGGTACGACTTCGGCTTCATGCTCGGCATCGGCGGGTTCTCGGGTGGGGTGTTCGCGGGATCGCGTCGGAAGGGCTGACGGACGTTGAATGACGTCCACGACGGAGGCGCCGGCCGTGCTGGTGGGTCAGCCTTGAGCCGCGACGCCGTCAACCTTCGACCCGGCGAGGAAGTCACCGACCTGCCCGAGGCGCGCGACGCGGCGCTGATCTTCATCGGCCGCATCGAGACGCCCTGGGCCACCCGGGCCGAGTGCCCGCGCCGCGGCGACCCGGAGGGCGGACCCGACTGCACGATCCTGCTCGACGCACGCTGGCGGCCCGCCCTGAAGGGGCTCGCCGCAGGCGACCGGCTCCAACTCCTCTACTGGATGGACCGGGCGCGCCGCGACCTGGTGGTCCAGGCGCCCAGCCACCGGGACGCGCCGCTGGGCACCTTCGCGCTGCGCTCCCCCAACCGCCCGAACCCGATCGCCAGTTCCTCCGTCCGCCTGCTCGCCATCGACGGCCTTCGACTGACCGTCCGCGGTCTCGACTGCGTGACCGGCACACCGCTCCTCGACATCAAGCCCGACCGCGCATGAGGCCCCTTCACGGCCCCTAGGTGCCGCGCGGCGTCGACCGTGCCGGCATCACCCCGGGTGCTGCACCTCGTCGAGGCCGCGCGCCAGCAGCGCCCCGAGCACGGCGATCAGCGCGAAGGCGAGCAGCACGGGGGCGGGGCCGAAGCGGTCTGCGGCCAGCCCGAACAGTCCGCCAGCGAGCAGCGCCAGCCCGATCAGCGTGTTGGAGAGGGCGGTGTAGCGGGCGCGGAAGGAATCCTCGGCCATGTCGGTCAGGTGCAGCTTGCGGCCCGCACGCACGCCCTCGTAGGCGATCTGCGCGGCGAAGATCGCCGCCGCCGCGCCCCAAGCACCGCCGAGCCCGCCCAACGCGAGCCCGAGCGCGCCGACGACCGCGAAGACGAGGGCGCCGAGCGCTCCGGCCGCCATCAGCGTCTGGCGGCTCGAGCGGTCGGAGAGGCGCCCCCAGGCGTACGAAGCCAACACCGAAGCCGCCGTGGAGGCCATGACGAGGGGTCCGAGTTGGTCGAGCGCGGTCCGCCCCGGCGCGGCCGACAGCATGACGATGAAGGGCGGCGCCAGCGCCGTGACGGCCAGAGCGGCACGCGAGGCCACGAACGTGCGTAACTGGGCGTCGCTCAGGATCGGTTCGACGAGGGCCGCCAGCGAACCGTCGTCGTCCTCGGCGTCCGCCCCGTTCTCCGGTTCGCGCAGCCACATGAAGACGGCTGCGGCGATCAGGAAGGCGGCGCCGGCGCTGGCGATGATCGCGGCCAGCGGCGCGACGGCGACCTCGAACGGCCCCACCGCCAGCCACAGGCCGACACCGAAGACCGAAACCGAGGCGACCGAGGCCGCGAGGCCGGTCACCGCGCCGCGGCGACGCTTCGCGATGGTGCGCGCCAGCGCGTCCTTGTAGCTGACCGACGACGCCGAGCGGGCCACCGCGAGCACCGCGAGGCACGCGACGATCGCGCCCCCGGCCAGCGCACCCGTGAACGCCAGGGCCGCCGCCGCGATGCCGAGCGCCGCGATCCCCTGCGCCGCGCTGGCCGCAGCCCAGAAGCGCCTTCGCCGCGGGCTGGCCTCGACGCGGCGCGCCAGCGCGAGCTGGGGTAGGAGCGCACCAGCCTCGCGCACCGGCACCAGCGCGCCGATCATCGCTCCGGGCGTGCCCAGCGCCGTCAGCAGCCAGGACAGGACCAGCTTCGGGTCGATCAGCGCGTCGGCCGTCTTGGTGAGGGTCAACGAGACGACGTGGATCAGGCCGTTGCGGGCCTCGCCCGGGCGGACGTCATCGGGATCGGCCCCCGTGAGGGTGGCATAGACGTCCTTCGAGGTCATGGGGCGCGCACGACCTTCCATGCCATCAGCGATGCCGTCTCGCCGCGAGCGTCGGCGTGCCGGCCAGCGCCGACGGGGGGCCGTCCTCACGCAGGAAATCCAGCACGTCGCGTTCGAAGCGCCGACCCTGCGCCGGGTGTCCCATGTCCGGGTACAGTCGCAGCTCCCCATGGGGGATACCGGTCGCCGTCTCGCGGAACAGGTCCGGGGTGTAGAACGTGTCCCGTTCGCCCGCGATCACCAAGGTCGGCGCCGCGATCTCACCCAGCCGATGACGGAAGCGGAAGCGGTCCTCGGCCTCGATCGTGACGACGAGGTCGCTCGGGTCTCGGGGGGCGCCCAGCGCCATGAGCGGCGCCAACGTCCACCCGACCGGGCGCGTGAGGGCCCACGCCAGCCCGCGTTGCGGCAGCACGACCGACATCAACTGGGCCCACACGGCGCGCCAACGTCGTTCCTGCGCCAGGCGCGCGAGCTCCAACTGCCACCTCTTCGCCCAGACCCCGAGTTCGTGGGCGCTGGAGTGCACGACCAGACGCCGCACCACGGCGGGATGGTCGGCCGCCAGCTGCAGCGCGATCGACCCGCCGGTGGAGGTGCCGATCACGTCCACCGGTCCGCCGAACTCCTCGCGGATCATGGCCGCGTGGTCGGCCGCGAGGTCGGCGATCGTGCTCCCGCCCCGCAGGCCGGGCCGCCGCATCACCGCGTACACCGTGAAGTCGCGGCCCAGGAAGCGGTACATCGCGACGGCGAGGGCCGGCGGCGGCCGGTTCTCGAGCAGGAGCCCCTGGATGGCGATGAGCGGTCGCGGCCCCTGGCCCACGCGGGCGAACGGTAGGCCACCGGCCAGGTGGCCCCTGGCGGGACGTCGCCGCGTGTCGTTGCGCATCATCGTGACGCCATGCTACGGCTGCGGCGCGTCGACGACGACCGGCATCTTCCCCCGGTACGTCCGCCACGCGGCGTCGTCCGTCACGAGTTCGGCCATGAAGTGCGCCACGTTGGCGCGGCGGGTCCCGTCGGCCCGGAAGAGGCTGCTGACGATCCCGTCATGGGTCCGGTACGCGGACACCTCCCCGTCGATGAGCGAGTCCGGTCGCACGACGACCCACTCGACGAACGCGGCGCCGGCGCCGACCTCGAGGGCCAGGAAGTCGGCCGCCCGCTGGTTGTCGCGCGCCGGCGGCAACAGGGCGCGCAGGAACCAGGCGAAGGCCCGCTCGCCGGCCCCGCGGCGCGCGTCGGCCCGCGCCGGGCGGTTCACCGAGACCGAGCTCATGAGGACGAGGCGGACGGGTACGCCGGGTCGCAGCGCGATCGCCGTGTCGCACAGCCGCTCCACGGCCCGGGCGACCAGGTCACGCGGCGGCCCGAAGACGCCGCGCAGGCTGATGTCGTGGCCGAGGCAGGAGACGACGGCGTCGCACCCCACCAGCAGGCGGCGCAGTTCCTCGCCTGGCAGCGTCGCGAGGTCGGCCTCCGCGACCGTCAGGCGCGGGTCGTCGGCGGCGCCCGCGGGCAGCCGCTCGGCCGAGCGCACGATCGCGCGCACCGGGACGCCCCGCTCCAGCAGCTGCTGCAGCACGCGCCGGCCGGTGCGGCCGGTGGCGCCGAGCAGCAGCACGGCGCGGGGGGCACCCGACGCCGTCATGCCGCCACCGCCGCGGCGCCCGCGGCCGGCGCGAAGCCGCGGACGATCAGCCAACCCGCGAGGACCATCTCCTGCAGCGCCATGGGCGCGTAGAGGACCGTCGACACCGTCGAGTTGGGATCGTGCGTGAACGGCAGGGTGAAGCCCGCCAGCAGCATCGCCGGCGCCGCCACCAGGCCCCAGCCGGACAGCCAGCGCGGCACGCGCCGCGACCGGTAGAGCAGGGCGTAGAGCAGCACCGCACCGACACAGAACACGGTCTGCGCCGCGACCCAGGCGTAGTCGGAGAACGCCTGCAGCGCCGCTCCCACGGCCTCGTAGGGGGCACCGAGTCCGTCCGGCGCCGCCGCCATCGCCTCGCCGACCGCCAGCATCGCCATCAGCGCGGCGGAACCGACGAGGAAGATCACGCCCTCGGCGATCCGGCTGCCCGCGTACCCCAGGGCAAGGCCCTGCCGGGCGCGGGAGCCGGCGTCGTGCACCAGCACCGGGGTGAGCATGATCGCTACGCCGGCCACCGCCACCGCCATGACCGCGATCAGGAGCGCGGTCAGCAGCACCGCGCCCGAACGCTCGGCCATCGCCGCCACCTGCACCGGCGCGCCGATGATCGCCGCCGTCACGCCCGCGGCCGTGGCGACGACGTAGAGACCGCCCGCAGCCACCGCCGTGGGTCGCTCCTCTTGGGCGAACATCGCCTTCACGACGCCTCCTCCGGGTACCCGAACACCCGCTCCAACGGCACCCCGAACACCCGCGCGATCTTGAAGGCCACCTCGAGCGACGGCGAGTAGCGGCCCTGCTCGATCGCGATGATCGTCTGGCGCGTCAGCCCGACGCGGTCCGCCAGGTCGGCCTGGGTCATCTCGCCGGCGGCGAAACGCAGCGCTCGGATCTCGTTGGTGACGCGCGTCGGCTTGGTCACGGCTAGAACCCCCGGCGGTACGCGGCCAGCTTGACGCCGGTGCTGGCCAGCCCGCCCGCCACGAAGGCCGCGAACACGCCGTTGGCGATCCAGAAGTGCGGCCACTCGAGCATCGCCATCGCCAGCACGCCGACCATGAGCGCCGACGACACGTAGAAGGCCACGCGATCGCCGCGCGCCTCGATGTGGGCGTCGCGCTCGTCCTTGCGGTCGATGTCGTCGACCGAGCCCTGCCCCGTGACCTCGGCCCGGATCGCCGTGCCGATGGCCATGGCGATCGTCCCGACGATGGTGAGCACGATCATCGCGCCGACGGCGACGAGCAACGGCCGCTGGTAGGCGATCTCCGTCACCGGCAGCTGACCGAGCCGCCCGCCCACGACCCATGCGTACCAGCTCGCCGCCAGCACGGTGACCACCGCGTTCACCCACGTGATCTTCTCCTCGAACGACATCGTCGCCTCCTCGGTGTCAAGCATCTTTGACACGGGCAGTGTAAGCCTACTTCGACATCATGTCAAGGATCTTAGACATCACGGGGCAAGCGGGCGCCCCGGGACGGACCCCGGGGCACCGCGGCGACCTTCGGGCGGGGTCAGGCGGGGTTCACCCCTCGAGCGAGACCTTGACCGGCACGGGCCTGGTGAGCACGTCCAGCACGGGCGAGGTGCGCTGCACGTAGGCGCACAGGTCCTCCACCTGCTCGCGCGGGGCGTCGCTGTCGACGCGGTAGCGGACGTCGATCCGCCGGAAGCCAGGGCGCTCCTCGTCATCGAGCCCGAGGAAGGGCCGCAGGTCGAGGTCGCCCTCGAGGTCGAGGTCCATGGCGTGCACGTCGATCCCGCGGGCGGCCGCGTTGTAGACGAAGCCGACCGTGAGGCACGACGCGAGCGCGTGCAACACGGTCTCGACGGCGTTCGGGGCGGTGTTCGTTCCGAGCAGCACGGGCGGCTCGTCGCCCTCGAGGACGAGGGGTCGCTGGCGCGAGTCGTCCTCGCGGCCGGCGCCGTAGAACCCCTGGATCGCCGTGCGCGAGCGCCCGCCGCCCTGCCAGGCGCTGGACGCCCGGAAGTTGAAGTGGGCGAGGCTCGGGTCCTGTTCGATCGCCTCGATGGTGGCGACCAGGCGAGCGGTGTCGATGCCGTTGCGTTCGGTGGCGGTGGCGGTGGTCATGTGGGACTCCTCTCCGGGGCGATCGCCGTGGATCGGGAACGCCCCTGGCCGTACGGGGATCACCGTGCCGCAGCGACCCCTAACGAACCCCGAACGGCCATCGTCGGCACGCCCGCGATCCCACACGGCTGGCGGCGGGACGACGCACCAGCGTCGACGGGACGACGCCGCTCGAGCGGTACCGCCGCTATGGTGCCGGAACCATGCGGGTCATCACCTTGGGCGGGTTGGCGCTCGAGGGCGCCGCCTTCACCCGCCCCAAACCGCTGATGCTCCTGGCGTACCTCGCCCTCGAGGGAAGGCAGGAGCGGCGCCAGCTGGCCGGCCTGTTCTGGCCGCACGCGCGGGACCCTCTCGGAAGCCTGACCGTCGCCCTCAGCCAACTGCGCGCCGGCGCCCCCGGGGCGGTGCGGGCCGACCGCACGTTCGTCTGGACGTGCCTGCCGTGCGACGCCGTGGAGGTCCTCGAATCGCTTCATCGCGCGCCCGACACGGCGGCCGAGCTCGGCGATCGGGGGCAGTTCCTGGCGGGCGTCGCGCCGCCGATGCTGGGCATCGAGCTCGAGGAGTGGATCTTCAGGACGCGTGAGTTCCTCGCCCTGCGCATGCACCGCGCACGCCTGCGCCGCGCCGAGGCGCTCGCCGGCAGCGGGCGCTGGCGTGCCGCGGCGGCCCACGCCGAAGGCGCGCGCCCGCTGATCGACCTGGGCCCGGAACCCGAGGACCTCGCGCGCCTCCACACGCTGCTGCTCGCCGTCGGCAGCGACCACGCCAAGCGCGTGCGGGAGGAGGCCCTGGCGTTCGACCTCGACCTGGCGGCCACGGGCGCCGAGGCACGTGCCCGCCTTCGCGGTCGCGAGGGACGGGGTGAAGCGCGGGAGGTGCGGCCTCGCCCCCTGCCGGAACCCATCGGCGGTCTCGTCGGCCGGGAGCACGAAACCGACCGCCTGACCGACCTCCTGCGCGAGCCCCACGCCCTCGTGAGCATCACCGGCGCCGCCGGCGTCGGCAAGTCGCGCCTCGCACTGCACGTCGCCCGCGAACTGGACCGTGCCGAGACCTTCGAGGCGGGCGTCGCGTTCCTCGCGTGCGCCCCTCTCAGGTCGCCGCACGCGCTCCCCCACGCGGTCGCCGACGCGTTCGGGATCGTGGCCCGGCCCCGCGAGGACCCCCTGCGGCGCATCGCCGCCGCGCTCGGGGACCGTGCGCATCTCCTGGTGTGCGACGAACCCGAGCACCTGATCGCCGGCACCGCCTGGTTCTCCGCGTTGCTGTCGGCCTGCCCCGGCCTGCGGGTGCTGGTCGCCACCCGCACGCGCTTGCGCCTCGACCGCGAGCGCATCGTGCCCCTCACGGGGCTGGCGTTCCCGAGCGACGACGCCGACCCCGGCGAACTCGAGCGCGCGCCCGCCGTGCGGTTCTTCGTCCGCCACGCGCGTCGCGTCCGGCCGTGGTGGCGCCCCTCGGCCGACGAGCTCCGTCACGTGGGGCGCGTCTGCCGTGCCGTCGAGGGCCTGCCGCTCGGTCTCGAGCTCGCCGCCACCTGGATCCGTGCGCTGCCGCTCGAGGAGATCGGCTCCGCCATCGAGAACGATCTCGACCTCCTCGCCAGCGACGCGCCCGACGCCGCCGGCGGCCGCCGCAGCGCGGCCGCCGCCTTGGAGCGCTCCTGGAACCTGCTGGAGGCGTCCGAGCGCCGCGTCATGCGGCGGCTCGCGGTCCTTCGCGGCTCGTTCCCCCGCCACGCCGCCAGCGCCGTCGCCGCTGCCACCATCGCCACCCTGGCGCGGCTGGTGGACGCGTCGCTCCTGCGCTGCGACGCGTCGGGTCGCTTCGACCGGCACCCGCTGATGGACGCGTTCGTCCGCCGCAAGCTCCGCGATCGGCCCGACGAGCGGAGGGCCGCCGCCCACGCCCTTGCCGACCATGCGCTCGACCTCGTGGCGACCGCGGCCCGGGAACGTGATGCCGGCGACCTCGCGGCGGCGTACCGGAGGCTGGAGGACGAGCGCGAGAACCTGTGGGCAGCCTTCGAGGCGGTCGACCCGACGCACCGAGAGGATGCGGTGACGCACGCGATCGACGTCCTGGGCGACATGTTCGAGCACCGCGCCCGGGCCGACGAGGGGGCCGCCTTCTTCCGCACCTGGATCGAGCGCTGGTGCGCGGAACGCGCGCCCGGACGCGCGTGCGCCCACGCGCTGGTGGCGCGGGCGCGCTTGGCGCGCTGCATCGGCGCGTTCGCCGACGCCGAGCGGGCGGCGGAAGAGGCGTTGGGCGTGGCGGGTCGCATCGGAGACGAGCGCGCGGCGAGCGCCGCCCATCAGGCACTCGCCGTCATCGCCCTCCACCGGGGCGCGTACCGACGCGCCCACGAGCACGCCGCCGCGGCCGTCACGCTCTCCGCCGACGACTCGGACCCGCGGCGGCGCGGGACCGCCCAGGGCAACCTGGCGCTGGCGTCGCAACTCGTTGGCCGCCGCGACGAGGCCGTTCGCGGCTACGAGGCCGCGCTGCGCGCCTTCCGGGAGGCGGGCGACGAGCTGCGCCAGGCGCGGGCCGCGACGAACCTCGGCTTGGCGCTCTTCGACGAGGGGCGCCTGGCGGAGGCCCGCCGCGTCTGGGAGTCCGGGTTGGCGCTGGCGAAGCGCACCGAGAACCGGCGCGACGCGCTGTCGCTGACGAGCAACCTGGGCATGCTCCACGCCGCGCTCGGCGACCTCGACGCCGCCGACGACTTCGACGGGCACGCGTTGCGGAGCGCGCGGGAGGCCGGCGACGCTGACCAGGAGGCGGCCGCGCTCATGCGCCGGGCGCAGGTCGCGCGCCGTCGCGACGACCCGGAGCGGGCCGAGGCGTTCGCCCGCGGCGCCGTGGAGGCGGCGTGGCGCGGCGACGAGGCGCCGCGCACACTGGAGTCGTTGAAGGTGCTGGCCGACGCATGGGTGGACGGCGGCGAGCGCCGGCGCCCGTTCGGGTTGTACCGCTTCGTCGCCGACCACCCGGCTACGGCGGACACCGTGCGCGAGCAGGCGCGAGCGGCGCTCACGCATCTCGAGCCGATGCTCCCCACGGCCGACCGCTCGACCGCGCCCATCGCCCACGACACCCCCCTCGGCGCACTGGTGGCACGGATCGTCGGCTGACCGGCAGCGGGGACGACCCCAAACGCAGGGGTCCATATGGTCCTGCTATGATACCCATATGGATGCCTTCCGCCCCCCGTCCCCCCATTCCCGCGGGGTGCTCCACGACCTCGGCCTCGCACCCGACCCCGCCACCCTCATCGCGGCGGTGAAGGCGGGCCTGGACACGCGCGTGTTCGTCGACCTCGCTCGCCGTCTCGGCATCAGCGAGGCCCAACTGGCGGAGATCGCGGGCATCGCGCCCACGACCCTCGGCCGCCGCAAGCGGGCCGGCGCCCTCACCCCGGACGAGAGCGAGCACGTGATCCGCCTGGCCGCCCTGCTCGAGCGCGCCACGCGGGTGTTCGGGGACGAGGCCGACGCCGCCGATTGGTTGCGCACCTCCAACGTCGCGCTGGACGGCATCACCCCGCTCGCGCTGGCCGACACCGAGCTCGGCGCCCGCGAGGTCGACGACCTCCTCGGCCGCCTCGAGCACGGCGTCTACAGCTGAGACGCGTGACCGACGCCGAGACGCTGCTCGCCTGGCGCCTGGTGCGCCCCGCCTTCGCCGACCCCGCCGCCGCCTTCTCCGGCGAGGGCGCCCGGCGGTACGGCGGCCGCTGGAACCCGCCCGGTCGCCCCGTCGTCTACGCCAGCCTGCACCTGTCGCTCGCCGCCCTGGAGACGCTCGCACACGCCGAACGGCGCCGCTTCGAGCGCGACTACGTCACCTTCGAGGTCCGGGTGCCGCACGACCTGATCCTCGAACTCCGCGACGAGGACCTGCCCGACGACTGGCGCGCCCGGCCGGTCAGCGCCGGCGCCCGCGCCGTCGGCGACGCGTGGCTGGCCCAGCGCGCCAGCGCCGCGCTCACCGTCCCGAGCGTGCTCGTCCCCCAGGAGCGCAACCTGCTGCTCGACCCCGGGCATCGGCGCTTCGGCGAGGTCCACATCGGCGCGCCCCAGCGGTTTCGCTTCGACGATCGGCTCTAGGCGCACGCGGCCGCGGTCGGCCCCGTCAGACCGGCGCCAGCGCCCGGTGCGGCTCGGCTGGCAGGATCACGCGGATCGCGTCCCCCGGGCGCACGGTCCCGCCCACGACCACCACGCTCATGACGCCCGACTTGCGCACGGGCGAGCCGTCCGCGGCGCGATCGAGCACGGCCGACATCAGGCCGGCCTGGAAACCGTCGAGCTGCCTGCAGGGGCTGCGCAGGCCGGTCAGTTCGACGACCGCCTCGTCACCCAGGCGCAGCGTCGTCCCCACGGGCAGCCCCAGCAGGTCGACGCCGGCCGTGACGACGTTCTCGCCGATGTCGCCTGGCGCGACCGAGAAGCCCTTCGCGGCCAGCTCGTCGAACAGCTCGCGGTGCACCAGGTGCACCTGACGCAGGTTCGGCGCCGTCGGGTCCTTGCGCACGAGGTAGCGGTGGCGCACCGTGCCCCCCGCATGCGCGTCGCCACGCACGCCGTGGCCCGCGACCAGCTCGATCGCGTCGGTAGGCGGCTTCGAGAACGAGTGGGTGGCGCTGAGCGCCACCGAGACGACGCGGGGTTCCATGTTGCGGCTAGCCTACCCGCGTTCGCAGGAACCACGCCCGCCCGACCAGCGACGCCCCGGTGGCGACGACCCACACCGCCAGGACGCCGCCCCTCGCGGCCGGCGCCGTGTCGAGGATCCACACCCCCAGCACGAGGTAGAGCAGCGTCCCGTAGTGACGCCCCACGGGGTCGTACAGCGGCGCGCCCGTAGGCGAAGTGGCCAAGAACCGCGCCAGCATCGCCGCCGCGACCAGCGGCACCCAACCCGGCAGGTCAGCGAGAACCCACGAGGCCGCCAGTCCGGACAGGAGGAAGACCGCGTCCGCGCCGACGTCGAACAGGGCACCGGCGCTCAGCGCCCACACCAACGGCAGCGCGACCACGGCGCGCAAGGCGCTCAGGGCATCCGGGACGCGCGTCACCTCAGCGCGGCATCGACCGCCGCCGCCAACTCGCCCGCCCGCTCGAGCGCCACGGCCCGGTTGGGGCGCGGGTCCGTCTCGTCGTTGGGCCGCATGACGAAGAAGGGCCGCACCTCGACCACGCGCCCGCCGTGGCGGGTGATCCAGTCGACGCTGCGCGCCTCCGCCCGACCGGCCGCCCCGAGCGCGCTGAGCAGCACGACGACCGGCGTGCCCCCCAGGTCGCCGACCCGATCCAGGTAGCGCCGCGTCGGGCCGTCCGGCGCCCACCAGTAGGTGTGCACGCCGAGCGCGAGCAGGTCGTAGGACTCGACGTCGGTGGGTGCGCTAGCGCTGGTGGTCGCCCGGTTGACGCGCCAATCGCGCTCGACCAGCTCCGCGACGAAGGCATCGCTCAGGGCATCCTGCAGGTCGCTGAGGCCGGGGTGGTAGAGCACCAGCGCGTGGCCCGCGCCGCCATCGGGGTTGGCGACCTCGACCGGGATCACCGTCTCGCGCTCCGGCGCGAACTGCAGCGCGGCCAGCGCCACGCCGGTGGCCACCAGGGAACCGATCACGATGACGTGCCGTCGACGCATGATCGAACCTCCGAACGCATGCTACGCGGTCGTCGACGGCGTCCTGTCGGCCAAGAACGGCGGCCGGCCGGGAGCCGAACGCGGTTCAGCCCGCATGGCGCCGCACCCCGAGCAGGCTCAGTTCGCTCGCCTCGCCTCCCGCAAGAGCCGCGCCCACCACCCGAGCGCCGTGAGCAACTCGCGCACGAGTTCGCGGGCCGTCTCGTCGACGAGCTCGCCGGACTCGTCGAAGGCCTTCCCCGCGTTCGCGACGAGGACCTCGGGGCGGTTGAGCACGACCGCGTCGTTGTAGGCGAGCACCTTGCGGAGCTCGGCCTGCGCCCGGGCGGTGCCGTAGCGGCCGGGGGTCGCGCCCATCATCGCGATGGGCTTGCGCCGGAGCGGCGGGTCCTTCGGCGGCCGCGATGCCCAGTCGAGCGCGTTCTTCAGGACGCCCGGCAGGCTGTGCTGGTACTCGGGCGTTGCGATGACCAGGGCGTCCGCCTCGCGAACGCGACGCTTGAGCTCGGTCACGGGCTCGGGGTCGCCCCGCTTCTCGACGTCGGCGTCGTAGAAGGGGATGTCGTGGAGATCGAAGACGTCGAGGCGCATGTCGTCGGGCGTCAGGGACTGCGCCGAACGGAGCAGGGCGCGGTTGTACGAGCCTCGCCGCAGGCTGCCGGCGATGCCGAGCACGGTGATGGTTTCGCTGTGCATGGAGACCTCCTTCCTTCTCACCGTAGCGGGTCGAACCGGCGCGGCACGTGCCGGGGGTTTCGCGACGTACCCAGTGGCCAGAGCGGCTACGGTGAGGCGATGAGCGAGACGTTGACGCACCCCACCCACCTGCTCCGCCTCGAGGGCCTCGCCGTCGTCGCCGTGGCGCTCGTCGCCTACGGCGTTCTCGGCTTCTCGTGGTGGGTCTTCGCCGCGTTGGTGCTGCTGCCGGACCTGTCGATGATCGCCTACGCCCGCGGTCCCCGGATCGGCGCCCGGGTCTACAACCTCGTCCACGCTTCGGTCGTGCCCTGGGGGTTGGTCCTCGTCGGCTGGCTGGCTGGGCGCGAAGGCGCCCTGGTCGTCGGACTCGCCTGGCTCGCCCACATCGGCATCGACCGGGCGGTCGGGTACGGGCTCAAGCTCCCGACGAGCTTCCACGACACGCACCTCGGCAGGATCGGTCGCGGCGGCGCCGAACGCACCCACCACGATCCCTGATCCCATGATGGCGTGCGCCGCAGCGCTGCGGCGCACGTACACCTGTTCGGCACTTCGAGCCGCGCCCACGAACTCACGCATGCGCGTCAGAACGCCGGCGCGACCAGCCAGAGCGCCACCGTGCCCGCCGCCAGCGCCCCCCAGGCCAACGGCGACGCCTCGAGGACCCGTCGCCCCGCGAACGCGGTCATGGGGAAGAACGGCAGCAGCACGTCGGCCAGCAGCATGATCCGCGTGTAGAGGAGCACGGGCTCCGCGAGGTCGGTGGCCACGCCGGCGGCGACGGCCCACCACGCGAGCCAACCGAGCGTCAGCACGGCCGCGGGCGCCGCGACGGCCATCCGGGCGAGCGCCGGCGCCAGCGACCGCGGCGGCCAGGTCCGCGACCGGGGGACGACCGCACCCGGTGCGACGAACGGACCGCCGAACACCAGCGCGATCGCCCCGGCGAGCAGCAGACCCGTCTCCCACGGCAGGTAGCGCAGGTGCAGGCCCTGCGCGCGGCCGACGACCGCCATCGCCGCGGTGCGCACGCCCACGATGGCGACCACCGCGGCCGTCACCTGCGCCACGGCCGTCGCGTCGATCGTCTCGCCGAGGCGCGCGAGCATGACGATGCCGAACGCCAGGTGCAGGCCCGCCGTCGCGAAGAGCCCACCGGCGCCCCACGCCGTCGCCTCGTCGGGGACCTCCGTCGGCGCCTCGTTTCGCATCCGCACCCACAGGACGTGTCCGACGTCGACCACGTGGTTCGCGTGCCACCACACCCGCGGCAGGCGCCAGCCGTACCGCCGCACCTGGCCCACGAACCCGAGCGGCGCGAAGCCGCGCTGCGCGAAGCGGTTGCTGGAGCCGGCGTTGAGGGCCTCGACGCAGGCGATCGCGTCCGTGACGTCGTGATCGTCGAACCATGCCAGCGCGCGGTCGACGAGCGCCGTGGCCACGCCGTGGCCCCGCGCCTCGGGCAATGTGAACAACCACTTGACGACGCCGCCCCGGCGCTCGGCGTCGATGCGGAAGACGCCGAGCGTCACGCCCCCCACGACCCGGCCGCCCAGCTCCGCGACGAAGGCCGCCTTCCCCGGGCTGAACATCATGCCGGCGAGGCCACCGAAGCTGCGGCGCATGACCGTCGCCAGCGCGCGCGCCTCGCCAGGCGCCAGCGGTCGGACGACGATCTCGTCGTCCCCCGAACGCGCCGGCTCGGCGCCGGTGGTCGTCCCTTGCGGCGGCGTTCCCACGCGCGTCCTACCCGCCGCTGCCGAAGAACCTGCGCATCACCGGCCGCTCGGGCCTTCGCCGCGCCACCTCCACGAAGCCCTCACGTTCGAACATCGAGCGCGCGCCGTTCCACATGAAGGTGTCCTGCCCGCGCCCTGGCTTGTCGATCGGGTACGCCTCCAACGCCACCGCACCGCGCGCCTCGGCGTGCGCGACCGCGCCGCGCAGCAGCGCCCGTGCGACGCCGCGGCCGCGGTAGGGCGACGGCACCACGAAGCACACGACCGACCACACCGGCAGCTCGTCGACGGCCTTCGCCACCGGCGAGCGCACCAGTCGCGGGTACTGCGACCGCGGCGCCACGGCCACCCAGCCGACCGGTACGCCGTCCGCGTAGCCGAGGAGACCCACGGGCGGATCGGCCGACGCCAGCGCGCGCAGCCGGGCACGGTGGTGCTCGGCGGCGCTCACGCCCTCGGGCGGCGTGGTCCGCCCGGTGTCGCGGTAGTGCATGCACCAGCAGCCGCGGGCCATCGAGCAGCCCTTGGCCCGGAACACGGTCTCCAGGTCGTCCCAACGGTCGGGGGTGAGGGGGCGCGTGACGACGTCCATGGCTCAGCCTAGCGCGGTGGCGTCCTGCGCGCACCGCGCCGGCCGGGGTCATCCGCCGCCGGCCCGCGGTTCGATGCGGACGGCGAGCGGCGAGGCCAGGCCTTCGGGCGCGACCCCGGCCGGCAGCCGGTAGGTGAGGGCGTGCCGGTAGAGGTGGGTGACCCCATCGCGCTCCACGCCCCAGTTGCCCCCATGGAGCAGCGTCAGCGGCAACTCGCGGCCGTCGGCCGCCGTAGCCGACGCGCGCCAGCCGCGGGCGGCGGCCTCGAGCCGCGCGACGGCCGCTTGCGGGTCGCCGTCGACGCACCAGTCGCGAAGGAAGACGATGAGCGATCCGGGTCGCACGGACGTGCCGTACGAGGGGTGGAGCGCCAGCAGATCCGCATCGCCCGACAGGTACGCCGGTCCCGCCGTCGGTGGCCCGGCGAACGTGCACGGCTGCCGGTAGACGGCCTCCCATGCGCGGCCGAAGGTCGCCGGCGTCACCACGCCCCCGGCGACGAGGCCGGCGACGCGCTCGTGCAGCGGCAGCGGCGCGTCGTCGAAGGCTGCTGGGCCCAACGCCTCGTGCCAGCCGACGGCCATCACGTGCAGGCCGCCGTCGTGGAAGAACCAGCGCTCGGCCGGGTCGGGCGCGACGCCCAGGCGCTCTGCGGCCAGCTGGTCGAGGGCCTGCGTGAGGGCCTCCTCGACGAGGGCGACGGTGGTGTTGTAGCCGTGGCGCCGGTCGCGGCCCGCGAACGCCCGCGCCACGAGCGGCTCGTCGCGCAGCGCGGCCACCAGGTCGGCGAGGCTCGCGTCGCCCGTCCAGTCGACCCAGCCGTGCAGCAGCTCGTGCGCCGCCACGCGCGCGAGCTGCGGTGCGTCCGTGCGTTCCTCCATGACCAGCGAGGTGGCCTGCAGGCTGATGCCGTTGGGTCGCGCGAAGCGGGCGAGGTGCACGTGGACGGTGCCGCTCGGCAGACCACCGCCGATGAGCGATTCGACGACGGCGACCACGTCGTACCCCGCCACCCCGCGGGACAGATCGTCGGCCAGAGCCGCCAGCTCGGGCCGCACGGTCGCCCGCCAGATCGCCTCGAACCCCAGCCGGTCGAGGGCGTCGAGGTAGGTCGCGACGTCGCGCAGGGCCAGGTCCACCACCAACCCGGGCAGCCGGAAGCCGCCCGTCGCGCGGCGGTAGAACACGTCGAGCTCCTCGGCGAAGGTGTGGCGGAAGGCGCGCGGGTCGGCGATGGCGGCGCGGAACGCCACGAGGTCGGCGGCGCCGGTGATCGCGAGGAGGGAACTCAGGACGGGGCACGACCCCACGCCGAGCGCGCGTTGCAGGAGGCCGTGGATGCGGTCGACCGCGGCGCGCTCACCACGCCTGAGGCGCTCGCGGGCCATGCGGGCGAAGGCGGCGTCCGCCGTGCCCTCGAACAGCCCCAGGTAGTACGGGTCGCCCGACAGCACCTGGACGAAGCAGAGCGCGTCGAAGGCGTAGGCGGGCGCGATCGACCACGTCGTCGTCCCCTGACGCTCGGCCAGCGGGCGCTGGAGCGCCGACGCGCCGGCTGGGACCCTCAGGGACGCGTACCCGAGGGCGACCACGACCGCCAGGCCGACGACGGCGACGGCCACGGAAGAGGACCGCAGGCGACGCGCGGACCACGACCGTCGCCCGCGCGTCATGACCCCACCCCGGGTCGCTCGAGCGGGCGCTGGTCCGACGCGAGCTCCATCCCGTCCACGCCCCCATCGTGCCCGCTTCACGACGGTCATTCGCCCCTGCACACGCGGGTGTCGCGACCGCACAGTGGATCCGTACGCCAGCCGCACCCGTGCCGCCGGCGGAACCCGACAGAGAGCGGACGGAGGACCCCGCATGCACGCGAGGACGAGGCTGGTCTGGGTGGCGGCGCTGACGCTGGTGGCGTCGCTGGTGCCGGACGTGGTGCTGCGCGAGACGGTGGGTTCGCTGCCGGCCTGGTGGCTCTACGCGAAGGCGACCCTCGTCGGGGTGGCCAGCGTGATCGCGCGCGACCGGGTCGTCGACGGCTATGGCCGCGTGCTCGCCGTCGTCGTGTTGATGCAGGGGCTCACGCTGGAGACCGCCGGCAGCGCCACGTGGCGGGCGTGGTTCCCGCCCGCCACGTTCACGTCCGTTTTCGGGGGCGCGGTCGCGCTCAAACTGCTGACGGCCGTCCCCATCGTCGGCATCCTGCTGTTCGTGACCCGCTCCCCGCGCGCCGCCTTCCTCTCGCCCGGCGACCTGCGCGCCAAGGCCGAGCGCATCGGCTGGCTGGGCATCCCGGGCGACACGATCGCCTGGGGGCGGCTGGCGCTGATCTCGGGACTCCTGATCGCCTTCGGCACGCTGCTGCTGACGCTGCTGACCGTCACCGGCTTCGCGCTACCGCCGAACCTGGGCCGGCTGCCGCCCCTCCTGCCCATGATCGTGCTGCTGGCGCTGGGGAACTCCTTCACCGAGGGCGTCGTGTACCGCAGCGCCGTGCTCGGCCCGCTCGCGGGCGCGCTGCCGAAGGGCGCCGTCGTGCTCGCATCCGCCAGCTTCTTCGGGATGGCCCACTACTACGGCGCGCCGAGCGGCGTGATCGGCGTGGTCATGAGCGGCGTCCTCGGGTGGTTCATGGCCCGCGCCATGTTCGAGACACGGGGCTTCCTCGCCCCCTGGATCATCCACTTCCTGCAGGACGTCGTCATCTTCTCCACGATCGTGCTGCTCGGGGGGACCTAGGGCGGGGTGCCCGGACCGCCCAGCCAGGCGTCCGCCGCCGCCCGCGACGGCACGAAGCGGACGACGCGGTGCGCGGCGTGCTCGAACGCGAGCTCGCGCCAACGCGGTCCGTACCTGCCGGGGTCGGGCAGCACCAGGGCGAGTCGCACGCCGTAGTTGGTCACCTTCTGGAACAACTCGCCGGCCCAGCCGCTGCGGAGATCGAAGAACGCGGGGTCCAGGTCGTCCTCGGTCAGGAGGAGGGCGCCGGCGCCGAGCGACGCGCCCACGACGTCCGCGATGTCCCCGAAGGCGCGGATCGCGAGGCCGGCCTCGGCGGCGACGACGATGCCGGGCCCGCTCGCGGGCACAGGCGCCTCGCCGTCCCGCGTCACGCCACCCCCTCCGGGAAGGTCGGCGGCCGGCGCGCGTCCGCGGCCTGCTCGAAGGCGTGCGCGTACGCCAGCAGCCTGCCCTCCTGGTACGGCCCGGCGAAGAGCGACAACCCGACGGGCAGCCCGTGCACGAAGCCGGCGGGTACGGTGACGTGGGGGTAGCCGGCGACGGCCGCCGGCGACGAGCACAGGCCGAGCAGCCGGTCGCCGTCGATCGGGTCGGTCACCCAGGCGGGCGTGCCGGTGGGCGCGATGAGCGCGTCGAGCCGCTGCTCGCGAAGCGCCCGGTCGATGCCCTCGTCGCGGGCGATGCGCCGGCAGGCCGCGAGCGCCTCGAGGTACGTGGGGTCGTCGAGCCCGGCCTCCGCCTGGGCCATCTCGAGGAACTCCTGACGGAAGAACGGCATCACGCGATCGGCGTGCCGGGCGTTGAAAGCGATGACGTCGGCAAGGCTGCGCACCGGCGCGTCCGGCCGCTCGCGCAGGTAGGCGTCGATGCCGGCCTTGAGCTCCACGCGCATCACGCGCATCTCGTGCTCGCGGACCGCGGCGATCGCGCTCAGGTCGACGCCGTCGACGATCTCGGCGCCGAGTTCGCGCAGCGTCTCGACGGCGCGCTCGAACACCGCGTCGGCACCCTCGTGCCGGCCGCAGCAGGAGCGCACGACGCCCAGCCGCGCGCCACGCAGCGCCTCGGGCTCGAACACCGCGCGGACGTCGATGACGTAGGCATCGGCCTCGCGGGTGGCCGCATCGGCGGCGTCGGATCCCGCCATCGCCGAGAGCAGGATGGCGGCATCGGCGACGGAGCGGGCCATGGGGCCGGCGGTGTCCTGCGAGGCGGCGACCGGGATGATGCCGCCGCGACTCACCAGGCCGAGGGTGGGTTTGACGCCGACGATGCCGTTGACGGACGCGGGGCAGACGATCGAGCCGTCGGTCTCGGTGCCGACCGCGGCGGCCGCCAGGTCGGCGGCGACGGCCACGCCGGAGCCGGAGCTGGAGCCACACGGGTTGCGGTCGAGTGCGTACGGGTTGCGCGTCTGGCCGCCGCGGCTGCTCCAGCCGCTCGAGCTGCGCCTGGAGCGCGCGTTCGCCCACTCGCTCAGGTTGGTCTTGCCCAGCACGACGGCCCCCGCCGCCCGCAGCCGCGCCACCAGGAACGCGTCGCGCGGCGCCCGGTGGCCCTCGAGCGCCAGCGAGCCGGCGGTCGTCGTCAGGCGGTCGCCGGTGTCGACGTTGTCCTTGAACAGCACGGGGATGCCGTGCAGCGGGCCGCGCGCGCCGGACCGGCTGCGCTCGTCGTCGAGCTCGGCGGCGAGCGCCGCGGCGTCGGGGTTGACCTCGAGGACCGACCGCAGGGTCGGGCCGTCGCGGTCGATGGCGTCGATGCGCGCGAGGTAGTGCTCGACGATCTCGACGGCGCTCACGGCGCCGGACTCCATCAGCTCCTGCCACTGCGCGATCGATCGCTCGGTCTGCTCCACGGGTGCCTCCAGGACGACGAACGCGCCTTCGGCGACGTGCAGCGAGGGCGTGCGTCCCTCGCCCCGCGTCGTGCCACCCGGGCGCGCCTCGTGCGGGTCGGCTCCAGGATACCCGCGGCCGGGACCGGCGTGCGCCCCGTCCCTCAGGCCGCTTCGCCGAAGTCGACCGTGTCCACCTCCGTGACCGCGCTCGCGCGCCCCGGGTAGCTCACCCACCCCATGACGGCGTTGAGCTCGCGGACGATGTCCTCGGCCGCGATCACGCGGCCGTCCTGAAACTCGATGGGGCCGGTGGTATGGGCGTCCTCCAGCAGCGTGAGGTCGTAGCCGCGGTCGAGCGCGGCGTAGGCCGTGGCGCGGATGCACCAGTTGGTCGCGGCGCCCGCCAGCACGACATGGGTGGCGCCCCATGTCGCGAGCTCGTCCTCGAGCGTCGTCTCCTCGAACGACGAGTTGAAGCGCTTCAGGATCACGGGCTCGCCGGGGGCCGGCGCCAGATCGGGGACCCATTGCCACGCCGGGGTGCCGGGCACGAGGTCCTCGTCCTCGTGCCGCACCCACAGAACGGGCACAGCGTGCGCGCGCGCACGCTCGACGGCGCGGGCCACGTTCGCTACCACGCGCTCCGCGTCCCAGGTGCCGTCGAGCACGCCGATCTGCATGTCGACGACGAGCAGGGCTCGTTGGTTGCCTTCGCGTACCGTGGCCACGCCGATCACCTCCCGAGAACTGGTGGGCGCCTCCGGCGCCGGGCGGACATGGCGCCTGACCCGGGTTGCCGGGACGATCAACCCCTAGCATGAGGGGTCGTTCGCCGCGAACCGCGTCCCGTGGAACACGGCGACCCCGCCCGGATGCGAGGAGGAGCCGCCGTGACCACCCCGATCCGCGCCCCGCGCGCGCCCGTTCCGGTCTACCTGCGTGCCCTGCGCGTCGCGACCGCCGGCCTGGCGACCGCCGCGGCCGTCATCTACCTGCTGATCGGGTTCCGGGTCCTGCAGGTGGTCGAGGTCCGGCCGTCGGACCCCAGCCTGATGTGGTTCGGCATCCCCGCGGCGGCGGCGTTCCTGTTCGGCGCCGTCGTCATCCTCGTCAGCGACCGGATGCTGCTGTGGGTGGCGGGCGCCTTCTTCCAGGTCTTCACGATCTTCGCCTACGTCGGCGTCGCAGAGGACCGCACGCCCCCCTACGAGTTCTGGGGGATCGCGTTGCGCGTCGTCCAGGCCCTCATCCTGGTGGCGCTGGTCGTGCTCATCTCGCGCTACCCGCAGACCGGGCGCGGTGCCGGTTGGGATCCCGGCCGGCGTCGGCCCATCGGGCGCGAACGCTGACGGCGTCGCGCGGCCGGTCGGTCGGGCGCGCCGCTCGACGCTAGAGCGCCGCCTCGAGCCTCCCACGGATCGCGCGCCGCGCCACGAGGGCCGTCTCCTCGCACGCCGCCACCGCCTCGGCCGCCCGCTGCCGCGTCTGCGCCGCGAAGCCGGGGTCGGCGCTGGCGTCGAGGTCGGCGAGGGTGGCGAGGTTGATCAGCACGTTGTCGTACGCGCCCTCGGCACCGGCGGCACCGCAGAGCACGGCGACGCCGGCATCCGAGAGGCTGGCGGCCTGGCCGATCTCGCCGATCTCGGTCGCCAGCTCGACCACCCGCGCCGCGCGCTCGAGCACGGCGAGCGGCACCCGCGTCGCCTCGCGGGTGGCCTCGGCGACGGCGAGGCCGCGGGCCGCGCGCTGCTCGTCGGTCGCCCTCGGCAGGCCGAAGGCGACCATCACCCGATCGAAGGCCACCGTGTCGCGATCCATCGCGTCCAGTAGTGCGTCCTTGAGCTCCTGGGCCTCCTCGGCGATCGCCATGACCCGGCCTTGCACCCCCTCGTAGCCCTTCTTGCCGACCGTGAGGTTGGCGACCATCGCCACCAAGGCGGCCGCTTGGGCGGCGCAGAGCGCGGCGACCGAGCCCCCGCCTGGCGCCGGCGAGTCGGTGGACAGCTCGTCGACGAACTGCCGGGCCGTCATCGAGGCGAGCGGGCCGTCCACCAGGCCGGCACGGTACTCGATGACGCGTTCGTCCGGGTCGAACGCGCCGAGTTCGCGCAGCCCCAGGCTCTGCACCGCGGTCTCGACGAGCATGCGCCGGGGGACGCCGGCCGACTGCCCCGCCTGGCGCAGGTAGTCCTTCCCGGCCGCGAGCAGGTCGCCCTCGGGGATCAGGCCCACCAACTCGCTGCCCGTCACCCGCACGCCGCGGTCCCGGGCGCTCGCGCGGCAGGCCTCGAAGGCCTCGTGTGGCCTCGTGACCGCGGTGTCGACGAGGTTGATCGACACCTGGGCGCGGTCGAACTCGCTCAGCACCCAGCCGACCGCCTTGCAGGCCGCCAGGCGGTACGGCCCGGGCACGAGGACGCTCCTGCCGTCGGCATCCTTGACGACCTTCCCGGCCTCGTCGCGCTGCGCGCGCCCGGCGTCGCGGATGTCGAGGGCGATCTGGCTGGCGATCCGCTTCTGGCGCGTGTTGAGGTTGACGTTGTAGGCGACCAGGAAGCCGCGCGCGCCGACGTTGATGGCACCCGAGCGGGCGGCGCGCTCGTTCCACGCGTTCGGACCGAAGTCGGGCCGCCACGCCTCGCTGCCCAGCTTCTCGGCGAGCGCCTCGTACTCGCCTCTGCGCACCGCCGCCAGGTTCCGGCGGTCGTCGCGCAGGGCGGCCGCCTCGTAGAGGTAGACCGGGAACCCCAGCTCGTCGCCGATCCGCCGGCCGACGGCGCGCGCGAGCGCCACGCAGTCGTCCATGCTCACGCCGCGCACGGGCACGAAGGGGCAGACGTCGGTGCTGCCGTGGCGCGGATGGGCGCCCCGGTGCCGGCGCATGTCGATGAGCTCGCCCGCGCGCCGCACCACCCGGAACGCCGCCTCCGCCACGCCGTCGGGCGGGCCGATGAAGGTGATCACCGTGCGGTTCGTGTCGGCGCCGGGGGCGACGTCGAGCAGGCGGACCCCGTCGACCTCCTCGATCACGGCCGCCACCGCGTCGATGACGCCGCGGTCGCGGCCCTCGCTGATGTTCGGCACGCACTCGACGATTCGGTCCACGGTCGCCACCTCCGGTTCGGGCCACGCCGCCGGCGGCCGATCGCCGCCGGATCTGATGCCACGATATGCGGGCCGGACCGGGCGCCGCTCGCCTAGAGCAGTCCGCGCAGGCCGTCGTAGACGAGCCGCATCCCCACGAGCGCGACCATGGCGAGCATGAACGGGTAGAACACCCCCGGCTTCATGCGCCGCACCATCGCCGCCCCGATCAGCACCGACACGACCGCCGGCGGCAGCAGCACGACGGCGGAGAGCAAGGTGCGGCCATCGAGTTGACCCAGCGCGGCGTAGGGGATCACCTTGACCACGTTCACCACGGCGAAGAAGATCACGGCCGTGCCGGTGTAGACGCGCGGGTCGAGGCGCAGCGGCAGGGTGTGCACCTGGTAGGGCGGGCCGCCGGCGTGCGCCACGAAGGAGGTGAAGCCCGCGAGGCCACCCCAGAACCACGCCGATCCACGCGACGGCGTCCGGTCCGCGTCCGCCCGGACCGGACGCAGGGATCGCGCCACGAACGCCAGCGCCACGACGCCCACGAGCAGGCGGACCAGCGCCTCCGGCGTCACGGCGGCCGTGAGGCCACCCACGGCGATCCCGATCGCCGCCGCCGGCAGCATCGACACGAGCGTGGCCCGGTCGAAGAAGCCCCGCCAGGTCCACAGGCCGACGGCGTCCATCATGAGCAGCAGCGGCAGCAGCAGCGCCGCCGCCTGCACCGGCGGCATCACCAGCGACAGCACCGGCACGCCCATGAGCGCGAACGCCCCGCCCAGGCCGCCCTTGGAGAGGCCCACCAACGCCACCGCCGCGAGCCCGGCCAGCAGCGTGGCGGAGTCGGCGAAGTGGGTCTGGGCGAGGAAGTCGGGCCAGGGGACGGGGGGCATCGCGCCACGCTACCGCCTCGGGTCGCGCGCGGTGCCGCCGGCGGCGCGTAACATCGGCCCCATGCGCACGATCACGGTCGTCGACCACGACCCGGCCTGGGCAGCGACGTTCGAGCGGCTCCGCGCGAGGGTCTGGCCCGTCGTCGTCGATCTCGCGGTCGCGATCGAGCACGTAGGCAGCACCTCGGTGCCGGGCCTCGCCGCCAAGCCGGTGATCGACCTCGACGTCGTGCTGCGATCGGGCGGGGACGTCGCGACCGCCGTCGAGCGCCTGGCGGCGTTGGGCTACGCGCACCTCGGCGACCTCGGGATCGACGGCCGCGAGGCGTTCGCGCCGCCGCCCGGGGCACCCGACCACCACCTCTACGTCTGCCCGCCCGACAGCCCTGCCCTGGCGAACCACCTCGCGCTGCGCGACCACCTACGCCGCCAGCCACAGCTCGCGAGCGCGTATGGGGAACTCAAGAAGCACCTGGCGACCACCTTCGCGCACGACATCGACGGCTACGTGGCCGGGAAGACGGCCTTCATCGTCGGCGTCCTGCGGGAGGCGGGGTTCGCGGAGGAGCAACTGGCGTCGATCGAGCACGCGAACCGGCCATAGGAGGAGAGATGCGAACACTCAAGACAGCCCAGAGCGCGCTCCGTCTCGTCGCGATCGCCGCCTGGGCGCTCGCGGCGAGCGCCGCGGCCCAGTACCTCGGCCCCGTGGGCCCGGGGGCCGACCTCCGCAGCGACGCGTCCCGGATCTCTGGACGCTTCGAACCGTGGGAACGGGTCGCCACGCCCACGTGGGTGATCCACGGAGGCGCTGGCAGGCTCCGGGCCTTCGCAGACATCGCCGCCGACGGCTCATTCGCGGTGGCGCTGCCGGCGATCGACGGCGACACCCCCCTCGGATCGCGCACGTGCGGCGCCCCAGGCGGCCCACTCATCGGCGTCCTCAGCGAGGTCGACCTGCTGACGCCGCTGGAAGGGTTCACCTCGCCGCGCGAGCTCGACCGCGGGCTGAGCACGATCGGCATGGCGGCTCTTGCCGACGCGGCGTACGCGGAACGTATCGCCTCGCCCGGCAGCCGGCGCGCGGCGTGGCTCGGCAGCCGCGAGGCGCGAACCGTGGCGGCCGGGGAGTGCAACAACGTCGAGCCCTTCGACCTCTCGGCTGGCTGGACCGCGGTGACCGTCGAGTTCGGGCCCGGCGGTGGGCCGCACCACTACCGGGTCGGGCTCGACGATGACCTGCGCTGGTACTGGTGGGCGTTCCCCGAACCCGAAGCCGCGGGTGAGGGCTCGTGAGGCCCATCGCGCGCCTGCGGGCTCCACGGCTGCTCGCGTCCGCAGCCGCCGCTGCACTCCTGCTCGCTTTGGCGTCGCAGGCATCCGCGCAGGTACACGTCGCGCTGGTGCTCGACGCCTCGGGCTCGATGTACAACCGCCTCGCCGACGGTCGTTACCGCATCGACGCGGCCAAGGCCGTCCTGCAGGGCATCGTGGCCGGGCTCCCGGACGACGACCGGCTCAGCGTGGGTCTGCGCGTGTACGGCGCGCGCCTGTTCGCCGCGGACGACCTCGCGTGCAACGACTCGCACCTCGAAGTGCCGATCGACGGCGTCGACCGCGCAGCGCTGACGGGGGCGGTGGCCGCGACCGTCGCCCGCGGCGCCACACCCATCGTCCACTCGCTGGAGCTCACCCTCGACGATCTCCCCGCGACCGGCGACCGCCGCGTGGTGCTGGTCACCGACGGCCTCGAGAGCTGCGGCGGCAACCTGGCCGCGATCGCCGAGCGTTACGCCGGGTTGGGCATCGACCTGCGCATCGTCGGGATCGACCTCGAGGCCGCGGCTGCCGAGCGGTTCGGCGCCGTCGCGGCATTCGTCAACGCGGCCACCGCCATCGATCTCGATACGGCCATCCAGGACGCGCTCGGCACCGAGGCCGCCAGCGAGCGATCCCCGGTGCCGGTCAGTGTTCGGGTCACGCGTGACGGCGCGCCCGCCACCGCGGGCGTGACGGTCGCGTTGGTCGACCCCGTCACCGGAGCGCGCACGCGCTTGGAGCCAGACGAGGAGGGTGCCTTCGTCGGGTACCTACCCCCGGACACCTACGCCGTGGAGCTCGTCGACGCCTTCGCCGACGACCGCACGAGCGTGTTCGGCGACCTCACGGTCTCCGATGACGGCGCAAGCTTCGCCTTCGAACTCGCGCCGACTGCCACCGTGAGGCTCGCCGTCGAACCCGCGCAACCCACCGCCGGAACAGCGATCCGCGTGACGTTCGAAGGCGGTCCCGACGGCGCGATCGGCGCCGTTGCCCTCGCGCCGGTGGACGCGCCCGACACCGTGCGGTTGTACCAGGCGTTCGTCTCGGACGGCCGTGGCGCAGTTGACCTCCTCACGCCAGACGCGCCGGGCACGTTCGAGGCCCGCTTCCTCCTCGCGCTACCCGAAGGCGGCCGGCGCGTGGTGGGGCGCAGCGAGCCCTTCGCGACCACCGCGGCCACCGCTGCGCTGGCGGTCCCCGCCGAGGTGGCTGCCGGCACGAACTTCGAGGTCGTGTGGGACGGGCCCGCCGGCCCCGGCGACCGGCTCGAGTTGCGGGTGGTGGGGCCGGCGGATGGACCGGTCGCCACGGTGCGCACCTTCAGCCGGCCCGCGACGCTGGCCGCTCCCGTCGGGCCGGGCACGTACGAGTTGCGCTACGTCACAGGTGGCAGCGGCAACGTCCTGGCAACGGCCCGCGTGACGGTGGTGGAGGCGCTCGTGGAGGTCACCGTGCCCGCCGTCGTCGGGCCCGATACCCTGTTCGACGTCACCGTTTCCGGCGCAATCGGTCCGCGCGACACGCTCGTGCTCGTGCAGGCGGGTGCCCCGGACGAGGGCGCCGACACGATCGGTCCCGCCAAGCGGCTCTACACCACCACCGTCACGTTCCGGGCGCCAAGGGGGCCGGGCGAGTTGGAGGTGCGCTACCTCACGGGGGACGGCCGCGTGGTGCAGCGGTTTCGCGTGACCGTGCGTTGAGGACGCGTCCCGGACGGAGTGCGCGCCGCCGGCGCCGCGGTACATGGCGGCGCGTCCTCACCCTCCGCGGCGCCGTACCACGCGTACGTCGTCGCGTGCACCAGCTCGCCGCGGCGCGCGTCGATCAGCATCTCGCTCGAGACGGTACGGCCCCACCAGACATCCACGAGGAGCAGCTGCTCACTGACCCACCCCACGCGGACGTCGACGCCCGCATGGTCGCGCAGCGTGAGCCGCCACCCCGGGCCCTCGCGCTGGCCCACGGCGACCACCGTCGTCCAGGGCGGCTCGAGCGCGAAGCTCGGCGCGAGCGGCACGAACCACGCACCGCCGTGGGGCGACGGCGTCCCGGCCGGCGCGGGCGGCGCCATCGTCTCGCGCTCGAAATCGACCTGCGCCACGAAGCCCGCGAGTCCCGGCTCCGCGTGGGGCGGATCGAGGTAGGCGCCCTGTGCGAGGACGAGGTGGGCCAGCATCGCCACCGCGCAGGCGACGACGACGCCGAGGGGCACAATGGGTGGCCGCTGCTCCATACGACACGCGCCTCCAACCACATCCTGCATGCTCGATCGCTCTCGGCGCGGACGCGGGCGCTTACGCCGGAACGCGGTCCGCGCGCTTGAAGTAGTGGTAGGTGTTCATCCAGCTCCCGCAGTAGGTCCAGCCCTCCCGCTCGAGCTGGGCCCGCTTGCGCGGGGTGCCGAGCTCGGTCACGCGCTCGTACGCCCAACGCACGCGCAACGCGGCGTCCTGCGGGCGCCGGAAGTGCAGCACGAGCGGGCCGAACCCGGTCATCTCCCAGCCCGCGCCGCCCATCTCGTCCAGCACGCCGACCTCGTCGAACGCGGTGGCGAGCCGATCGTGGTACTCCCACTCGGAGTTCAGGAAGGTCATCTTCTCCTCCAGGTCCGCCTCGAAGATCTCCTCGAGCGGTAGGTCGAACAGCCACGAGAGTCGGAACGCGGTCGTCAGGCTCGGTTCGCTCTTGCCGGTCTCGATCGCGGTGACCGCCTGCCGCGACATCGCGAGCCGGTCGGCCAGGTCCTGCTGGGACCAGTCGCGCTCGGCGCGCAGGTCGCGGACTCGGTTGCGCATGGGATCGCCTCCTTCGAGCGAGACTACGTCAAGCCCTGGCGGCATGTCAAGTGTGCTTTGCGTGACGTTTACAGCTTACGTGTCATGCGGGCATGACGGCGGGGCGCGCCAAGTCCCGAAGGGGTCACCCGACCCCGATCACCCCGTCGCGTACGCCCGCACCGCCCGCTCCACCGCGCCGCGACCGAGCGGCGTCAACTCCCCCAGCGGCTCGAGCGACGCCGGCAGGCTCCAGACGTGCGCGAGCTCGACCGCGGCGTCCTTGACGCTGCCGGGGAAGGCGAGCGCAGCGCGCGGCACCACCGGCGTCCACCACTTCGGGTTCGAGGCGTCGTTGAGCGGGGCCGCGAGCAGGTCGCCGAGGTCGGTCTCGCCGAGCACCAGCCACGGGCGCCGCTCGCTCCCGCCATAGATCGACGAGGGCGCCCGCGGAGCACCGGGAACGACGAGCGCGCCGGGGCGCACGATCTGCCACAGCCGCTCGCCCCGCAGGTAGCGCTCGGCGCAGGCGTCGCGGGCGCCCGGATCCGGCGCCTCGTCGAGCGTCACGAGCATGTCCTCGCCCAGCCCGCCCAACCAACCGAGGGCGCCGTCGTCGAAGTGCGCCACCTGCGTGTGGGCGTCGAAGCGGGCGCGCAGCGCGGAAACGTGCACGACCACCACGAGATCGCCGTCCGGCGGCGGGAAGCGCAGGGCCTCGGCGGCGGCCTCGGTGAGGTCGACGATCGTGCCGGGGGGCAGGGTGGCCAGGGGATACCTCCACAGGACGTCGACCAAGAATGCCCAACTCTGACATGTCCCGCTACTGCGCCTACGCTGGCGGCATGAACGTATCGCGGACCCCGAAGCTCGAGGCCTTCGTCCGCAGGAAGGTCGCTGATGGCCTGTACGGCAGCACCGGCGAGGTGGTCCGGGAGGCGCTGCGACGCCGGATGGAGGAGGAAGCCGCGGCGCCCGAGGCGCCGGATCCAGCCGAGCTGATCGGTCGACTTCGGTCGCTCGAGCCCATCCTCCGGGCCCGCGGGGTCGCGGGACTCCGCCTCGTCGGCTCGCACGCACGGGGCGAGGCAAGGCCCGACGGCGACGCCGATCTGCTCGTCGACCCGGACCCAAGCGCTCGCTTTCACCTGCTCGACCTGGCCGCGGTCCAGCACGCCTGCTCGGTGGCGCTGGGCCTTCCTGTCGACGTGCTCACTCGAGGCGGCTCGGATCCCGAAATCCTGGCGGCCCTCGAGCGCGACGCGGTACGTGTCTTCTGAGGCCGAGCCGGACCGCGACCGACCCGCGACAGATGCGCCAGGCCCTCGAATGGATCGAGGCCGACGTCGATGGATTGGATCTGGAGCGCTTCGTCGGCGATCGTCGAGCGCGTCAACTGGTCGAACGCAACCTGCAGGTCCTATCGGAGGCCAGCCGACGCATCCCGCATGGGCTCAAGGCCGGCGAGCCCGATGTCGACTGGGCCGGACTCGCGAGTCTCGGCAGCGCGCTCCGACACGAGTACCAACGGGTGGACCCCGTGCTCCTGTGGACGCTGCTGACGGACGAACTTGCGCCTATGAGGGGCGCGCTCCAACGCATGGAGGACTCGGCCCCACGCGACGGTTAGGCGCACCGATCGCCGTCCCAGCAACCCGTCGGCTGGCGCATCGGCCGTCGGTCATCCACCCCTGACCGGCCCGCCCTCGTCCATCCCGCCGCACGCCCGCTCTGCCTCCATCCTCAGCCGCTCGGCGACCGCCGCCGCCTGCGCGCAGTGGTCGCGCCAGTCGTCCTCGACGTCACCGACGTACCCCCGGCCCGCCAGCTCGAGCCAGGGCGCCAGCTCGGCCGGCAACCGCGCCGCCGCCCACTTCGCCGCCACGTCCTTCGGCGCGAAAGACCCCGTCGCCGCGCTGTGCCACATGCGTGCGAGCGTGAGCAGCACGTTGCGCTCGTCGCCGTGGAGGTCGGCGAATAGGGCAGGGAGCGCGTCACGCATCGCACGGTGCAGGTCGGCCTCGGGGACGGGCTCCAGCAGCTCCCGCGGTGGGGGACCGAGCAGCGCGACGCCGATCGCGCGCGCTTGCGCCAGCGCGATCGCCAGGTCCGGGTGCGGCCCCGGGACGGGGCCGGGGCCGGCCTGGTACGCGGCACGCAGCCACTCGCCGTAGGCAAACGCCCGCGTGGGCGGGTAGCGCCACGGCACCACGCCGCCGCGGACCACGAGCGTGACGTCGAGCGGCCGCGGCGGCCCGCCGGCGCCGTAGCGTCCCGACACGGCCATCAGCGCCGCGGCCAGGCGCACCCGAGTGACCGCGTCCGGGGGATCCTCGACCACCACGAGCAGGTCGACGTCGCTCAGCGGTCGCAGCCCGCCCTCCACGGCGGAGCCGCTGAGGATCGCCGCGACGGGCGAGGGGCCCAGGGCCGAATCCAACGCTTGGAGCGCCGCGAGGGCCTCGTCGGGCACGCGCGTCATGCGCCGGGGAAGTCCACGTCGATCCATCGAAGCGCGTCCATGGGAACGCCATGGTACGTGCCGCGTGGCACGCGACGCCACGCCCGCGGCGGGAAGGCCGGCGGCGATCGCAGGAGGCGCTCCCCAAGACCGCCTTGGGGGGAAGACGCGGACCGGACCCTGGTCGACCGCCGACGGTTCCGTGAGGCGCCGGCGGTCACCGCAACCGTGGGGCCGAGCCCAAGCCCCATGCCGATCGGCGCCGAGCGCGACGCCGGGTGCGCCTGGTTGCGCCGCTCGTGGCGGGGCCCAAGCGATGCCCGGCACCCGCCTCGGCCGCAGGCCCCCTGACGTGACGCTGACGCTCCGATGGCCCGACGGTGACAAACGCGACATAGGTTCCACCTGGGGCACCCCCTCGACGGTGCGCCCCGCCAGGTGATCGCCCACCCGCTTCGCGCCATCTCACGAGGGAGACCCACCACCGATGAACAAGCTCTTCTCCGCGCTCGCACTGACGCTCGGCCTCGCGTTCGCCGCGACGGTCGCGGCGCAACCGTTCGATTCGTACGGCGAGGCCCCGATGCTCGCCGA
>CAZJUA010000155.1:0-3595 GCA_964549045.1 uncultured bacterium | reverse complement strand
TCGTGACCGCGGTCTACGCCTCGGCCCGGCTCGGCCGGCGCGAGACGCTGCCGCTGGCCGCCGACCACCCGCTCTACGCCAGCTGGCTGCCATGACCCTCCCGCGGTAGCGCCGCGACGTACGCCGCCAGGTGCTCCCCCGTGAGCGTCGACCGCGCGGCCACCAGCTCGGCCGGCGTCCCCTCGAACACCACCCGCCCGCCGTCGTGGCCCGCGCCCGGCCCCAGGTCGATGATCCAGTCCGCGTGCGCCATCACCGCCTGGTGGTGCTCGATCACGATCACCGAGGTGCCGTCGTCGACCAGCCGGTCGAGCAGGCCGAGGAGCTGCGCCACGTCGGCCAGGTGCAGCCCGCTGGTCGGCTCGTCCAGGACGTAGACGCCGCCCTTGCTGACCATGTGCGTCGCGAGCTTGAGCCGCTGCCGCTCTCCGCCCGACAGCGTGGTGAGCGGCTGGCCGAGGCCCAGGTACCCCAGGCCGACGTCGGCGAGCCGCTCGAGGATCGCGTGCGCCGCCGGCGTCCTCGACTCACCCGCCGCGAAGAATGCCCGCGCCTCGACCACCGGCATCGCCAGCACCTCGCTGATGTCGCGCCCGCCGAGGCGGTACTCCAGCACCGAGGCCGCGAACCGCTTCCCCTCGCACGCCTCGCAGACGCTCTCGAACGTCGCCATGAAGCCCAGGTCGGTGAACACGACGCCCGCGCCGTTGCACACCGGACAGGCGCCCTCCGAGTTGGCGCTGAAGAGCGCCGGCTTCACCCCGTTCGCCTTCGCGAACGCCTTGCGGATCGGGTCGAGCAGCCCGGTGTAGGTCGCCGGGTTGCTGCGCCGGGAGCCGCGGATCGCGCCCTGGTCGACCGTCACGACGCCGTCCCTGCCCGCGAGCGAGCCGTGGATGAGGGAGCTCTTCCCCGACCCCGCCACGCCCGTCACGACCACCAGCACGCCGAGGGGCACGTCGACGTCGACGCCGCGCAGGTTGTTCGTCGAGGCACCGCGGATCGCCACCGCGTCCCGCCACGGCCGCACCGTCTCCTTGAGCCGAGCGCGGTCGTCGAGGTGGCGGCCGGTGAGGGTACCGCTGGCACGCAACGCGTCGACGCCCCCCTCGAACACGACCTCGCCCCCGCCGGCCCCGGCGCCCGGGCCGAGGTCGACCACGTGGTCGGCGATCGCGATCGCCTCCGGCTTGTGCTCGACGACGAGGACGGTGTTGCCCTTGTCGCGCAGGCGCTGCAGCAGGCCGTTCATGCGTGCGATGTCGTGCGGATGCAGCCCGATGGTGGGCTCGTCGAACACGTAGGTGACGTCGGTGAGCGACGACCCGAGGTGGCGGATCATCTTGGTCCGCTGCGCCTCGCCGCCCGACAGCGTGCCGGAAGGCCGCTCGAGCGAGAGGTAGCCGAGGCCGATCTCGACGAACGCGTCGAGCAGGTTCCGCAGGCCGCCCAGCAGCGGCGCGACCGACGGCGCGTCGAGGCCGCGCACCCACACCGCGAGGTCGGTGATCTGCATGGCGCAGGCGTCCGCGATGCTGATCCCGCCGATCTTCGACGACCGCGCGGGCTCGGCGAGCCGCGTCCCGTGGCAGTCGGGGCAGCGCTGGAAGGTGACGGCGCGCTCCACGAACGCGCGGACGTGCGGCTGCATCGCGTCGACGTCCTTGGAGAGCATCGACTTCTGCACCTTCGGCACGAGGCCCTCGAAGGTGAAGTTGACCCCCTCGACCTTGACCTTGCGGGGCTCGCCGTACAGGAACGCCTGCCGCTGCTCGTCGGTGAAGCGCCCGATGGGCACGTCGGTGGGAACGACGGCGCCGAAGATGCGGACGTACCAGCCGTCGCCGGTGTAGCCGGGGACGGTGATCGCGCCCTCGTCGAGCGACTTCGTGACGTCGACCAGCTGCGCCAGGTCGATGTCCGACACCGAGCCCATGCCCTCGCAGCGCGGGCACATGCCGCCGAGGACCGCGAAGGAGCGCTGCGCGGTCGTGGTGGCGTCGCCCCGCTCGACGGTGATCTGGCCGCCGCCGCTCACCGACGGGACGTTGAACGAGAACGCCTGCGGCGGTCCGACGTGCGGCTCGCCGAGGCGGCTGAAGAGGATGCGCAGCAGTGCGTTCGCGTCGGTCACCGTGCCGACGGTGGAGCGGGAGTTGGCGCCCATGCGCTCCTGATCGACGATGATGGCCGTCGTCAGCCCCTCCAGGAGGTCGACGTCGGGCCGTGCGAGGCTCGGCATGAACCCCTGAACGAACGCGCTGTAGGTCTCGTTGATCAGGCGCTGCGACTCGGCCGCGATCGTGCCGAACACCAGCGAGCTCTTGCCCGAGCCGGACACGCCCGTAAACACCGTAAGCCGCCGCTTCGGGATCTCGATCGACACGTCCTTGAGGTTGTGGACCCGCGCGCCGCGGACGCGGATCCGGTCATGGCTGTCGGCGGTGTGCATGGGGGTCTCCTCCGCACGTTCGAGAGGTCGGTGGTCGTCGGGGCCGAGCGCGACCGGCACGGCGCGGGGTCTCGCGTCCTCGTCGGACCCGTCCGGTCGCGGCAGGGACGCGCACCCCCCTGGCAGGCGGGATCGGGGTGTGGGGTCGTTCTCCGGACCGGCGACGATACACCGTCATCGGCCCCCGCGCGCGTTGCGACCGCGCCAAGCGCGGCGTACCGCGGTCGCGTGTGGGCGGTGGCTGACGCGTGGGAGAGTAGGAAGATGGAAGGGCAGCCTTCTGACGCGTACCCCGGGCTCATCAGCCGGCTGGCAGGCGGCACGAGGCTCATCGAGGCACAGCCATTGCCCGGCAGTTTCTCCAACGAGACCACGCTGCTCACCCTCGAAACGGCCGTGGACCGCCAGCACGTCGTCGTGCGACGCTACGCCGTGTTTGGCAGTTACGACCGCGGCACGAAGGCCGATCGCGAGTTCAGGACGCTGGCCCTCTGCCATGAGCACGACGTTCCGGCGCCCAAGCCGCTGCTGCTCGACACCAGCGGTGCGTTGCTGGGCACGCCCGGCATCGTCACCAGCTTCGTGCCCGGCCGGCACATCATCCGGCCCGCCGACGAGGCAGCCTGGGTGGCGGAGCTCGCCCACGCCCTGGCCCGCATTCACGACATTCCCTTGACCGCTGCCGAACTCGGCTTCTTGCTGGACGGAAACCAAGAGGTCACCTGGTTCTTGAAGGGCGGCGAGGTCACCGAGGCCATGGCCGGCCATCCCGACGGGGTGGCCGTCTGGCATGCCGTCAATGACCTCTGGCCCTCCATTGAGCCCGCGCCCGCTGCCCTGATGCACGTCGACTTCTGGACCGGCAACCTGCTCTGGCAAGACCGGCAACTGACGGCAGTGCTTGATTGGGAGGAAGCCTCCTTCGGCGATCCCGGCTACGACGTGGCCTACCTGCGCCTGGAGCTGGCCATGTTGGGCACCGAAGCATTGGCCGATGCGTTCTTGGCTGCGTACGTGCAGGAAAGCGGCCGTCCGGTGCTCAATCTGGCCTTCTGGGAACTCGCCGCCGCCGCGCGCTTCATGCCCGACCCCGCTGGCATGATTCCAGAGTGGCAGGCGCTTCAGGCAGGGGCCTATGAGGCA
>CAZJUA010000154.1:0-1935 GCA_964549045.1 uncultured bacterium | reverse complement strand
CACCTACTGGCTGATCGACCCCATCGTCGAGATCGGGCAGCGCGGCGCCACGCTCGGCGACGTGTGGTGGCAGCTGGCCATCGGCGCGGCGATCTGCGCGGCGATGGTGGTGCTGGTGGGCCGGCTGGCGCAGCGGGTGCGGGCGCCGGTGGCGGCGTGAGGGAGCATGGAACCAAGCGAGCGACCCCTTGGGTGTGATAGTCCTGGGCCATGGATCGCCGACGCACGGTCGAGTTGCTGACCGGCAGCATGCCCGAACTGAGGGATCGGTTCGGCGTGACGCGTCTCGCGCTGTTCGGTTCGATGGTCCGCGGCACCGCGAGGTCGGACAGCGACGTCGACGTGCTGGTGGCGTTCGACGGACCGGCGACGTCGGCGCGTTACTTCGGCGTGCAGTTCTACCTAGAGGATCTGTTGGGCCGTCCGGTCGACCTCGTGACCGAACGTGCTCTGCGTCCTGAACTCCGCCCCGCCATCGAGAGGGAACGGTTCGATGTCCGAGGGTGAGCGGCGCGAGTGGCGGTTCTACGTCGATGACATGATCAGGTTCGCGCGCAAGGTCCTCGCGAACGTGGAAGGCCTCGATCAGGCGGTGTTCGTGGAGAGCGATCTCACGTACGACGCGACGCTGCGCAACCTCGAGCTGCTCGGTGAAGCCGCGGCACACGTTCCGGAGGACGTCCGCGCTGCCCATCCCGAGGTCCCCTGGCGTCTGATCGTCGCGACGCGAAACCGCCTGATCCACGGATACCTCGGTATCGATGACGACACCGTCTGGAGCATCATCCGAGACGATGTCCCTGCGATCCTACCCATGCTCGAGGCGATCCAGGTGCGGTACGCGAGATGACGGTGTCCCGCAGTCCCGCTTAGCCCGCCTCCGCCAAGGCCCGCTCCTGCGCCGCCACGAACTCGGGGTGCCCCGGCGGCGCGTCGAGCGTCCACGCGATCGGCGCGCCGCGCTCGAGCAGGCGCCGCTGCAGCGCGCGCGTCCGGGCGCGCGAGGCCCATACCTCGTGCGGGGTCAGGCCGTGGTCGAGGCAGAAGGCCGCCAGCGTCCCCGCCGCCTCGCCGATCGCCCACTCCACCGGCTGCAACCGGGTGGCGCCGTTGGCGACGTGGGTGGTGCCGACGTTCTTGCAGGCCGCCAGCAGGTTGCGCGTCCGGCGCGGGACGAGCGCGCCGAGCGGCAGTTGGAACGGGTGCGTGGGCGCGTAGAGCGACACCTCGGGGTGGCCCACGCAGGGATGCAGGTCGATGGGGTACCAACCGATCGCCACCGACGACGGCCAGGCGCGGGCCGCCGGGCGCGCGTCGCGCGCGATGTCCTGTTCCACCACCCGCTCGAGCGCCACGAGGCGCCGCGACTCGCGCACGTAGGGCGCCTTGGCGAGGGCGTCGGGCGTGCCGAAAACGTCGGGGGCCGGCTGGAGTTCGGGGTAGCCGAGCGCGGGCGCGTCGGGGTCGTCTTCGCCGGGGTCGCGCGGGCACTCCGTCTGCAGCCAGTGCAGGAAGGCGAGCGAGAGCCGCCGCGCCTCGGCCAGCGCCCGCTCCCGCTCCTCGGGCCCCTCCAGCAGGCTGCCGTCGCGGTAGTCGTTGCCGGCCCAGTTGATCAGGGCGAGGTCGTGCGGCCGGGCGAGTAGGGAAGCGTCCACGATCCGGCGGTAGGTCCAGAAGGGGAGCTCGCCGTCCGAGCCGGTCGCGAACATGCGGTGTCGGCGGCGGCCGCCATCGAGAGCCAGCGTGAACGGCTGGGCGTCGCACAGGCGCTCGTAGCCCGGCGGGCGCGGGACCACGCGGCGGGCGTCCGGGCGGTAGGCGACCGCCAGCGGGACGGTGAAGCTCTGCACCGCGCGCGGGTCGGGCGGGCCGCTGCGCGCGTGGGGCTCGCCCGTGTCGTCCCGCGACTCGGCGCCGGTGACGAAGGCGGTGCCC
>CAZJUA010000153.1:0-12618 GCA_964549045.1 uncultured bacterium | reverse complement strand
TTCGGGCCCGAGATGTTCCGCAGCTACGTCAAGCCGCGCATCGCGCGCTTCGTCGACCTCGCCCACAGCCACGGCGTCGCGTTCATGTTCCACTCCTGCGGGGCCATCCGGCCGTTCATCGGCGACCTCATCGAGATCGGCGTCGACGTGCTCGACCCGCTGCAGGCCGCCGCCGAGGGCATGGAGCCGCAGGTGCTGAAGGACGACTTCGGTGACCGCATCTGCCTCCACGGCGGCATCGACACCCAATACCTGCTGCCCCAGGGCCGGCCCGAGGAGGTCGCGGCCGAGGTGCGGCGGCGGGTCGAGATCCTGGGCGCCGGCGGGGGGTACGTCCTCGCCCGGTGCCACGTGCTGCAGCTCGACGTGCCGACCGCCAACGTGCTGGCCATGCGCGATGCCGCGCTCGGCTTCCGCTACCAGGAGGGCATGCCCGTCCCGCTCGCCGACGACGGGACGTAGGCCGGCTGCGCGGTGTGCCGCGGGGTGAAAGCATGAACGCATGAACGGCCTGCAGCGCTACCTCGCGACGCTGCGCGGCGGGGCGCTGGACCACCTCGCGCGCACCCCGATCCTCATGCAGTTCGCGGCGGAGTACGTGGGCTCCGACTACGGCCGCTTCGCGGCCGACCACCGGGTGCTGGTGGACGCCAACCGGCGCTGCGCCGACGACTTCGGGATCGACCAGCTCAGCTGCATCTCGGACCCCTACCGCGAGACGCACGGCTTCGGTGGCGAGGTCACCTTCGTGCCGGACGGCCCGCCGCGCTGCACCGCGCCGCTCGCGGAGACACGCGGCCTCGAGGTCCTGGCGCGGCCCGACCCGCACCGCTCGGAGCGCATGCTCGACCGCGTCCGCGCCGCGGAGGCCTACCGCCGCGAGGACCACGGCACGCGTTCGCTGCTCGGTTGGGTGGAGGGCCCGGCGGCCGAGGCGGCCGACCTGCGCGGCGTCATGCCCTTCATGCTCGACCTCATGGACGACCCGGAATACGCCGCCGAGCTCATGGACCGGTGCGTCGAGGTGGCGATCGACTTCGCCCGCGCCCAGGTCGAGGCCGGCGTCGACACCGTGGGCATCGGCGACGCGATCGCCAGCCAGATCGACCCCGGCACCTACGAGGCGCTCATCCAGCCGCGCGAGAAGCGCCTGGTGGAGGCCATCCAGGGCATGGGGGCCTTCGTCAAGCTGCACATCTGCGGCAACGTGACCCACTTGCTGCCGGGCATCGCCGATCTCGGCGTCGACGTGCTCGACATCGACCACATGGTCGACCTCGCCGTCGCCCGCGCCGCCGTCGGCGACAGGGTGGTGCTCACCGGCAACCTCGATCCGGTGTCGGTCGTGCGCTTCGGCACGCCGGCGGGCATTCGCGCCGCCGTGTCCGAGGCGTACGCGCGGGCCGGCGACCCGTACATGGTCAACGCCGGCTGCGAGATCCCAGCCGGCACCCCGCCCGAGAACCTGCGGGCGCTGTGCGAGCCCGTCCGGCCCGACGCCACGGTCGGTTGACAGATATCTGATAACTCGTCTAGGCTGCCCGCAGGCACCCGGCCGCCCTGGGGCACCGCACGACCGCGCGCCACGGCCGAGGCCCGGCGAGGAGCCGCATGCAGACGCTCGAGCGCCCACCTTCCGTCTACGAGGCCGTCCAGGACGCCCTCAAGGCGCACATCGTGGAGCAGGGCCTGCGCCCGGGCGACATGCTCGAGCCCGAGGGCCGCATCGCCGAGCGCCTGGGCGTCAGCCGCGTGAGCGTGCGCGAGGCGGTCAAGGCGCTGAGTTCCCTCGGCATCCTCGAGTCGCGCCGCGGCAGCGGCGTCTTCGTCCGCGAGTTCTCCTTCGACGCCGTCCTCGACGCCCTGCCGTACGGGCTGCTCACCGACCTGCGGCGGCTCGACGAGGTCCTGGAGATCCGCCGCCTGCTCGAGGTGGGCCTCATCGACCGGGTCGTCGCGGATCTCCCGCCGGCGCGCCTCGCCGAACTGCGCGCCGTGGTCGCCCGCATGTGGGCCCACGTCGACGACCCCGACGCGCTGGCGGCCGACGACCGGGCCTTCCACCGCGCGCTGCTCGCCGACCGCGGCAACGAGACCGTGCTGAAGCTGCTCGACGTCTTCTGGCGCGCGTTCCGCACGGCCGTCGAGCGGGTCGACCTGCGCACGGACGACCCCGCGCGCACGATCGAGGACCACGCCGCCATCGTCGAGGCCGTCGCGGCCGGTGACGCGGTGGGCGCCCGCGGGGCGCTGGAGCGCCACTACCACGGCATCGCGGGCCGCCTGCAGCGGGCCCAGCGGCGTCTGCAGGGGGGCGGGGACGCGTGATCGCCGACCGCCAGCGCGCGTTGTGCCACCTGCAGGCCTACGAGATCCAGTCCGCCCCGCCTCCTCGGCGGGTGGCTCCCCGGCATCGAGCGCTGGGAGGTCAAGCACGAGGTCGGCCTGCATCTGTGGGACGACGCCCGCCACAGCCAGGCGCTGCGCCTGCGACTGTGGGAGCTGCGCGTCCCCGACCCCGACCGCGACCTCCCGGTCGACGTCCCGGCCGTCGTGCGCGCGATCGCGGCGGCCCAGAGCGACACGGAGTTCCTGGCGGGCGCCTACCTGGTGCTGAAGCAGGCCCTGCTGGACGCCTACCGGGGCTACCTGGCGAGCACCTCCACGATCTACGACGCGCCCACGGTGGCCGCCCTGCGCGAGCTGGCCGCCGAGAAGGAGGCGCAGGTCGCCTGGGCCCGGCGGGCGCTCGGCGAGCTGCTCGACAGCGGGCAGAAGCGGCGCGACGCCGACCGCTGGATGGCCTACGTGCGGACGCTGCTGGCGGCCCACGGCGGGGTCGACGGCGGCGGCGAACGGACGGCGCCGCCCGCGCCGCTGCCCGGCTACCGCTTGCGGCTGCCGTTCGCGGACGCCCGCCGCGACGGCCGCTTCGTCCTGGATGCGCCGGCCCTACCGCTCCCCGACGAGGACGACGAGCTCGGCAGCACCCTCTTCCAGTTCGCCAACTACGGCGCCGAGATGCAGGCCGCGGAGACCCTCGGCAGCCTGCTGTGGGAGACCGACGGCATGCCCTGGGACTTCACCTTCGACGTCGCCCGCCACTGCAGCGACGAGGTGCGCCACAGCAAGCTCGGCGAGGTCCGCCTCGCGCAGTTGGGGCACCACCTGAGCGACTTCCCGCACACCACCGGCAACTACGCCTGGCGCGCGGTCCTGTACGACATCATGGACGAGACGCTGCACGTGCGCTGGGGCAAGAAGTGGGTGCCCGAGCTCATGCGGCGCTACGGCTACGCCGGCACGCTGCCGCAGCTGGTGGACGAGTGCCGCGAGCTGGTGCGGGCGCGCAGCCTCTCGCCCAAGCAGCGCGAGGCCGCGGGGGCGCCAACGTCCGGCGCCGCGCCAGCCTGACGGGAGGACGGTGATGGGCGTCCGACACGGGAGCGCGCGGGCCGGAAGCCCCCCGAGCGGGGCGACGATGCCGCTGGCGCTGATCGCCTGCGCCGTCGTGGCCCGCGAGCTGGAGCACCTGGCGCGGGACGCGGCAGCGGCGCTCGACGTGCGCCTGCTCCCGCAGGGGCTGCACGAGCGACCCGACCGGTTGCGGGCCGCCCTGCAGGCCGAGATCGACCGCCTGGACGCCGACGCAGAGGCGCGCGGTGTGCCCGCCGGCGGCGTCCCGCCGGGCCGCGCGCCCGCCGGAGGCGGGACCATCGCGCTGGCCTTCGGCCTGTGTGGTACGGGGACGGCCGGCGTGCGCTCGGCCCGCCACCGGCTGGTGCTGCCCCGCGCCCACGACTGCGCGACGCTCGTCCTCGGCTGCCGGCACCGCTACCGCGCCGCGTTCGACGCGCGGCCCGCCAGCTACTGGTGCACGCCCGGCTGGGCCGACCACGGCGCCCTGCCGAGCGAGGAGCGCCTGGAGCGCGGCGAGCGCGAGCTGGCGGCCCGCCACGGCCACGAATCGGCCGCCTACCTGCTCGACCTCGAGCGCGCGGCCCTCGCTCGCTACGAGCGCTGCGCCTTCGTGGCCTGGCCGGAGCTGGAACACGGCGAACAGCGCGAGGCCGCCCGGCGGACCGCCGCCGAGCGGGGCTGGGGCCTGGAGGAGCTGCCCGGCGACCCGTCGCTGCTCGCCGACCTCGTCGCCGGGCGCTGGGACGAGCGCTTCCTCGTCCTCGAGCCGGGGCAGACGGCGGCGCCCGCGGCCGACGAGCGCGTGGTGGTGGCCGCGTGATGCCCGCCGAGGTGGTCGTGGTGCGGGCGGGCGTGCGCACGGCCTGGCGCGTCGAGCCCGCCGACGATGACCTGCTGACCCTGCTGCAGCGCCACGGCGCCGCCCTCGGTGCCGGCTGCGGTGGCGCCGGCATCTGCGGCGCATGCGTCGTGCGCGTCCTGGAAGGCGAGATCCCGGTTCCCGATGCCGTGGAGCGGACGCTGCTCGGGCCCGCGCGGTTGGCAGCGGGCGAGCGGCTCGCCTGCCGCCTCCCGCCGGAGGGGGGCCTGGTGGTGGCGCTGCCCGCCGCCCACGCCGGCGGCGCCCGCCACAAGGGCGACCTGGTGCCCGCGGCGCCGAGCCACGACCCGCCGCTGCGCCGGCGCCGGCTGACGCTGGCGCCGCCCACGCTCGACGACCCAACGCCCGACCTCGAGCGCCTCCTGCGCCACGCCGGCGCCGCCGGGCACCGCCTCCCGCTCGCCGACCTGCGGCGCCTGCCGGCGACGCTGCGGCGGGCAGCATGGACGGTCGACGTGCTGGAGGCGGCGGCCCGGCCCGGCGAGACGGGGCCGACGTTGCTGGCGGTTGCCGATCCGCTGCTCGACGCCTCGCGGGGTGACGGCACTGGGTCGGTCGCCGCGGGCCGCGGCCCCTGGGCCATGGCCGTCGACCTCGGCACCACGACGATCGCGGCCTACCTGCTCGACCTGGGGAGCGGGCGCGCGGTGGACGTGCTGGCGGCGCCGAACCGCCAGGCGGAGCTGGGCGCCGACGTCCTCAGCCGCATCGCCCACGCCTGGGCCCGCGGGGTGGCCGAGCTGCAGCGGCGCGTGTCGCAGCAGCTGAACGAGCTCGCCGCCGCGCTCGCGGCCCGCCACGGGCTCGCGCGCGGCGACCTCCTGGACGTGACCGTGGTGGGGAACACCACGATGCTGCACGGCCTGTTGGGCCTCGACCCCGTGGCGATCGGCGAGGCCCCGTTCGTGCCCACGGCGGTCGGTGCGATGGCCTGCCCGGCCGCCGAGGTCGGTCTCGAGCTGCACCCGGCGGCGCGCGTGCGCACCGTGCCGGCCGTGGCGGCCTACCTGGGGGCCGACACCGTGGCGGCCGTGCTCGCGACCGGGTTGGACGCCCCCGGCGGCCCGGCGCTGCTGGTCGACCTGGGCACCAACGGCGAGATCGTGCTGCGCCACGGCGGCGGCCTGCTCGGCTGCTCGACCGCCGCCGGGCCCGCCTTCGAGGGCGGTCGCGTCCGCTGCGGGGTGGCCGGGGTGGACGGCGCCGTGGCGGGCTTCACCTGGCCCGCGACCTCGCCGATGCCGGCGGTGACGACGATCGCCGACGCCCCCGCGGCCGGCCTCTGCGGCGCCGGGCTGCTGGCTGTGGTGGCCGCGCTGCTCGACCTCGGGATCGTCGACGAGGGCGGCCGCCTGCTGGCGACCGAGGAGCTGCCGGACGACGTGCCGGCCGCCGCCCGCGCACGCTGCGTGCGGCTCGACGGCCGGCCCGCGTTCGTCGTCGTGCCGGCCGAGGCGACCGCCGACGGCGCCCCCATCGTCCTCACCGACCGCGACGTGCGCGAGCTGCAGCTGGCCAAGGCCGCGGTCGCCGCCGGCATCGCCACGCTGCTCGCCGCCGCCCACGTGGCGCCCGAGGCGGTGGGGCGGGTGATCCTCACCGGCGGCTTCGGGGCCTACCTCGACCCGGCGGCCGCCGTGCGCGTCGGGCTGCTGCCGGCCGCGCTGGGGCGGGCCGCCGAGGTGGTCGGCAACGCCGCCGGGCTCGGCGCCGTGATGGCCGCGACCTCCGTGGCCCACGCCGAGCGCTGTGCGGCGATCGCGGCCCGGGTGTCCGTCGTGGAGCTGTCGGGCTCGGGCGCCTTCGCCGAGGCCTTCGTCGACCGGATGGGGTTCGAGGCGCCGTGAGCGAACGCGAGATCGGGGCGCGGCCCCGGGACAGGAGCCGAACGTGCGATTCGACCGCTTGGTGATCGACGACCCCGACGACCTCGTCTTCGGGCGCGCCCCGTTCCCGGTGACCACCCCCCGCGGGCTGGTCATCGGCGGCGGCAGGGTCTACCCGGAGCTCAACTTCACGCTGCCCACGATGTCGATCACCCCCGACACCTACGGCGAGGTGAAGCGCCACTACCGCGAGATCGTGAGCGGCGCCCTGACGCGGGCGCGCGAGCTGCACCAGGACGGCGTGGTGCTCGAGTTCGAGACGCTGCTCGAGATGACGCTCGACCCACGGCTGGGCATCGACATCGTGGAGATCATGCACGACCTGTGCGAGGAGGCGTTCGACAAGCACGGCCTGCGCGCCGAGATCCGCCTGACGCCCAACGACACGCGCGACTTCGAGCGGCCCGTGCGGATGCGCAGCAGCCGCCACTTGGGCGCCATGTTCGAGCTCTTCGAGGGGGGCGCGCGGGCGGGCGGCAACCTGCTGTCGATCGAGAGCACGGGCGGCAAGGAGGTGTGCGACGAGGCGCTCATGACCTGCGATCTCCCGCAGGTGGTGTTCTCGCTGGCCGTGCTGGGCGTGCGCGACATGCGCTTCCTGTGGCGGCGCATCGTGGAGATCGCCCGCGCCACGGGGACGATCCCCGGTGGCGACACCGCCTGCGGCTTCGGCAACACCGCCATGGTGCTGGCCGAGAAGAGGTACATCCCGCGGGTGTTCGCCGCCGTCGTGCGGATCGTGTCCGTCGTCCGCACGCTGGTGGCGATCGAGGAGGGCGCGCTGGGTCCGGACAAGGACTGCGGCTACGAGGGTCCCTTCCTCAAGGCGATCAGCGGCCGGCCCATCTCCATGGAGGGCCGGACCGCGGCGTGCGCCCACGCGAGCCCGCTGGGCAACGTCGCCGGCGCGTGCTGCGACCTGTGGAGCAACGAGTCGGTGAACAACGTCAAGCTGCTCTCGGGCATGGCGCCCACGGTCTCGATGGAGCAGCTCATCTACGACACCCGGCTCTTCGACCAGGCGATCCGGCAGGGCCACGTGCATGCGTACCGCGACCTCATGGTGCGTTCGGACGCCGGCCTCGACCCGCAGGCGCTCATCCTCGATCCGGTGGCCGTGATCGACATCTCCCGGGCGATCGTGTCCGGCGAGAGCCACGTCGAGGCGGCGGTCCTGGGCGCCCTGAAGGGCCTGGAGATCATCGGGAGGGCGGTCGAGGACGGCTCGCTGCGGCTCGAGGAGCGCGAGGGGGGCTGGATCGGCACGTTGCAGGAGCAGCTCGAGGCGATGCCGCGGACCGAGGACGGCCTGCTCGAGGCGGTGCTGCCGCAGCTCGACCCCGCCAAGGTGCGGCTCGAGGAGTACGGCCTATGACGCAAGCGAGGGCATCCAGGCGTGAGAGCGAGGGAACGCGATGAGTGAACGGTTCGAGACGATGATCGACCTGCTGCGCAAGGGGAGGGCCAAGGAGATCCAGGTCGAGACCCAGGCGGCGCTGGACGCGGGCCACACCCCGAAGGAGATCCTGGAGCAGGCGCTCATGGAGGGGATGCGCATCGTCGGCGACCTGTTCAAGAACAACGAGATCTACGTGCCGGAGATGCTCATCGCCGCCCGCGCGATGAACGCCTCGCTGGAGGTGCTCAAGCCGCTCTTCCTCGCCGGCGACGTCGAGGAGCGGGGCACGGTCGTGCTCGGCACGGTGAAGGGCGACCTGCACGACATCGGCAAGAACCTCGTCAAGATCATGATGGAGGGCAAGGGCCTCCGCGTCATCGACCTCGGCGTCGACGTGCCGGCGCAGCGCTTCATCGACGAGGCGCGGACGCACGGCGCACGGGTCATCGCCCTGTCGGCGCTGCTGACGACCACCATGGGCGAGATGCAGGCCGTCGTCCAGGCGGCCGAGGCGTCGGGGAGCCGCGACGCGGTCAAGATCCTCATCGGCGGCGCCCCGGTCACGGAGGCCTTCCGGCAGCAGATCGGCGCCGACGCCTACGCCCCGGACGCCACCAGCGGGGCCGACGCGGCGGTGGCCATCCTGCGCGGCTGAGCCACGCGGGCCGCCCTCAGGCGGGCCACAGCTCGGGCACCAGCGAGCGCGCCAGGTCGCGCTGGCGCTCGGCCTCGGCCGTCGGCGTGCTCTTCGAGACCGGCGCGGCCGGCACGATCCGCTTCCTGCGGGTGGCCGCCCACGACCTGCCGGGCGCGGCGTGACCCACTGCGGGCCGCGTCAAGCGACGCCGCCCGGGTTCTCGGGCCGCGCCGCGCGCGCCAGCAGGTTCCTGCCCAACAGCGCGTCGACGTCGTGGTCGGAGGCGCCCAGCTCGCGCAGCCGCCGCTCGACGTTGCGGATGAGCGCGCCCGGTCCCGCGTCGTCGGCGAGGGCCGCTGGGTCGTCGCCCCAGGCACCCGGCTCGGCGAGTTCGAGGCCGATCGCCACGGCGCCCGTGTGGCCCTCCTCGAGCCGTCGCTCCAGTCCCGCGATCGCGCCGCGAGCGCCGTCGGCGACGAACGCCCGCCCGCCGTAGCCCAACAGCGCGCCGGCGTTGGCGAGCTCGCGGTGCACGCCCGCGTCCGGCTGCGTGTCCATGCGGCAGACGTAGGTGCGCTCACCCGGTACACCACGACGACTCAGGAACGTCAGCAGGCCGGCGAGGTCGGCACCGGCCTCCAGGCGCACCAACAGCAGCGTGCCCGAGCAGCGGCAGGCCTCGACCGCGGCGTCCCAACAGGGATCCTCGTCGGGCGCGTCGGCGCCCAGGGAGGCAGCCAAGGCCGCGGGTCGCGCCAGGGGCTGCTCGCGCATGCCGCCCTCGAGCTCGCGCTGGAACGTCGCGAGCGCGGCGTCGGCCGTGATCCAGGGGCGGCGGCCGGTGGGGTAGTGCGCCGCGGGGTGGAAGCCGGTCACCGCCGCGATGGCCACGCCGCTCTTCGCGGACAGGCGGGCGAGGGCGGCGGCGTCGCGCCCGCAGCCCTGGGGTTGCGCGTCGAGCAGCGCCGCGCGGCGCGGGGCAGTGGCGCGGGCGAAGCCGCGGAGCCCGTCGGCCTGCCGTTCCTCGTCGTTCAGTGGCGTGGGCGCCGCGGGCGCCAGCGAGGTCGGCGCGATCCAGGCGTGGCCGTAGCCGTCGAGCCGAACGTCGGCGTCAGGGCGGAGGATGGCGCCGGTCACCAGGGGCAGGACGTGGCCGGCGTTCGCCGTCGCGGTCGCTGCGGAGGTCCCTGTCTCGCGGCTCATGCCGACCATGGTCGCACGCTCCCGGCGTGGCGTCGGGAAGGTGGGCGTCGTCGCCGGCAGGTGCGCGTGTCGAGAGACGGTCGGCCTGATCACCGTGGTGGATCCGGATGGCGGACCGTGAGGGCTGGGGCTGCGCGCCGCGGTACCCGCGGTCGGGTCCCGGCGAGCGACCGGCGCAGGACCCCGCGGCCGTGTGTTATGCTTTCTATGCGTTTCATATCTCACGCCGAGTGGCAGCGACTGGCGGCGCCCTCGGTCGGAGCGCGGTCGGGCCCGGCGTGGAAGCTGCGGCACGGCTGTCGAGTGGTGCTTGCCGCTCGCGGCCCACGAGTTGGAGGGGCCATGCACATCCGATTCGTTCGTCTGGCCGTTTCGTTGCTCTTCGCAGCCGCCTTCGCCTTCGCTCAGGGGGACGCCGATGGCGTCGTGCGTGGGATGGCCGATCGCTGGGCCGCGTCCTTCAACGAGGGCGACTACCAGGCGGTCGCCGACCTCTACACCGCGGACGCCATCTTCGCCGACGCCTTCGGTCGGTTCGAGGGTCAAGAAGAGATCCTCGAGGGCCTCGCCACGAAGCTGCCAGTGCCGGTCGGTGAGGCCACCATCGACATCTCGACCGAAGAGGTCGAGATCTACGACGATGTGGCCAGCTCGACGGGCTCCTACGCGATCTCGGTAGCCGATGGTTCGACGATGATGCAGGGGAGTTGGTTGGCGGTCTCCAAGCTCGTTGACGGCGAATGGAAGATGTACCGGCACGTCGCGAGCATGCTGCTGCCGCCACCCGAGCCCGAGGCCGACGTCCAGGAGGCCGCGTACGATCTGGCCGCCCGCTGGGCCGAGCTCTACAACGCGGACGACCTGGTGGGGGTCGCCAACCTCTACACCGAGGACGCCATCGTCGTGAACATGAACGGTCGCAGGGACATCGGCCGCGAGGCGATCTACGTCGGACTCGCCACGCCCATGCCGGAGCCCCTCGATCAGGGCATCATCGAGGTGATCACCGAGGAGGCGGAGGTCCTCGGCGATACGGCCAACGGGATGGGCACGTTCGTCTTCTGGGCACCCGATGGCACCACGGTGTTCATGCAGGGCACCTACGTCGCGATCTCCAAGCTCGTCGACGGCGAATGGAAGATGCATCGGCACATCGTCAACCTGCTGATGCCCGAGCCCGAAGCAGAAGCGCCCTGACGGGGCGTCCTGGGCGCGCATCCTGCCGCGCGCCCGACCTGGCATGAGCGAGCCCCGCGGCGGTCCTCCGCCGTGGGGCTCATGGCGGTCCGTGACCGTGGCGGGCGGCCCCCGGACCTCGTCAGCCACGAACCCGCAGCGGGATCTCGCGGCTGGCGTGCTGCTCGAGGTAGGCCAGCCAGCCTGACAGCGTCAGGTCGCCCAGGTCGTTGTGGCGGACGGTCGTGGCCGGGTCGACGCCCGCGGCCGCGAACTCGCGGGCCAGCGCCACCGTCGCCGCGCGGGTCTCGGCCATGGCGGCGCGCAGCGCCTCCAAGCCATCGGCGAGGTCGGGCCGGTCACCGTGGTAGGCGTCGAGCACGAACGGCTCGCCGAGCGCGACGCGCAGGCGCCGCTGGCCCCAGCGCTCGATGCCCACGCAGTGCGCGATCGCCTCCCGGTGGGCGGGCGTGTCGGGCTTGCCGGCCAGGTGCTGGTCGATGCGCGCGCCCGAGCGCTCCAGGTCGCGTGCCGCGTCGTCGGGCGTGCGCGGGCCCCCCCGCCGTTCCGCGTACGGGCGCAGGCCGAGGCCGATGAGCTTCTGGATGGCTCTCATGCCCGCATCCAAGCACGCGCCGGCCGCGACGTCCGTCTCCCGCGCGGTACCCTCGTCACAGGAAAGTGAGGTACCGACATGCGCGTCATCGTCACGGGCGGAAGCGGCCGCGCCGGCAGCACCGCGGTGCGGGAACTGGCCTCGGCAGGGCACGACGTGGTCAACCTCGACGTGGTCCGGCCCCCGGCGGGCCTGCCGGGCGACTTCATGCAGCTCGACCTCACCAACGCCGGCGAGGTCTACGACGTCGTCGCGCAGGTGCGGCCCGGGGGCGTGTGCCACCTGGCGGCGAACCCGTCGCCGTTCGGGTTCCCGCGCAACCAGACCTTCGAGAACAACGTGCTGAGCACGAACGCCGTGATGCAGGCGGCGGGCGACCTGGGCGTCCGGAGGCTGGTGTACGCGAGCAGCGAGATGGCGACCGGCTGGCTGACGACCGACGAGCTGCCGCCGCGGTTCCCGTTCGACGAGACCGACCGGGTGCCCTCGCCCAACGCCTACGCGCTGAGCAAGTACATGGGCGAGGTGATCGCGGACTCGATGGTGCGGCAGTACCCGGCGATGTCGATCGCCAGCCTGCGCATCAACAACGTGATCATGCCCGACGGTTACGACGTCCTGCGTTTCCGGCGCGAGAACTTCCCGGAGGGCGGGGTCAACTTCTGGAGCTACATCGACGCGCGCGACGTGGCCAGTGCCTTCCGGGCGGCGCTCGAGGGCGAGATCGAGGGGCACGAGGTGTTCCTCATCGCGGCCGCCGACACCTGCCTCGACACGCCCATCCAGGACGCCGTCGAGCGCCTCTACGGGCCTGGCGCGAACTTCGCGCCCGACCACGGCCCGTTCGACTCGGTCTTCGATTGCCGCAAGATCCAGGCGCGGCTCGGCTGGAGGCCGCAGCACTCCTGGCGCGACGGCTGAGCGGGCGCCCGCGGCGTCGGCGTGGTCCCGGAGAACGGTTTGCCGGCGCCGCGATCCCGGAGGACGGCCCACGGGCAGGCGCCGTCACCCGGGCCCACACCCCGCCCCACACCCCGTCCCACATCATCGTGTGGCGCGCGGGTGCCGGCGGTCCCCCTAGCCTGCAGGCCGAGGAAGGGGGACCCAGATGAAGGTCCTGATCGTGTACGCCAGCAAGTACGGGAGCACCGGCGGGGTCGCCGAGGCCATGGCGGAGGCGCTCCGCGAGCGCGGCCACGCCGCGGCGGTGCACGAGGCCGCGTCGGCGCCGGCGCCCGGCGGCTACGATGCCGCCATCGTCGGCAGCGGCGTCTACGTGGGGTCGTGGCTCAAGCCCGCCTCGCGCTACCTCGAGGCCCACGCCGCGGCCCTGAGCGAGATGCCCGTGTGGCTGTTCGGCGTCGGTCCGCTCGGCGCCGAGAACCCGCAGCCCGCCGGCGA
>CAZJUA010000152.1:0-6344 GCA_964549045.1 uncultured bacterium | reverse complement strand
TGCCGCGCGCGCCGGTCGTCGTGCTGCGGGCCGAGGGCGAAGGGCCCGGGCTGCGGTTGGTGGCGCCGCGGCGTGTCCCCGCGGGGTTCGACCGGCGGGCGGCGCGGCTCGCCGCGTCCGAGGGCTGGCGGGTCGCGAGCGAGTGGGCGGAGCTGCTGCTGCGCGCGCCTGGTGGAGCGGTCGGTCCCGGCGGTCGGCTGGCCTTCGGTCCCGCCGGCCTGGCGCTGCTGGTGGCCGGCGCCGATCGCGACGAGGCCGCGCTGGCCCTGGACGCCCACCTGGCCTCCGGATCGCCTGAGCATGAGCTCGAGACCTGGCAGCGCGAGCTGGCGGCCGTGCTGCGCGTTCCCGACGACGAGCTGCAGGGGCTCTTCCTGCACGGCCTGCACGCCGCCCGTTCGGCCCGCAAGGAGCTGAAGGGCGGTCGTTTCGCCGGGCTCGCCGCCGGCGTCGGCTACGCGATGCCGCCCCGCACCTACTACCGCGACGGCTACTGGACGCTGCAGGCGCTGTTGCCGGCGTGGCCCGAGATGGCCCGCGAGCAGCTGCTGCTGCTCGCGCGGGAGGTCACGAACGAGGGCGAGGCGCCGAGCGGCGTCGTCGTGGCGTCGTCCGCCGGCGAGCGCCACTGGCGGGCACGCCGGGCCGCCGACCCGGCGCTGGCCGCGGACCACCCGCGCGACGGCGTCTGGTGGGCCGACCACACCGACGCGCCGCTCCTCTTCGCGCTGCTCGCCTGCGATGTCGCCGCCTGGACCGGCGACCCCGGCGTGTGGGCGACCGAGGTCGACGGGGTCACGATCGGCGCGCGCGTGCGTGCCGCGCTCGAGCGCGCGCAGCGCACCGCCGACGCGTCCGGCCTCCCCGTCAAGCCGCCCCACGACCGTGACTGGGCCGACAACGTCTTCCGGGGCGGGCACGTCACCTACGACGTCGGGCTCTACCACGGCGCACTCGTGGCGGTGGCCGCCGCGTGGGCGGCGTCCGACGCCGCCGCGGCCGCCCGCTACCGCGAGCGCGCGCGCGTCGTGCGCGAGGCGGCGCTGCGGCGGCTGTGGCGCGAGGACCTCGGGCACTTCGTGGACTTCGTCGAGCTGGACGGCCGCAGCGAGCGGCACCTGGCGATCGACACGCTGACCGCGCTGCGCTACGGGCTGGCCGACGACGCGCGGGCGCGGCGCACGCTGGCCGCGATGCGTGTCCGCCTCGAGACGCGCCACAACCGCGCGCAGCCGTACGGCGACTGGGGCGTGATGAACGTGTTCCCGCCCTACGCCCCGTGGGTCCGCCGGCGCGGCAAGAGCCGCTTCCCGTACCGCTACCACGACGGCGCCGACTGGCCCGTCTGGGACGGCGTCTACGCCGAGCAGCGGATGCGTCTCGGGGTGGGTGGCTGGCGCTACCCGCTGACGCGCTGGTGGGCGGTGGGGCTGGCGCAGGGTCGCGCCACGCCCGTCGAGTACTACTCGCCGCCGTACGGCCCGGGCTCGCCGTCGAACGCCTGGAGCTCGATGCCGGCGGCGGCGATGCTGCTCGGCGGCTTCGGCCTCACGCCCGCGGGCGGCGCCCGACGGCCTCCTTGGGGCGCGGGCGAGGTGACCTGGCGGCGCGCGGACGGCCGCCGCGTGCGCGCGACCGCGGGCGACGATCCGGGGGCGGGCCGCCTCCGGCTGGAGGTCGACGATGGCTGATCCCTGGCGCACGCTGCCCCCCATGCGCTACGCCGGCCGCGACGGCCCGCGCTTCGTGTTCGCCGCGGCCGCCGGTGGGCCCGAGCGGGTCGTGCTCACCGTCGTCGAAGAGGACGTGGTGCGCGTCCAGGTGCAGCCGCTGGGCCACGCGCGGGTCGGCCGCACCTGGGCGGTCGTCGGGCGCGCCGGTGACGTCGGACCGGAGGGTCGCGACCGCGAGGACCTCACGCCGTTCACCTGTCCCGAGCCCGCGTTCGACGCCGACGGCGAGCGCGTGCGGCTGCGCACGGCGCGCGTCACGCTGGAGGTCGCGCTGGCGCCGTTCGCGCTGCGCTGGTCGCTGCCCGACGGCCAGCTGCTGTTCGAGGACCACCCCGAGCTCGGCTACCGCGTCGCCAGCACGGGGGACCGCGGCCTGCGGCACACGCTGCGGCGCGACCCGGAGGCGCTCGTCCTCGGCCTCGGCGAGGTCAGCGGGCCCCTCGACCGCCGCCACCGCCGCTACCGCCTGCGGCCCGGCGACGCGCTCGGTTACGACGCCGAGCTCTCGGATCCGCTCTACAAGCACCTGCCCGTCGCGTTCACGCTCACGCCCGCCGGCCACGCCAGCGGCCTGCTCTACGACACCGGCGCCGAGACCGTGTTCGACCTCGGCAGCGAGATCGACCACTACCTGGGCCCCTACCGCTACGCGGAGCTGCGGGCGAGCGAGATCGACCTCTACGTGATGGTCGGCCCCGCCCTGCCCGACGTGGTTCGGCGGGTGCAGGACCTGACCGGCTTCGCGCCGCTGCCGCCGCGCTGGGCGCTCGGCTACCTCGGCTCCACCATGCGCTACACCGACGCCGAGGACCCGACCGCCGAGCTGGCGGGCTTCGTCCGCGAGCTGCGCGAGCACCGCGTCGGCTGCTCCGGCTTCCACCTCTCCAGCGGTTACTCGATGGGTGACGACGGCCTGCGCTACGTGTTCGCCTGGAACCGGCGGCGCGTGCCCGACCCCGCGGGCATGGTCGCGCCGCTGCGGGCGGCCGGCATCCGGACGCTCGCCAACGTCAAGCCCGCGCTGCTCACGACCCACCCCGAGCACGCCGCGCTGGCGGCGGCCGGCGCGTTCGTGCGGGCGACCCCCGACGACCCGTCGCCGCTGCCCGGCGGCGCCTACCGCGCGCGCTTCTGGGGCGGCGACGGCGGTGTCCTCGACTTCACCAACCCGGTCGCCTACGGCTGGTGGCGCGAGCGCGTGCGCGAACGCATCTTGGACGTGGGCATCGATGCCACCTGGAACGACAACAACGAGTTCCGGATCGAGGACGATGCGGCCGGCTGCGCGGCGGGCGAGGCGGGCGACCTGCGGCCCACGCTGACGCTGCTGATGAACCATGCGAGCCGCGCCGCGCAGCGCGAGGCGCACCCCGAGCGGCGCGACTTCCAGGTCACCCGCTCCGGCGGGCTCGGCATGCAGCGCTACGCCCAGACATGGTCGGGCGACAACCTCACCAGCTGGCACGCCCTCGCCTACAACCTGCCGATGGGGCTGTCGCTGTCGCTGTGCGGCTGGGCCAGCCACGGCCACGACGTCGGCGGCTTCGCGGGCCCGCCGCCGGACGCCGAGCTGCTCACCCGCTGGGTCGAGGCCGGCATCGGCCAGCCGCGCTTCAGCATCCACTCGTGGAACGACGACGGGACGGCCACCGAGCCGTGGACGCACCCCGATGCGCTGCCGGCGATCCGCCGGCTGATGGCGCTGCGGACGGCGCTGGTGCCCTACCTGGTGACCCTCATGTGGGACGCGGTTCACGACGGCACCCCGCTCACGCGGCCGCTGGTGTACGCGTTCCCGGGCTGGCGCCCCGGCTGGCGCGAGAGCTTCGTCCACCTGCTGGGCGACGCGCTGCTGGTCGCGCCGGTGCTGGAGCCGGGTGCGACGACGCGGCGCGCGTCGCTGCCGCCGGGCCGCTGGCTCGAGTTGGGCAACGGCCGCGTGTGGGACGGCGACGCCGAGGCGGAACTCGAGGCGCCGCTCGGCCGTCCCGTGTGGCTGCTGCGCGAGGGGCACGCGCTGCCGCTGGCGGACGTGCCCGTCGAGGCAGACGAGGTCGTCCCCGCGTGGCTCGCGGGCGGCGCGGGCGTGGCGCCGCCGCCGATCCGCTGGCTCTGCTTCCCGGACGCGGAGGGCCGCGCGGCGGGCCGGCTGGTGTGGGAGGACGGGGTGAGCCGGGCGCACGAGCGGGGGGGCGTCGACGTCTGGGAGATATCGATCGGCGACGGTGAGGTCGCGACGCTGCGCGCGTCGCGAGTGGCCTCGGGTTGCGGGCCGCTGGAGTCCGAGGCCTGGCTTCCAGGAGGCCCCTTGGCGACCCCCTGGTTCGGTTCCAAGTGGAGATCGGTGGCCGCGGGCGGCCGGATCCGGCAGGGCGAAGCGGCACGGGGCGATCCGTGATCGTGCTGGCTCAAGCGGTGTGGCGGGGCTTGGGCGGGTCAAGCCCCGTCGAGGACTCCGGCGGCCTCCCGCAGTAGCCGGTCATCGACCCCGTCGAGGGTGGCGCGCATGGTGGCCGGATCCGCCCGCAGCATGGGTGCGTAGTGCTCGGCCGGGATGCCCAAGCTCGCACCCGCCGCCAGGAGCCGTGGACGCAGCGTCTCGATACGGTCGTGGGTCAGGGCGTACTCGTGCGCCACCGTCTCCGGGGCGACCCCGCTCGCGCGCAACAGGACGGCGGCGAGCACGCCGGTCCTGTCCTTTCCGGCCGTGCAATGCACCAGCGAGATGCCGCGTTCGAGGCCCTCCCGCAGATGCTCGAACGCCATGACCAGACGGTCACGGGCGACGTCGAGCATGGCGGCGTAGTGCGCCTCGAGATCGAGGGGATTCCCGACGAACGCACCGCGTCGAATCGAGGCGGCGACCGGCGCCATCAGGTCGATGTGCAGGACGCTGAAGCGCGCATCCGCCTCGAGGGGGCTCGGGTCGGCCTCGCGCTCGTGCTCCGTGCGGAGGTCGAGCACTGTCCGGACACCGCGTTCGAACATGGTGTCGATCGTGGCGCGGTCGGCGCGTACGGGTGCATCCGACCGCCACACGCGGTCGAACGCCGTGGGGGTTCCGTCTCGGCCGGGCCAACCTCCCAGGTCGCGCGCGTTGACCATGCCCGGTAGGTCCAGGAACCGTGGGCCGACCGCTCCGTTGGCGGGCAACGACATCACCTCAGGCCTCCAGGAGCAGCTTGCCCGCGTAGGTGTCGAGGGACAGGCCGGCCAACGAAGCGAGGGTGGGCGCCACGTCGCGCGCCTCCGCCCGCTCGATACGGCCGCGCACGATCGATGGTCCTGCCAGGACCAGGAAGCGGTCGTCGGATGGGTGCCCAGGGCGCACACCATGGCTGGACAGGTTCTTGGGTGCCGCCAAGGGTCCGTCTGCTGGGATATCGGCGTCGTGCTCGAAGCTCATGCCGTCGGGTGCGAGGAACGTCAGGACCTCGGCGCGGACGTCGGCGGGCACGTGGGCACTGTCGTACGGCACCACACCGTGCTCCGACAGGACGTCGCGCGCGCGTTCGGCCTCGCCGGCGTCCCGCGGGGCCAAGTGGAGCAGGCCCCCCTCGCTCTGGAAGCGGAGCCCCGGCAGGAGCACGTCGGGGCGCAGGGCGCGCTCGATCGGTCCGTGGCCGTGGTCCGACAGGACGACCACGTCGTAGCGGTCCTCGACGCCGCCGGCGCGCAGGCGCGCCAAGATGTCGCCGACCCAGGCGTCGGCGACGCTCATCGACCACAGGGCGAGGTCGCTGCGGTAGCCGGCGCGGTGCTGGATTGCATCGGTCATCAGCGACTCGGCGAAGATCACGTCGGGCGCGTCCGGCGAGGTCGCCAGCGCACCGACCCACTGACCGACCCGCTGGTCCCCGAGGAACCCGGCGAGCGCACGGGCGGAGGCGTCGGCGGGCGGCGGATCGAAGCCTGCGGGCACGCCCGCCCACTCGGCGGCGGCCGCGAGGTTGCCGGCCGGGTCGTGGTGTTCGACGACCCGCAGCCATGCCGCCTCGGCCGGGGTCGGTTCGGCGTCGCGCGCGCGCTGGATGAAGGCGCCCACCCACCAGGGGCGGACGAAGACGGTCGCGTCCTCGGGCCGCACCATGCCCATGCCCACGCTCGCCGTGCGGAGGCCGGCGTCGGTCGCTCGCCGCACGAGCGTCGGAACACGGACGTCGTCGGGGGTGGCGTAGCGGAACCGGTCGCCGTTCCAGACCATGTTCCCGTACACGCCGCTGACGTCGCTGGTGACGCCCGTGAGGATCGAGGTGCGTCCCGGCAGCGAGGTGCCGGGGACCTCGGCGCCGAGAGCGACGACCTCGGTGCCTCGCTCCGCGAGCGACGCCAGGTGCGGCATGCGGCCGCGGTCCCGCGCGAACGTGTCGGCCGACAGGCCGTCGATCATCAGCACGATCAGGCCCACGCTCAGCCCTCCCAGGCGAACTGACCGGGCCTCAGGTCGAGGTAGAAGTTGGGGTGCGGCTGCCACCGGATGCCGGCGCGCACGCCGTAGAACTCCGTGCTCTGGTACATGGGCGCGAACGGCACGTCGCGGTCGAGAATGTCGGCGATCGCCCGGTAGTTGCGGTAGCGGACGGCCTCGTCCAGGCTAGAGCTCGCCTCGCG
>CAZJUA010000151.1:0-9061 GCA_964549045.1 uncultured bacterium | reverse complement strand
AACAACCCAAGCACCACGACCCATCAACCGGGCGGGATCACCATGCAAGAACAACACGAACCCCCCCTTGACAAACCGCGGCCGCCTCATAGAAGGCTGAGACTTCATCGCTCCCGAAGGGTATCGACCGCGCTGTCTGCGTCGGTCGCGTGCTTACGAGGGTCATGATGGGGGGCGTCAACTTACGGAACTCGCACGACTCCGGCGACCTCGTGCTGGACGCGAGATCGTGCCGGGAGGCTGGCCTTGTGGGCGGGCGCGGAGAGCCTGACGCTGGCCGCCTTCAGCGCTGGCCTCCGGCCGACCGCGAGATCGCGTGCCACCTGGCCGACGTGCTCACCGTGGAGTCCACGTGCGCGCCGGCCTGGGGCACGCCTCGCGTTCCCGGCGCGGTGGCGCCGGTGGCACTTCCGCCGTCAGTTCACGCACGGGTCGGGCGGCAGCGAGACGAAGAGCTTGGCGTCCGCGAAGCCGGTGAGGCCGAGGGCGTTGGTGTAGCTGAGGCGGAGGGTGGCGGCGTTCGCCGGGTTGAAGGTCGGGAAGCAGCTGGGCGTGACGTAGTCGCTGGGGACGAAGTGGTAGGTCGGCCGGCCGGGCCGTCCGGGGGCGTCGAAGATCGTGCGGCTCTGGACGGTGATCGTCTTGACCGGCCCGCCGGGCTGCTGGATGCGCCAGACCACGTCGTTCATGGTGGGCTTGCCGCCGGCCGGATCGAGGGCGTCGAAGCGCAGGATCGCTTCGTCCCCGACGAAGTACTCCCTGCCGGATGCCGGACTCAGGATGGTGACGACGGGCGGGCCGTCGGGCGGCAGCTCGTCGACGGCGATGCGGATCGAGTCCTGGCCCTGCTGCCCCTGAGGGTTCGTCACCCTCAGGATGATGAGGCGCCCGCCGGTCGTGTCGAAGTTGATCGTGGGGCTGCAGCCGCTCCACGGTCCCTCGCCGGCGCGGGTGCTGGTCCACGTGTAGGCGCTGCACGGCTGCGGCGCGTTGAGCGGGCTGAACTCCTCGGCGGCGAAGAGGTACGACAGCCCGGCGTAGAGGCGAGTCTGGATCAACGGATCGGGTTCCTTGGGCGGCGAGGTGATGGTCACGTTCGGCGCGCTGGTGGTGAGGACGATCTGCATGACGTAGCTAGCGGTCAGGCCGGCCGCGTTGGTGGCGGTGGCGGTGATGCTGCGCGCGCCGGGCTCGGCGCCGCCGAAGTCGACGGTGAGCGTCGTGCCGTGCCCGAGGTGGCCGTCGACGCTGCTCGTCCAGCGCACGTCGCAGCAGCTGGGGTCCTTGGGGTCGCTGACCTCGGCCTGGAAGGTGACGGTCAGGAGCGGCGAGACGTGGAAGCTGGCGTTGTTCTCTGGCGCGACGATGTCGATCGTCGGTGGCAGAAGGCCGTAGTTGGGCGCGGGACCGCGGTCGAAGACGGTCACGTCGATGAACTGCTGGCGCGCCCACGCGACAGGCACGTACCAGTAGCCACCGTCACCCGAGCAGCCCCAGGAGTTCTTGATCACGAAGAACCCGCCCCCGCTGGCGGCGGCGCGCTCCTTGCGGTTGGCCGAGGCGGTCGGGTCATGCAGGATGGCCGCGGCGGGCACGAACCCCACCACGTGGACGGCGTGGTAGCCCTTGGTGGGCCCCGTCGTTGGTGTGACGTACCCCTGGCTCGGGAACTTGAACCGCGTGTCCACCCTCAGGCTGACGACGATCGGGTGGCCGTCGCGGAGCAACGCGCGCATGGTCTCGACCGGCAGCAGCGGCCCCGACCCATAGAGCTTGGTGGGCGACCGCAGGCGGTAGGTGGGTCCGCTCGCGCCGGATCCAGGCTCGGGGAAGTAGCCACACACCCCTGCGCTGGCAACACAGACGATCTCCGCCTGGTGGGTGGTGTCCGAGCAGGCCTGATCGTACGGGAGGCCCCGCCCGACTCCGATGGTGAAGGACGTCAAACCGTAACCGCACGAGGATGTGTAGGAGGACCCCTCGCCGCGATACCAGGACGGGTTGTACTGCCAGGTGGACTCGTAGCCCAGCCCGGAGCTCTCGGCGTGCGCCACGGCGGCCTGGTACGTGAACGCTCCGTCGCCGAAGTCCCTGGGCTGCCAGACGGCCTTGATGTCGTAGTAGAGCCGCTGCTCGGAGAGGTTGACCCATCGGTTCTCGCGGATCGCCACGTTGCTCTCGAGGGCCGAGGTGAGCGCGAACGCGACGCACGACCCGCGCTTCCCCTGCGCCTTCACGGTCGTCTGGTAGTACTTCTGCGGGTACCAGTAGTTCGCCTGGAGCCCGTTGTCGTGGTACGCGCAGGGAGAACTCCGGACGTTCACCATCGTCTGCAAGCCGTAGATCAAGTCCTCGGTCGTGAACGTCCGATCGTACAGGTCGGCGCTTCCGATCTCGTGGAGGGGATTGGAGGTGTAGCCCGGCGGTCGGGCGTCGTCGAGCGACGACGGCAGCAACCACCCCTCCGTGTCCGCCGGCAGCCCGTGGGCCGCCAGGAACATGGCTCGCTCGGCGGCCAGCTGCGCGGCTTCGTTCCCGGCGAGCGCCCCTTCGAGCGCCGCGAGCGCATCGCGCAGCGCCTGAACGCCGCTGGATCCGAGGCTCTGCGGTGACGGGAGGCCCGTGCGGACCTCGGCCGGTGCGGCCGCCCAACCGAAGCCGTAGGCGCGCCGCAGCTCCACCGGGTCGGAGAGGCGTTCGCGTGCCTCCAGCGCCTCCGCCACCACGTCCGCGTGCCGCTGCAGCAGGACCTCGGTGACGAAGCCCTCCTCGGTCTCGATCAACAGGACGGGCTCGCCGGTGGGCAGGTAGTAGAGGTCGTCACCCGCCTCGGGCACCTCCAGGAGCCACGCCATGTCGGGCTCTTCGGCGACCCAGGCGGCGGCGGCCGCGAGGTCGGCCGCGTAGCGGGCCGCCGCTGCCGCCGCCTGCCGCTCCCACTCGGCGAGGCTCACCCAACGGAACCCCTCGTGCTGGGCCAACGCCTTCATCTCGTCGAGGGTCACGATGCGGGCCGAGCTCGGGAACGGACCTCCGAACGGCTCGACGCCCTGCAGGAACGGGTCCACCCCTGGCGGCGCCGGGGACCCGCACGCGGCGAGGACCGCCACCAGGAACCAGGCCAGCGCCAGCGCCAACGCGCGCGTGCGTGCCGCAGCCGAGAAACGTCGCGCCATCTCGTCTCCCTTCGCGCCCGTCGACGTGCCCACGCGGGGCGTCGATCGAGCGATGCGGGAGGGTAGCGGCTCGGTGTTACATCGCCGGTACACGCCGGGCGACGGTGGCGGCGTCGCCGGTGAGCATCACCACCTCGATGCCGCGCTCGTGGAGGGCGCGGACCGCCTCGCGGCTCTCCTCGCGGATGGCGTCGGCCACGGCGAACACCGCCAGGGTCCGGCCCTCGTGGAGCAGGAAGATGGCGGCCTGGCCCCTCGCCGCCGCCGCGTCGGCGGCGTCCTGGAGCCGGTCAGCGACCTGCGCCTCCTCGGACCGCAGGAGGGCGGGTCCGCCCAGGAGGTAGGCGCGGCCGTCGACCGAGGCGGCGACGCCTTGCCCCGCGATGGCCCGGAAGCCGTCGGCGGCGGGCAGCGTCAGCCCGCGTTCCTCCGCCGTCCGCACGATGCCCCGGGCGATGGGGTGTTCGGAGTCGGACTCCACGGCGGCAGCGATGCGCAGTGCCTCCTCCTCGGTCGTCGCGTCGGAGGTCGTCACCTCGATCACGCGGAACTCGCCCAGGGTCAGGGTCCCGGTCTTGTCGAAGATCACCGCGTCGAGGTTGCGGGCCTCTTCGAGACCGCGGCGGTCGCGCACCAGCAGGCCGCTGCGCGCGCCCAGGGTGGTCGAGATGGAGACCACCAGCGGCACCGCGAGCCCGAGGGCGTGCGGGCAGGCGATCACCAGGACCGTCACCACGCGCACGACCGTGAAGTCGAGCGACGCGCCCAGGTACTGCCACACCACCAGCGTGAGCATCCCCGCGCCGATCGCCACCCCCGTCAGCAGCCGGGCCGCGCGGTCGGCCAGGTGTTGGGCGCGGGACTTGGAGGTCTGGGCCTCCGCGACGACCCGCATGATGCCCGAGAGCTGGGTGTTCTCCCCGGTGCCGGTGACCTCGACGCGGAGCGATCCACCACCGTTGATGGTCGCGGCGATCACCCGGTCGCCCTCGCGCTTCTTCACCGGCCGCGACTCGCCGGTGAGCATGCTCTCGTCGAGGTCGCTCGCCCCCCGCCGCACCACCCCGTCGGCCGGCACGCTCTCGCCCGGGCGCACCAGGACGACGTCGCCCACCCGGAGCTCGTCCACCGGCACCGTCTCCTCGCCGTCGTCGGTCAGGCGGGTGGCGCTGTCGGGTAGCAGCTTCGCGAGCTCCTGCAGGGCGCCCTGGGCCTGAACGACCGAGCGCATCTCGATCCAATGGCCCAGCAGCATGATCGTGACCAGCGTGGCCAGCTCCCACCACAGCGGTTCGGCCTGCACCCCGCCGAGTTCGACGACCCAGGAGAAGGCGAAGGCGACCGAGATCGCCAGCGCGATCAGCGTCATCATCCCTGGCAGCCTGGCGCGCAGTTCGCGCGCGGCGCCCTGCAGGAAGACCCAGCCGCCGAAGGCGAAGACCGCGGTGCCGAGGACCGGACCGAGGAAGCCGGTGCCCGGCCAGGCGGGGGCGCGGTAGCCGATCAGCGCCTGCACGTGCTCCGACCAGACGACGACCGGCACGGTGAGCGCCAGCGCCCACCAGAAGCGGCGGCGGAACGCCTCGGGCGTGTGGCCCTGGTGGGCGTCGTGGTCGCCGTGGCCGCTCGCATGAGCGCCGTGCGCGGCCGCGTGCGGCTCGTGGTGGTGCGGCGCGTCGTCCTGGGGTCGGGGCATGTGCTGCTCCTTCCGTCGTCCGGATCGTAATCCTACCCCACCTGGGGAGGGTTATATGGCCGACAGCGTCCTGGCCGCCGACCTGCGGTCCCAGCGGTGGCCGCCGGGACAACGGCGAGCGCGATCCAGATGAACCGGCCGGGGGTGCTCCGCTTTGGGGCACCCCCGGCCGGTTCCGTTCGTCATGGGCCGTTCAGCGCTCGTCGTCCCAGCGCACCTCGCCGGTGGAGGCGTCCACCACCAAGGCGCGCTCGACGCCGTCGACCAGAACCGCGACGTGGAAGGTGACGGTCGGGCCGTGGAGCTCGACGACGTCGCCGCCGCCGGCGCCGGCCAGGAATGCCCGGGCGAGCGCCTCGACGGCGCTGGCGTCGAAGGGGGCCGGGCCGCGGCCGGCGGCGGCGCCCTGGGCGCCGTGCATGCCCATGCCGCCCATGCCCATGCCGCCCCTACCCATGGCGGTGGCATCACCACCGAACCAGGCCGCCAGCCAGCCGCGCATCAGGTGGATCTCGGCCATCTGGCCCTGGATGATGTCGACCGCCAACTGGGCGACCTCGGGCCGCGTGGCCCAGCCGCCCACCAGCAGCGATCGCGCGTCGTGCACGGCCATCATGTGGTGCATGACCATGTCCTCGAGCCAGGCGCGCTCGCGGTCAGCCACCGAGGCGCCGGAGAGGTCGCGCATCATCGGAACGTAGTCCATCTCCTCCGGCTCGCCGGGGTACCCCTCGGCGATCCACCCGCGCATCAGTGCCACCTCGGCGGCCTGGATCGCGATGACGTCCTCCAGCAGGGCGCGCAGCTCGGGCCGCCGCGTCACCTCGAGCAGCGCGGCCGCGCTGTCGATCGCCTCCTGGTGGTGGGGGATCATGTGCTGCAGGAAGCTCAGCTCGTCGACGGCGGCGCTGGTCATCGCGTGCCCCGCGCCGGGCCCCATGCCCATGCCGCCGGCGGGCGGGGTCATCATCATGCCGCCGGACATGCTGCCCGAACTCGGGGCGCCGTGGCCGTGGTGCGCGCCGCCGCCGGCGCCCTGGGCGACGGCGGCGGTCAGGGCCAGTGCGGTGAGCAGGGAGAGGGTCGTGCGGACGAATCGGGTCATGCGGGTCCTCCTTGGGGGGAACGGGTGAGCGCTGCGCGTCGACGGCGGTACTCCTCTTCGTCGATCTCGCCGTTGGCGAAGCGCGTCCTGAGCGTGTCGAGCGCGGGGTCGGTGCGCGACGTCGCGCTCGAGGTCGGAAGCATGGCGCGCGCGGCAGCGACGGCGGCGGCGACCGTCAGGACGAGCAGCAACAGCAGCCACAGAACGCCCCCCACACCACCCCACGCCATGCCGAACGGAACCATCATCATCGCGATCACCTCGAGGGCAGCGTAGGCGGCGTCCGTTCAGCCCGCGTGCCGCGCGTGTCAAGCTGCCGTCAAGCCAAGGCGTGGGGCGGCCGACCAGGTGGACCGACGGTTGCCAGCAAGGGGGTGAGCCGTTGGCCCAGACCATCCTGATCGTCGAAGACGACGCCGACGTCGTGCGCGTCGCCCGCGCCTACCTCGAGCGCGACGGCTTCGAGGTCGCGGTGGAGTCCGACGGCGAGTCGGGCCTCCGGCGCGCGCTCGCCGACACGCCGGCGCTGGTCGTGCTCGACTGGATGCTGCCGCGCATGTCGGGCCTCGAGGTGCTGCGCGAGCTGCGGCGCACCCGGCCGACGCCCGTCATCCTGCTGACCGCCCGCACCGACGAGCTCGACCGCGTCATCGGCCTCGAGGTCGGGGCCGACGACTACGTGGTGAAGCCGTTCAGCCCGCGGGAGCTCGTGGCGCGCGTGCGGGCGGTGCTCCGCCGCAGCGAGGGGGCGGTCGTCGAGCGGGCCGATGAGGTCGTCGAGCACGGCGACCTGCGGCTGGACGTGGCGCGGCGGCAGGCGGCCGTCGCGGGTCGCGAGCTGACCCTGACCACGCTCGAGTTCGACCTGCTGCTCGCCTTCGCCCGCGCGCCCGGCCGCGTGTTCGCCCGCGAGGCGCTCATCGAGCGGGTCTGGGGGCCCTCGTTCGACGGCGTCGACCGCGTGGTCGACGTGCACGTCTCCAACCTGCGGCAGAAGCTCGCGGCGGGCGCCGAGGGCCTGCTGCGCACCGTGCGCGGCGTCGGCTACGCCCTCGGATGAGCCCGCCCGTGCGCCGCCGGTCGCGCAGCCTGCTGTGGCGCGTGTTCGGCTCCTACCTGGTGGTGGTCGCGGTGGCCGCGGTGGCGGCGCTGCTGGCCGGCGAGGCCTTCGCGCCCTACCTGCTGGATCGCCACATGCGGTCGATGGGCCCGATGATGGGCCACGGCGCGGACCCGATGGCGGCGATGGCCGCCGACCTCGCCGAGGCCTACCGCAGCGCCCTCACCCAGTCGCTGGCCTGGGCCGCGGTGATCGCGACCCTGGTGGCCGCCGTCGTCGCCTGGACGGTCACGCGGCGCGTCGTCGGACCGCTCGCCGACCTGCGCGAGGCGAGCGGGGCCATCGCCAAGGGGAGCTACGACCGACGGCTCGACGCCGACGCCCCCGGCGAGATCGGCGACCTCGCCGCCAGCTTCAACACGATGGCCGAGGCCCTCGAGCAGGGCGAATCGATCCGCCGGCAGCTGCTCAGCGACCTCTCGCACGAGCTGCGCACGCCGCTGTCGAACCTGCGGGGCTACCTCGAGGCGCTCGAGGACGGAGTGTTCAGCCTCGATGCGCCCACCTCGGCGGCGTTGCGTCGGCAGACCGAGCGCCTCGAGCGCCTCGTCGCGGACCTCAGCCTGCTCAGCGGCCTGGAGGCGGGCCAGGTGCCCGTCGTGGCCGCGCCCATGGACCTCGCCGCCCTGGTGGCCGAGAGCGCCGCGGCCTTCCGGGCGCGCTTCGAGGAGCGCGACGTGGCCCTGGCGGTCGATGCCCCCACCAAGCTCCGCGTGAACGCGGACGCCAACCGGACCGCGCAGGTGCTCGAGAACCTGCTCGACAACGCGCTGCGGTACACGCCGGCCGGCGGCCGCGTGACGGTGCGCGCGCTCTTGAGCGGCGCGTTCGCGCGCGTCGAGGTGCGCGACACGGGCCCCGGCGTGCCCGAGGCGCTTCGCGAGGCGATCTTCCGCCGGCTCTACCGCGGCGACCCGGCGCGCGCGGCCGCGCAGGGCGAGGGGAGCGGCATCGGCCTGACGATCGCGCGCGAGTTGGTGGTGCGGCAGGGGGGCGAGATCTGGGTGGAGGATGCGGGGGATCCCGCGCGCGAGCTGAAGGAAGGCGCTCCCGCCGGGGGCGGGGGCGCGTGCTTCGTGTTCACACTGCCGTGGGTGGCATGAAGGCGCGACATCGGCGGGTTGAGGTTCATTTGACATCACCCATGGGGTGAAGGCAAGTTGACGCATGCGATGGGGTGCTGTACCGTTGGTTCGTGACCAGGGTGCGATCGGATGGTACGGCCGTTGGCGGCGTTGGCTGGGGACAGCGGCATTCGGAGTCCACCCTTGAAGGTCTCGTTTAGGTCAAGCAAGCTCCAGCGAGCCTACGAGGAGTCGGCTCGCGCTATCCGGCAGTTCGGTCCTGAAGTCGGCCGCCGCTATGTCCAGCGCATCGGCATCATCAAGGCGTCCCGCCATCTCGAGGACCTCAAGGCCCAGCGCCCGCTTCGGTGCCACGAGCTTCAAGGAAAGCGTGCGGGGCAATGGGCGATCAACCTGACGGATCGTTACCGGCTGATCTTCACGGTGAGCGGTCCCGAGCTGAACGTCGTTCGAGTCGAGGGGGTGACCAACCACTATGGCGACTGAGGTGCAGGTGCACTCGGATCTGGCGATTCCGCCGGGCGAGTACCTGGCGGAGGTTCTCACGGACCTGGGGATGTCGCAAGCAGACCTCGCTCGGCGCATGGGTCGACCCGAGCAAATGGTCAGCGAGATCCTCGGCGGCGCCAAGCGCATCACACCCGAGACCGCGCTTCAGCTGGAGCGTGTGACGGGAGTGCCGGCCAACGTTTGGACCGGGTTGGAGGAGGAGTACCAGCTCACGATGGCGCGCGCGTTGGCGCGGGAGCAGGTGGCCGGGGAGTCGGTACTCGTCGACCTCGAGACGTACCGCGAGCTCGCGCGCCTCGGCTTCGTCGCGACCACTCGCGATCGGTCGCTCAAGGTTCGTGAGCTGTGGCGCTTCTTCGGCGTGGCGTC
>CAZJUA010000150.1:0-2278 GCA_964549045.1 uncultured bacterium | reverse complement strand
TGCGCGCCGAGATCATCGACGTCTGCTCGGAGACTGGCGGCCACCTCGCGTCCAGTCTCGGTGCCGTCGAGTTGACCGTCGCGCTGCATCACGTCCACGACAGCCTGCGTGACCGCATCGTGTGGGACGTCGGTCACCAGACCTACGGCCACAAGATCCTCACGGGGCGGCGTCACCACATGCGGCGAATCCGCCAACATGGCGGGCCCGCCGGCTTCACGACCTCCAGCGAGTCGCCGCACGACGCGCTGACGGTGGGGCACGCCAGCACCAGCCTCGCGGCCGCGCTCGGCATGGCACTGGCGCGCGACGCGCGCGCGGCACCGTACGACGTCGTCGCCGTGATCGGGGACGGCGCCCTCACCGGCGGCATGGCCCTCGCGGCGCTCAACCAGATCGGGCACCTCAAGCCGCGCATGACGATCATCGTCAACGACAACGAGATGTCGATCAGCGAGAACGTCGGCGCCCTGAACGAGTTCATGCGACGGCTGCAGGTACAGCCCTGGCTGCAGCGCGCCGAGTCGCGCGGCAAGGCCGCACTGCGCGATCTCTGGGCCCCCCTCGCCGAGTTCGGCAGCCGGGCCAAGAAGGCCACGCGCCGCTTCTTCGACCCCGCGTCCAACAATCCGTTCCACGCGATGGGCCTCCGCTACGTGGGGCCGATCGATGGGCACGACGTCGAGCAGGTCGCCTTCTACCTCGCGCACATCCGCGAGCTCGAGGGGCCGACGATGCTGCACGTCCTCACCCGCAAGGGCAAGGGGTACGACGTCGCCGAGGCCGATCCGATCACCTGGCACGGCGCGTCGCGCTACGACGCCAGCAACCCCGTGGCGGCGGGCAAGGGCTACCAGTGGTCGGACGCCTTCGGCGACGCCGCGATCGCCCTGACCGGGCACGACGACCGCGTCTGGGTCATCACCCCGGCGATGCGCGAGGGGTCGGGCCTGGTGCGCTACAGCAAGGCCCACCCCGACCGCTACCTCGACGTCGGCATCGCGGAGGACGTGGCGGTGACGACCGCCGCCGGCCTCGCGCTGCGCGGCGAGAAGCCGATCGTGGCCATCTACAGCACCTTCCTGCAGCGAGGCTACGACCAGGTGATCCACGACGTCGCCCTGGAGTCGCTCGACGTCGTGTTCGCCATCGATCGCGCCGGCCTGGTGGGCGCCGACGGGATGACCCACCAGGGCGTGTTCGACATGGCCTACCTGCGCCCGATCCCCAACCTGTCGATCGCGATGCCCAAGGACGCCGTCGAGCTGCGCGGGCTGCTCAAGGGCGCGCTCGAGCGCGGCGGCCCGGTGGCGGTCCGCTGGCCGCGCGGGTCCGTGGCCGCCGCCCCGGAGGGCGCGGTCGACGACTGGCCCACCGTCCCCTGGGGCAGCTGGGAGGTCGCGGCGGGTCCCGCCGAGCCGCGGGACGCCGCGGCGGTGGTCCTGGCGTACGGCGTGACGTTGGGGTACGCGCTCGAGGCGGTCGCCGGCACGACCGACGTCACGGTGGTCAACGCACGCTTCCTGAAGCCGCTCGACGAGCAGCTGCTGGTGCGCTGGGCCGATGCCGGCGTCCCCATCGTAACCGTCGAGGACCACATGCTGGCCGGCGGCATGGGCGCCGCCGTCGCCGAGTTCCTGGCGGACGCGGGGCTCGAGGTCCCGCTGCGTCGGCTCGGCATCGACGACGTCCACGTGCCGCACGGTGATCCGGCGCGACAGCACGACGAGCTGGGCTACGGGGTGCGGGGCATCGCCGACGCGGTCGCGTCCCTGCGCGGCCGGCGCGGGGAGCGTTCGCCGGTGGCCGCCTCGGCGCCGGTGGCTCGGGTCGCGAACGATGACGCGGTGTCGCCGGCGCTCCGTTGACACCCCGCGTGCGGCACGGGTATCCTGGCGGTCGCGCCTGCGCACCGGCAAAGCGATGCTCGTGCTGGACGGTGCTGGGTGTGGTCGCGGAGCGGTAGTGTAGCGGTTAGCATATCTGCCTGTCACGCAGAAGGTCGCGGGTTCAAATCCCGTCCGCTCCGCCAGATGGCCAAGTAGCTCAGTTGGTAGAGCACACGACTGAAAATCGTGGTGTCGGCAGTTCAAATCTGCCCTTGGCCACCAGCCGCCAACGAGGCGCCCCCGGGCGCCTCCACGGCCGCGCCAATGTAGCTCAGCGGTAGAGCAGCCGATTCGTAATCGGCAGGTCGTCAGTTCGAATCTGACCATTGGCTCCAAGAGGAAGCCCCGCCATCGGCGGGGCTTCGTCGTGCGGGGCGGTGGCCGTCAGC
>CAZJUA010000149.1:0-6956 GCA_964549045.1 uncultured bacterium | reverse complement strand
TCGGCCGGCGCCATCCAGGCGCGGCCGCGGGTGCCGCCGCCGTCGACGCCGACCACCCATGCCGGCCCCGCGGGCCCAGCGGGCCCAGCGGGCCCCGCGGGCCCAGCGGGCCCAGCGGGCCCGGCGCTCACGCCCCGCTCCAGGGCGCGAGCGGAACCGGCGGTTCGCCGGTCGCCTCGGCGCCCAGCAGGACCGCGGCGACGGCGGCCGCGCTGGCGCGGCGGAACCCGAACGGCACGACGGCCGGCCCCGGGAGGACGCCCACGTGCGCGGGGTTCCACAGCGCCGCGTGCACGGCCGGCACGCCGGCCTCGCGGGCGAGGTCGAAGGCGGTGCGGTAGCCGTCGATCGCGGCCGCGTCGAGCGGCCGCCGCTCGCTGGTGGCAACGATCGCCGCCTGGGCGCCGGCGAGCGCGAGGGCCAGGTCGGCCGCCGTCGTCGCCCAGCGGACGGGCACGCCCGCCTCCTCGAGGGCGTCGACGAGCGCCGCCACCGGGCGGGCGGCGTCGCTGGCCCCCGAGGTGACCTCCGACGGGCGCCCGAAGAGCGCCACGGCGGCGCCGGGGCGCACGATCGGCGGCGCCCCCAGGACCGCGACGGCCCGCCGGGCGGCCTCGGCCTCGGTGGCGGCGTCCGCCTCCAGGACGCTCGCGTCGAGGTCGAGGGGCGCGCTCGGGTAGGCCGCCAGCAGAAGGTCGAGGCGCGAGCGCGCCTCGGCGACGCGCGCGGTCGTGAGCCGGCCGTCGGCGGCCGCGGCCTCGAGCGCGTCGAGCATGCCGTGGTAGAGGACCGGGTCGCCGTTGCAGACGACCGGCACGTCGACCCCGGCGGCCATCGCCAGCACCGCCGCCTCCGGCATGCCCCAGCCGTCCGCGATGGCGCGCATGTCGAGGGCGTCGGTGAACAGCAGGCCCTCGAAGCCGAGGCGCTGGCGCAGCGCGCCGACGAGGATCGCGCGGGAGAGGGTGGCCGGCAGTTCGGGATCGAGGGCCGGCACCAGCAGGTGGCCGCTCATCGCGGCCGCCGCGCCGGCGTCGATGCCGGCGGCGAAGGGGGGCCACTCGAGCGCCTCGAGGCGGGCGACGTCCGCGTCGAGCCGCGGCAGCGCGAGGTGCGAGTCGATCGCCACGTCGCCGTGGCCGGGGAAGTGCTTGATGGTCGCGGCGACGCCGGTGGCCTGCAGGCCGCGCACGAAGGCGGCGACGTGGCGGCCGACCAAGTCCGGGTCGGCGCCGAACGACCGGTCGCCGACGATCGGGTTGCCGGGGTTCGATTGCACGTCGGCCACCGGCGCGAAGTCGACGTTGACGCCGATGGCGCGCAGCCCGCGGCCGGTGGCGGCGCCGAGCCGCTCGGTCAGGGCCGGGTCGTCCACGGCGCCGAGCGCCATCGCCGACGGCGCGACGGCGACGCCCTGCAGGCGCACGACGCCGCCGCCCTCCTGGTCGATGGCGATGACCAGCGGTCGAGCGGCGGCGGCGATCGTCTCCGCGACCAGCGCGCGCGCCTGCGCGACGTCGGCGAGGTTGCGGCTGAACAGGCACACGCCGGCTACGCCCGGCCGCGCCAGCAGCGCGCGCTCCTCGGCGTCGAGCTCGGTGCCCTGCAGGTCGACGAGCAGCGGCGGGTGCATGGGACCTCCTGGTGGGCTCCGGCTTACCGGCTGCGGACGTCGAAGGCGTCGCGCAGCGCGTCGCCGACGAAGTTGAAGGCGAGGACCGAGAGCACGATCAGTGCCCCCGGGATCAGCAGCCAAGGGTACAGCGAGAGCGCCTCGAACGACTGCGCGTCGGCCAGCAGCAGCCCCCAGGAGGTCATCGGCTCCTTGATGCCGAGCCCGAGGAACGAGAGCGCCGACTCGCCGAGGATGTAGCCGGGCAGCGCGAGCGTGGCGGCGATGACGAGGTACGAGGTCAGGTTGGGTAGCAGGTGGCGCAGCACGATGCGCAGGTCGCGGGCGCCGAGCGCCTGCGCCGCCTGGACGTACTCGATCTCGCGCGCGGCGAGCACTTGGCCGCGCACGACGCGCGCCAGGCCGGCCCAGCCGATGAACGCCAGCACGGCCACGATCCCCAGGTAGACGTAGGTGGACGGCCAGGCGGGCGGGATCACCGTCGCCAGCGCCAGCAGCAGCGGCAGGCGGGGGGACGACAGCAGCACCTCGAGCAGCCGCTGGATGGCGTTGTCGATCCAGCCGCCGTAGTAGCCGGAGACGCCGCCGACGACGATGCCGATCGAGAAGCTGATGAGGATGCCGATGATGCCCACCGTCAGCGAGACCTGCGAGCCGACCAGGATGCGCGACAGCAGGTCGCGCCCGAAGCGGTCGGTGCCGAGCGGGAACCAGTCGCCCCCCGCGACGCCGAACAGGTGCACGTCCAGCTCCCAGAAGCCGAGGAGGCGGTAGCGGTCGCCCTCCACGAACAGGCGCAGGGGCAGCCGCTGGCTGCGGTCCTCGGCGTAGAAGCGGCGGAACGTGACGGGGTCGCGTTCGACGACCAGCGGGTAGATGAACGGCGCGGCCGGGCGGCCCTCGTGCCAGACGCGCAGCGCGTGGGGCGGTTGGTAGACGGTGCCGCGGTGCTGCACGGTGATCCCGTGGGGCGCCAGGAACGGCGACAGCAGGGCGACGAGGTAGAGCGCGACGAGGAGCCAGGCGCCGAGGACGCCGGTGCGCGAGGCGGTGAAGCGGCGCCATGCCTTCGAGCGCGGGCCCTTGCGGGCGTGCCGCGCCAGCGTGCTCCCGCCCGGGCCCGGCGCGCCGTCGGGCCCGCCGGCACCCCCGACGGCCGCGGGGCGCTGCGCGTCAGCCATAGCGGATCCTGGGGTCGACCCAGGCCAGCGCCAGGTCGGCGAGCAGGTTGCCGATCATCAGCAGCAGGCTGGCGAAGAGCAGCAGCGTCATCGCGACGTACTGGTCCTTGTTCAGGAGCGAAGTGTAGAGGAGCGGCCCGATGGTGGGGAGGTTGAGCACGATGCTGGCGATGATCGTGCCGTTGATCAGCTCCGGGAGCTGCAGGCCGGCCATCGACACCAGCGGGTTGATCGCCGTGCGCACCGCGTGCCGGTACGTCACGCGCCGCGGATGCAGGCCCTTGGCCTTGGCGGTCCGAACGTAGTCGGCGTTCAGCACGTCGAGCAGGTTGGCGCGCATCTGGCGCATGACCTGCGCGATGCCGCCGGTGCCGATCGCCAGCACCGGGATCCACAGGTGGTTGAGGAGGTCGACGATCTTCCCCCAGCTCCACGGCGCGCCGAGGTACTCGGCGCTGAACAGCCCGCCGACGTTGGTGCCGCCGTAGGCCAGCACCAACGCGATGAGCAGCAGCGCGACGAGGAAGTCGGGCACGGCCAGGCCGATGTAGCCGACGAAGCTGGCCACGGCGTCGGTGAAGCCGTTCTTGCGCAGCGCCACGACGATGCCGAGCGGCACGGCGACCAGCCAGGCGAAGCCGAGGGTGACGCCGGCGATGACCACCGTCCACGCCAGACGCTCGCCGATGATGCCTGAGACCGGTCGGTTGGCGAAGAAGGAGAAGCCGAAGTCGAGCCGGGTGACGATGCCGCGCATCCAGATGAGGTACTGCTCGACCGGCGTCTTGTCGAGGCCGAGCTGCGCGTTGAGGCGCTCGACCGTCTCGGGGGTGAAGCGAGGGTCCTCGAGGTAGCGGTCGGCGAAGCTTCCGGGCTGCAGCTGGATGACGGCGAAGCAGATGACCGACACCAGCAGCAGCGTCGGGATCATGACCAAGATGCGGCGAATCAGATAGACGAGCACGGGTCGCTCCGGGGGCGTGGGGTGCGCCGTCGGCGGGGTTCGGGGGCGGTGGGCGCGCGCGGTCGGTGGGGCGCGAGGCGCGTCGGAGGCCGGGCTACGGCGACGCTCGGGGTTTGGGCGTCGGTGCAGTTCGGGCGTGGGGCGGGCGCGATCCTCGGGTCGCGCGAGGGGTCGGCGGTCAGCGGTCGGCCTCGCGCCGAGGCCGGGGACCGGTGCAGTTCGGGTCACCCGCAGGGTGACCCGAACTGCCAGGTGTTGGGGGATGCCGCCAGGCATCCCCCAACACACACCTACTTCCGGAAGTAGTGCGGGACGGGGTTGTAGCCCGGGATCACGCCCAGGTTGTAGACGTAATTGCCGACGTGGTCGTAGACCGCGGCGACGTTGCCGGGCTTGGCGATCATGATCACCGGGACGTACTCGGCGTTGAGGCGCTGCCACTCGCGGTAGTTCGCGGCCCGCGACTCGGCGTCCATGTTGGTGGTGCCGGTGTCGAAGATCTCGTAGATCCGGCGTTCCCAGTCCGCCATGGCGTCGAAGTTCGGCAGGTCGCCCTGGGCCGCCGGCTGGGTGCTGCGGTGCCAGTAGTACAGCGAGCCGCCGGGCTGCCAGATCGGCTTGCGCAGTTCGGGGTCGGGCAGGTTGCCGAGCGCGACGAGGATCGCCTCGTAGTCGCCCGAGAGGCCGGTGCCGAGGAGCTGGCTCGACTGGATCCCCTGCAGGTTGACCTCGACGCCGATCTCGGCGAAGTCGTTCTGGATGATCGTGGCGATGTCGGTCCAGGTGGCCGAGTCGTTGCCGTAGGTCATCGTGAACTCGAGCTCGCGCGTCGCGCTGATGTTGCGCACGCCGTCGCCGTTCGTGTCGACCAGGCCCAGCGCGTCGAGCGCGGCGGCGGCGGCCTCCAGGTCGTACATGCGCATGAGGTCGGTGGTGTCCTCGTAGAAGGCGCCGTTGACCGGGGCCGTCGGCGTGCCCGGGATCTCCGCGAGGCCGTTGTACACGTCGTCGATCACGCGCATGCGGTCGACCGCGTACTCCATCGCCTGGCGGAACTCGTGGTCACCGAAGACCGAGGCCAGTTCGGGGTCGGCGGCGTCGAAGTTGAACGCGAGGTGGGGCGGGGAGCCGAACAGCGCGCGGGCCGCGACGACGCTGAAGCCGGCGCCGGCGAGCTCGCGGCTCTTGAAGTCGGGGAACTGCCCTCCCGAGATGTTGAGCTGGTCGAGGTTGCCGGCCAGGAACTGGGCGACCTGGGCGTCCGTGCCGGGGACGATCAGGTAGGTGAGCCCGTCGAGGTACGGCAGCGGCGTCCCCGCATCGTCGACGCGCCAGTAGTTCCAGTTCTTGACCAGGCGCACGACCTGGCCGGGGACGTACTCGCTGAGGCGGAAGGCGCCGGTGCCGACGACCTCGCTCGGGGCGACGTCGGTGGGCCAGGCGTCGTTGATGTCGGCCGGCTGCGCGCCGCCCTCGACCGAGAAGGGCAGCAGCTTGTGCTTGGGCATGATGTAGAACGACCGCAGGAAGAGCAGGAAGGCGGCCGAGGGGGCCGGCAGGGTGATGACGACGGTGTTCGCGTCGGGGGCGGCGAACTCGACCTGCCGCTGCTCCCCGCCCACCGTGAAGATGAAGCTGGCGGCGTCGCCGGCGCGCGCCTCGGGGTTCATGACGATCTGCTCGAACGTGAAGACCACGTCGTCGGCGGTGAAGGGCGTGCCATCGTGCCAGGCCACGCCCTCGCGCAGGTGCAGCGTGATGACGGTGCCGTCGTCGGACACGGTCCAGTCCCGCGCCAGGCCGGGGACGAGCTCGTAGGTCTCGAGGTCGAGGTCGATCAGCGTGTCGAACATCTGCATGGTGAGCGCCTGGCTGATCGCGCTGATCTCGCCGTAGTAGAAGAATCGCGGCGGGCTGTCGCCCAGGGCGAGCGTCAGGGAGCCGCCCGGGGTGCCGGCGACCATGCCGAGCCCGGGGTAGTCGACGGTCTTCGTCTGGGCCAGGCCGACGGCGGAGAGCGCCAGGGCGGCGACGAGGAGTAGGGCGAGGATGCGTCTTGACATGCGCGGACCTCCTGTTCGGGTGAACGTTCCCAGCATAGTCCACTTCAGGACCACCGTCTAGCGGCTAGGTACCGAGGGAGCACGGTGACGGACGAGTCGCGTGCGTCAGGGAAGTCGCTCGCGCCGGGCCGCCCGACGCCGATCCGGCGCCGTTGCGCCGATTGGTGCACGAGTGGTATACTCCAATGCACCGCATTCGTCCGCAACGCAGCCAGCCTGGGGGAACCCGATGACCGAGCACGCCAGCGCCGCCCAGATCAACGCCCGGGACCTGGCAGCGAGGCTGCGCATCGACAAGGCGCTCCCCACCCCCGCGTACCTCCAGCTCCGCGACCAGCTGTCCGCGCTGATCGGCGCCGGCTCGTGGACCGCGGGCGCCGCGCTGCCGAGCGAACGCGATCTCGCGGGCGCCCTTGGCCTCTCGCGCATGACGGTGCGCCGGGCCTTCGGCGAACTCGAGGAGGACGAACTGGTGGAGCCACGCCATGGCTCGGGCACCTACGTCCGCCCGCGCCGGCTGGAGCAGACGATCGACCGCGTCATCGGCTTCACCGACGAGGCACGCCACCTGGGCTTCCGGCCCGGGGCGCGGGTGCTGGAGTTCGGCCCGGTCCAGGCCGACGCCGACGTCGCCGAGGCCCTCCACTGCACCGTCGGCGACAAGGTCCTGCGCATCGCCCGCCTGCGGACCGCCGACGGCGCGCCGCTGTCCCTGCAGCACGCCTACCTGCGGCCGTCGCTGCTCCCCCTCGAGGCGGCCGATCTCGAGCGCGACGGCAGCCTCTACCGCACCCTCGAGCGGCGCTTCGGGGTGGTGCCGCAGCGCGCGCGCCAGACGATCAGCGCCCGCCTGCCGCAGCGACGCGAGCGGACCCTGCTCGAGATCGGCGCGTTCGATCCCGTGTTGGCGCTGGAGCGCACCACCTTCGACCCGGAGGACCAGCCGTTCGAGTACGTCCGCTCCGCCTACCGCGGCGATCGCTACCGCGTCGCGCTCGACCTGCGCGCGCCGGAAGGCCCGTGAGCCACATCCGCATCGCCCCGCTCGGCCCGGACGACGGCGAGGAGGTCGCCGTCCTCTGGCGCGACGCCGGCATGGCCGGCCACCCCCTCGG
>CAZJUA010000148.1:0-3168 GCA_964549045.1 uncultured bacterium | reverse complement strand
ATCAGGTCCTCCGGCACCAACAGCGCGTCGTTGCGGCGCTGCTGACAGTCCCAGCCGGCCACCGGCAGCGCGCGGCCGTCGCGAAAGAGCTCGATCAGGCGCGCGAGCGGCGCCTCGTAGAGCACCGCCACCTCGTCGCAGCGCAGGGGGTAGTCCGACAGCTCCCGCCCCTCCACGACAGCCGCGTACACGTCCTGGAACTCCCGGTCGAGCGCACCGTCGGGGTACGCCCGTTCCGAGCGCGCCGTCCCGAGCAGCTCGACGTCGCCGGGACGCAGTTCCAGGCCGATCTCCTCCTCCGCCTCGCGCAGGGCGTCGAGCCAGATCTCGCCCGCGCGCAGGTGCCCACCCACGCTCACGTCGACCTTGCCCGGCGCCAGGTCCTTCGCCCGCGAGCGCCGCTGCAGCAGCACGTAGCCATCGGGGTGCATCACCCACAGGTGAAACGCCCGGTGCCAGTCGCCGTCGCGGTGAACGGCGGCGCGGGCCTTCGTCTCGCCCGTCGGATGGCCATGCTCGTCGAGCAGGTCGAGGACCTCTGCAGCCTCATCCATCATGGGCCGAGGATAACGTCCGCCGTTGGGCCCACTTGACGACCTCGATGACCGCGACCGGCGCCAGCGACAACCCGAGGACCAGGGCCCAGTCGCCCGCCGTGAGGGGCACCGTCCGCAGCACCGCCTGGAGGAAGGGCACGTACACCGCGGCAAGCTGCAACGCGACGCAGACCAGCACCGCCCCCCACAGCCAGCGGTTCTCGAGCGTGCGCCGCGAGAACACCGTGTCACGGATCGATCGGGCGCTGAACGCGTGGAGCACCTGGGTCAGCGCCAGGGTCATGAACGAGATCGTGACCGCGTGGTTCAGGCCGTCTCCGCGGCCGTACCAGCCCAGGCCGACGGCGAACGCCGTGAGGGTGACGCCGGTCAGCAGCATCCCCTGCCAGACGATGAGGACGACGTACGTCCGGTTCACCAGCCGCTCGTTGGGGTCGCGCGGCGGCCGCTCCATGACCCCGGCACGGGACGGCTCCAACGCCAGCGCCAGCGCCGGGAAGACGTCGGTGATCATGTTGAGCCACAGGATCTGCAGCGCGACCAGGGGCAGCGGCCAGCCGATCATGATGGCGACGAAGACCGTCAGGATCTCCGAGAGGTTGCACGAGAAGAGGTAGTGGATGAAGCGCCGGATGTTGGCGTAGATGGCGCGACCCTGCTCCACGGCCCGGACGATCGTGCCGAAGTCGTCGTCGCGGATGATCATGGCGGCCGCCTCCTTCGCGACCGCCGTGCCCTTGATGCCCATGGCGATGCCGATGTCGGCCTTCCGCAGCGCGGGGGCGTCGTTGACGCCATCACCGGTCATGGCGACCACCTCGCCGCTCTGCTGCAACGCCTCGACGATGCGCAGCTTGTGCTCGGGCGAGACGCGGGCGAACACCGCCGCATCGGCCACCGCGTCGCGCCACCCGTCCTCGTCGCGGCCCTCGAGTTCCTTGCCCTCCCAGGTACGGAGCTCCGAGCCGTCGAGACCGCGGTCGATGCCGAGGCGCTCGGCGAGGACGGCGGCCGTGCGGGGGTGATCGCCGGTGATCATGACGGTACGGATGCCCGCCGTGCGGCAGCGCTCGACCGCCTGGGCGGCCTCTCCACGGAGCGGGTCGATCATGCCGACCAACCCGACGAAGGTCAGGTCCTGATCGAGGTCCTCGGTGGCGACGCCAGGCGGGGCCTCGCGGTACGCGACCGCCAGCACGCGAAGGGCGTCGGCGGCCATGGCGTCGGCGTCGTCGAGCGCCCGCTGCCGGGCCTCCTCGTCCAGCGGGGCGACGCCGTCGTCGCTGAGGCGGTCGCCGCAGCGCTCGAGGATGGCCGCCGGCGCGCCCTTGGCATAGGCGACGCGCCCGCCATCGTCGAGCTCGTGGACGGTGACCATCCGGCGCTCGTCGGAGTCGAACGGGATCTCGTCCACCCGCGGACGCTCGCTGCGCAGGCGCTCGAGGTCGAGCCCTGCCTTGGCGGCGGCCACGACCAGCGCCCCCTCGGTCGGATCGCCCAGCACGGTGGCCTCGCCGTCCTCTTCGGCCATGTGCGCGTCGTTGCACAACGCCCCGATCGTGAGGGCGGTCTTGAGGAGCTCGTCCTCGACGGGGTCGATCGCTCGCTCGTCGCGCTCGAACTCGCCGTCGGGGACGTAGCCGGCACCGCTCACGCCGACGATTCGGTCTGCCACGACCACCCGGCGGACGGTCATCTCGTTGCGGGTGAGCGTGCCGGTCTTGTCGGTGCAGATGACGGTGGTGGAGCCCAGCGTCTCGACGGCGGGCAGGCGGCGGACCAGCGAGTTGGCGCGCGCCATCCGCTGCACGCCGAGCGCCAGCGTCATGGTGGCGACCGCCGGTAGGCCCTCGGGCACGGCGGCGATCGCCAGCGCGATGCCGATCTCGATCATGTAGATCAGGTCGTTGCCGCGCAGGACACCGGCCACGATGATCACCGCGGCCAGCCCCAGCACGACGCCGATCAGGGCCCGGCCGAGTTGCTCCAGCCGCCGCTCCAGCGGCGTGTCCCGTTGCACCGTCTCCTCGAGGAGCTCGCCGATCCGGCCGACCTCGGTGTCGACCCCGATCGCGGTGACCAGCAACCGGCCGCGCCCGGTGGTGACGTTGGTGCCGAGGTAGGCCATCGTGGCGCGTTCGGCCATGGGGGCGTCGTCGGCCACCTCGGCGCCGGCGTCCTTCTCAGCCGCTTGCGACTCGCCGGTCAGCGCAGCCTCTTGCATCTGCAGGCGGGCGCTCTCGGCCAACCGTCCGTCCGCGGGGACGCGGTCGCCCTCGCCGAGCAGCACCACGTCGCCGCGCACGATCTCCTCCGCGTCGATCGTGCGTTCCCGCCCGCCCCGCATCACGCGTGCGGAGGGCGCGGCCTGCTTGCGCAGCGAATCGATCGCTTGCTCGGCCCGCATCTCCGTCAGGAAGCCCACCGCGGCGTTGATGACGATCACGACGAGGATGGCGAACCCCTCGATCGTCTCACCGAACAGGAACGCGACCGCGGCCGCGGCCACCAAGAACAGGACGATCAGGCTCGTGAACTGGGCCCCGAGGATCGCCCAGGCCGACCGCCCCTCGGGTGAAGGGAGCCGGTTCGGGCCGTCCCGCTGGCGGCG
>CAZJUA010000147.1:0-18739 GCA_964549045.1 uncultured bacterium | reverse complement strand
GCGGACGCCTTCGACCGCTTCGGCGCCCGGCGGGGCGGTGGCGTGGGGCGCGAGCACGCGACGCTCGGCGTCGCCTGTCTGGCGCGCGACGCGGCGCGGGTGCTGCCCCTGATGGCGAGCGCCGTCGTGGGACCGAGACTCGAGGACGACGAGTTCGAGGGTGCCAGGCAGCTCGCCCTGCAGGAGCTCGCCGCGGTGGCGGACTCCCCCTGGGAGCGCCTGCTGGAGGCCGCGGTCGCCGCGCGCTATGCGGGGGAGCACGGCCGCAGCGCGTTCGGCGTCCGCGCGCATCTCGAGCGCCTCGCCCCCGCGGACGTGCGGGCCGCGGCCGGCCCGCGTCTCGCGCCGGACGGCGCGGTCCTCGCGCTGGCCGGCGGGTCCGACGCGGAGGCGCTGCTCGAGGCGGCGACCGCCGCCTTCGGGCACTGGCAGGGCAGCGCCGCGCCGACGTCTGCCCCCCGGCTCCGCGCCCGCGCGCGAACCCACCGCGGCGGGCACGGCGAGCAGACGCACGTCGCGCTGATCGAGACGGCGGTACCACCGCGCGCCGCGGGCTGGACCGAGCAGGCGCTGGCGATGACGGCGCTCGCCGGCGCGACCGCCGCGCGTCTGTGGACGGTCGTGCGCGAGGAGCGCGGCCTCGCCTACGACGTCGGCTCGGCCATCCACCTGGTCGCTGGCGACGCCTACCGCCTCACCCACGCGGTGACCGCGCCCGAGCGGGCGAGCGAGGCGATCGACCTCCTGCTCCACGAGCTCGAGCGCAGTCACGGCGGGCTCGATGCCGGCGAGTTGCGCCGGTCCCAGCGGCTGCTCAGGTCGTCCGTCGTGTTCGAGTCGGAGACCAGTGGCGGGCGCGCGGCACGGCTCGCGAGCGACGTCGTCCGCTTCGGCTACCCGCGATCCGTCGAGCAGATCGAGGCCGAGATCGAAGCGGTCACCCTGGCCGGCGTGAACGCCTTCCTGGCCTCGCGGCCCCCCGTCGAGGCGACCGTCGTGACGACCGGCCCATCGCCCACGGGCGCGTGGTCCGCGTGAGCGGAAGCGGTTTCGACCACCTGACCCTGCCGAACGGGCTGCGGCTCGTGGGAGAGTGCAGCGATGCCCGCTCGGTCGCGGTCGGGCTCGCGTTCGACGTGGGTGCGCGCGACGAGGGCGCCGACGAAGCGGGCGCCGCGCACTTCCTCGAGCATCTCGCCTTCAAGGGCGATCGCGGCCGGCGCGCCGACGACGTCAACCGCGCCTTCGACGAGCTGGGCGCGAGGGTCAACGCCTACACCAGCCACGAGCGCACCCTGTTCCACGGCGCGGCGCTGCACGATCTGCGCGCGCCACTGACGGCGCAGCTCCTGGCGCTGGCCGGGCCCGCCCTGCGCCACGAGGACGTCGACGTGGAGCGGCGGGTCGTGCTGGAGGAGATCGCCATGGCCGAGGACCGGGCCGAGGACCGGGCCTGGGAGCGCGGCGCGCGGCGCTTCTTCGACGGCCACCCGCTGGGCGTGCCCGTGCTCGGCACGCGCGCGTCGCTGGCTGCGCTCGGCCCGTCGCGGCTGCGGCGCTTCCATCGCCGCTGGTACCGCAGCGACCGGGCGCTGCTGGTCGTCACCGGTGCCTATGTTTGGGACGAGGTCGTCGAACAGGCACTGGCGGCGACGGAGGGGTGGACACCGGGCGGGGCCCAGCGCGTCCACCCGGCGTGGGCGCCGCGCCGGGGGGCGGAGGAGGAGCGCGGCTCGGGCTTCGAGCGCACCCACCTCGTGTGGTTCGCGCCGGCCCCCAGCGCGCAGGACCCCGCGCGGATCGCGGCCGAGCTGCTCGCCCGCGTGGTGGGCGACGACGACAACGGCCGGCTCTTCTGGGCGCTGGTCGAGCCGGGCCTGGTCGACGACGCCGCCCTGTGGTTCGACCCGGCCGACGGTGCCGGCAGCTTCCAGGCGGCCGCCACCACCGACGACGCCTCGTTCGACCGCGTCGTCGAGACGGCCGAGGGGGTGCTGGGGCGCTTCGAGCGGGAGGGCCCGACGGACGACGAGTGGGCGCGCGCCCAGCGGGCGTTGGCCACCGAGGCGACCCTCGCCGCGGAGACCCCGATGGGACGCCTCGCGGAGCTGTCGGACACCTGGCTCGACCGGGGCGAGGCCGACACCGCCGCGGAGACCGTCGCTCGCATCCTCGCCACGCCGCCGTCGGCGGGGCGCGCGCTGTTGGAGGACGCCCCCTTCTCGGCGGCCTTCCGCTACGCGCTGCGCCCAGACGTGGGCTGAAACCGCGGTGAAGACGGTCGGTCGCGCCGCTCATGCTCGCGCGGTTACCCTGGTCGCATGAAGGTCCTCGGGCGTCGCCCGCACCCACCGATGCGCCCGATCCTCGTCGTCCTGGTGCTGGCGGGGGTCGCCTTGGCTTGGGCGCAGAGCGGCATCGCCGAGCTCGAGGTGACCGCCTACGGCCGGCAGCGCATCGACCTGGCCAGCGGCCGCACCGTCCTCGAGGACGGCGGCGAGCTGATCGAGCGCGGGAGCGGCGTGCGCCTCGCCGCCGCCTGGATCGCCTACCTGGAGGGCATCGAGGTCTCCGCGCGCGAGGCGTCGATCGACGGCGACCTCGGGCTCGCGGACGCGCCACTCGTGCGGATCGATCTCGTGGCGGGTAGGTTGACGGCCAGCGGGGGCGTGGCGTGGCGGCGTGAGGGCCTGCAGGTGACCGGGGAGACGCTGTGGTTCGACGACGACGCCGGCATCGTGGGCCTGTTGGGCGGCGTCGAGGCGGTCGAGCCCGACGCTTCGGCCGCCGAGGTGTGGATCGAGCTCGCGAACGGTCGCGTGCTGTTGGTCGGCCCTTACGTCTATGCCGAGGGCCCGTTGGTCCTGCGGGGCGGCGAGGGCGCCGGTCTGCAGCTCGATGCCAACGACGCCGGCGACGGCGTCACCTACGACGCGAGCACGGCCGTGGATGCGGACTTGCTGGCGGCGGTGGCCGCGGCGCGGGCGGCCCGGGAGGTGGCATCCGAAGAGTGATCCGCTGGCTGATCCTGGCGTGGGCGGTGTGGGCGATGGGCGGCGCGGCGTGGGCCCAGGCGTCCGGCGCGCCGGGCACCTGCGTCCCGGTCGAGGGCGGCGCGGAGCTGACGGTGGAGGGTCTGGGTCGCGCGGTCTTCGCCGGCCTGAGCACCGACCGCGTCCGCGACGAGGCGCTGCTGAGCGGCGGCGTGTGCGTCGAGTTCAGCAACATCGGCGGCGTCCTGCGAAGCGAACGGCTCACCGTCTCGGGTCTGGGAGACGGTGCCGCGTTGGCGGCCGTCGACGTCGTGTTCCAGATCGACGAGTGGACGATCGCCGCCGACCTGCTCGAGGCAGACGCCGCCGGCGCCGTCCTCGGCGGCGTCACGTTGACGTCGCCCGACGCCGTCGCGCTGGCGGAGGGGCTGCGCGTCGACCTGACGTCGGGGACGATCGCCGCGCGTGCCCTGCGGCTCGTGACCGAGACGCTGTGGGTGGTTGCCGACGCGGCCACCCTCGACGGCGATCGCGTCGCGCTCCACGAGGTCGGGCTGACGACCTGCGACTGCCCGCCGGCCGACGCGAGCGTGCGCCTCGAGGCGCGGACCGCCGAACTCGACCTCGTCGAGCCGTCCGTGACCCTCCACGGCGCCGACCTCGTCGTCGGCGCCCTGCGCTGGGCCCTGCGCGATCCCTGGTCGTTCGATGCCGAGAACCTATCGTTTCCGCTACCGCCGATCTCGGTGTTCGAGGACCCCGCGGGCCGCCGTGGCACGCTCGTCGGCGTCGCCGAGCAGCCGGTCGCGCCCGGCGTGCGGTTCGCCTGGGACGTCGGCATCGGGGACGACGAACGCCCGCCGGACCTGTCGCTGCGCCTCGCGGCCCGTGCCGGCGACGCGAGCGTCGACGTCACCGGCGCCAGCGACCGCGTGCGCGTCGCTTGGCGGGTGGCGCGCCCGCTGGCGGGGGGCTGGACGGTCGCCTACGGGCAGCGACTGGAGGGCGGCGCGTGGGACGAGCCGGCGCGCGACCAGAGCGTGACGGCGGCCTGGTCACGGGCCTGGTCGGATGCCGCCGCCGGGGTGGCGCTCGTCGAGCTCGACGCCTCGACCTTCGCCGCCTTGACCGCCCAGACGCTCGCCGGGACCGAGGTCGTCGGGACGCGGCTGGGTGGTTCGGCGCGGTTCCGCGTCGAGGGCGAATCCGTAGCCGGCTGGCGACCGGCCCTGGAGGTCGCAGCGGGCGCGACCGGCTACCCGGCCGGCGGGACGCCGCAGACGTGGCTGTCGATCGCGCCGCAGGCCGCGCTGACGGTCGCTGGACTGCGCCTGGACCTCGGGCACGTCTCGCGCTGGGCCTGGGGCGCGTCGCCGTTCGGGGTGACGGTCGACCGGTTGGGCGCGCTGCACCGCAGCGACCTGCGGGCGTCCCTCGAGCTCGCGCGCAGCGCGAGCGGCCATGGGCCGGGCAAGCTGACGGTCGTTGCGCGCTGGGACTGGCGGCCGGACCCGCAGCGGGCGGGTCGCGCCATCGGCCTGGAGCGGCTCGCGGTGAGCGGCGCGACATCGGTCGCCGCCTGGGGCGGCCGCCTCAGCGTCCGCGCCGACGCCGACCTGGAGGGGCTCGTCGATCCCCGACCGAGCCGCAGGTCGGCGCTCGGCGCCAGCGTGGCGTGGACGCGTGAGGCCTGGGAGATCGGCACGCGCGTGCGACTCGATCCGTCGGCCCCCGGCTGGCCGTGGCGCGAGACGACGGTCTTCGCGGCGCTGCCCGTCACGACCGGCGACTGGTGGTGGCGGCCGTACCTGGCGGTCGACCTGACGTCCTGGGCCCGCGAGCAACCGCGCTGGTGGGTGGGCCACGGCCTCGACCTGGCGTGGACGAGCGACTTCGGCGTGCTCGACCTCGGCTACCGCTACGACGACGGGATCGGTCTGCAGCTGAACGTCGGGGTGCGGTTCGAGTCGCGCCCGCTCGAGCTCGAGCGGCTGAGCTCCGTCACCGAAGGGCGTCCGTGAGCGGGCGCCGCGCGGGACCTACGGTAGAGTGCCGACGCGGATGAGGACGTCTTGAGTCGCATCGACCGCTACCTGCTGCGCGAGGCCTGGCCACCGTTCCTGTTCGGCACCTTGCTGTACGCGGGGTTGGCGGTGGTGGGGGCGACGCTGCCGCGGCTGCAGTGGATCGTCGGGACACCGGTCGCCGAGCTCGCCTGGTGGCTCCTGACGCTGCTGCCGCAGGCACTGGTGCAGACGGCGCCGGTGGCCCTCGTGCTGGCCGTGCTGCTGGCCTTCGGGCGCCTGACCACCGACCACGAGCTGACGGCCATCCAGGCGGGCGGCATTCCGACCGCCCGCGTCACGAGCGTGTTCGTCGGGATCGGCGTCGGGCTCGCGGTCGCGGCGCTGGCCTTCAACCAGTGGCTGGTGCCGGCGTCGAACGCGGCGGCCGCCGACGTCTACTGGCAGCTGACCGCGGGCCGGACCGGCCTGTTCCGGCTCGCCGCCCAGCGCGTGCCGATCGACGGCTTCACCCTGCGCTTCGATCGTCTCGAGCGCGACGGCACCCTGCGCGACGTCCGCGTCGAGCGCTGGGACGGCGACGTGTACACGCTGCTGCGCGCCGACCGCGGCCACTTCGAGGGCCAGGACCTGGTGCTGTTCGACCACCGCACCCAGCGCTTCGATCTCTCCGCGCTCGACGCGCCCGCGGCGGACGCGGCCGACCTCCTGCGTGCGCTGGTCCGCCTCGACGCGCGCTCGACCGGCCCGGACGCACCGCTGGTCGTCTCGACCGGCGTCGACGAGACGGAACTCGTCGCCCGCTTCAGCGCCGGTGGCTTCGAGGACCCGCGGTCGATCACCCGCCTGTGGGCCGACGCCCGCAACCCCGATCTCACCGCCGTCGAGCGGCGCGAGGCAACCGTCCTGGGGCACCGCAAGCTGGCCGAACCCGCCTCGAACGTCGCCCTGCTGCTCGCGGCGCTTCCCCTCTCGATCGCCTTCGCGCGCTCGCGGGCGGTGGCCTTCGGCCTGGCGCTGTTGGTCACGCTCGCCTGGTACCTGCTGTACACCTTCGGGCAGCTGCTGTCGCTCACCGGCGTCGTCGCCGCCTGGGCCGGCCCGTGGTCCGCCAACCTGCTGTTCGCGGGCCTCGGTCTGGTGTGGTTGTGGAGGCGTGGTGCGCGCCGCTGACCGCATCGGCGACGGGCCGCAGCCTGGGACCCGCGTGGTAGACTCTGCGGCTCAGATGGAGGCCCTGAAGACCGGCCTGCTGGAGGCGACCGCCTACCTGCCCGACCGCGAGCGATCCCGGGTCGCCGCGGCCTTCGACGTCGCCGAGCGCGCCCACCGCGGCGACGTGCGGCGGTCGGGGGAGGCCTACATCACGCATCCGGTCGCGGTCGCCGAGTTGCTGGCCGAGATGCTGCTGGACGCGGACGCGATCATCGCCGGGCTGCTGCACGACACCGTGGAGGACACGAGCCTCACCTTCGACGACGTCGAGGCGGGCTTCGGCGCCGCGGTGCGGCGGATCGTCGATGGTGAGACGAAGATCTCCAAGCTGGCCGTCCGCGCGTACGAGGACGAGCAGGCCGAGAACCTGCGCCAGATGCTGCTGGCGATGGTCGGCGACGTGCGCATCATCCTCGTCAAGCTCGCCGACCGCTTGCACAACATGCGGACGCTGGCCTCGATGCCGCACGCGAAACAGCAGCGCATCGCGCGCGAGACGCTGGAGATCTTCGCCCCGCTGGCGCATCGCCTGGGGATCAACCACATCAAGAACGAGCTCGAGGACCTCTCGTTCAGCTACCTCGACCCCGACCGCTGGGAGCAGCTCGCGCGCCAGGTCCGCATGCGCAGCGCCGAGCGCGAGGCGTACGTCGCGGCGTCCATCGAGGCGCTCGAGACGCGCCTGCGGGCGGAGGGCCTGCGCTTCGAGCTGGCCGGCCGCTCGAAGCACCTCTACAGCATCCACCGCAAGATGCTTCGGGATGGCAAGAACCTCGACCAGATCTTCGACCTCATGGCGATCCGCGTCATCCTCGACACCGACGGCCCCAACGCCGGCAGCGACGACGAGGAGAAGGCCAGCTGCTACCGCGCCCTGGGCATCGTGCACAGCCTCTGGACGCCGATCCCGGGGCGCTTCAAGGACTACGTGGCGGTGCCCAAGCCCAACGGCTACCAGTCGCTGCACACGACCGTCATCGGCCTGCAGGGGCAGCCGATCGAGGTGCAGATCCGCTCCCGGCGCATGCACGAGGTCGCCGAGTTCGGCGTCGCCGCCCACTGGGCCTACAAGCAGGGCATCGACGACGTCGGCGAGGTCCAGAAGCGGCTCGCGTGGATGCAGCAGCTGCTGGACGTCGACACCGACGCGGACTCGGCCGGCGCGTTCGTCGACGCGGTCAAGACCGACCTGCTCGCCGAGCGCGTCCTGGTCTTCACGCCCGCCGGCGACGTCGTCAACCTGCCGCGGGGATCGACGCCGCTCGACTTCGCCTACCAGGTCCACACCGAGATCGGTCACCGCTGCGTCGGCGCGCGGGTCAACGGCGAGATCGTCCCGCTCGCGTACACCCTGCAGACGGGTGACCGGGTCGAGGTGCTGACCAACCGCAGCCAGAGCTACGGGCCGTCGCCCGACTGGCTGCAGCTCGCGACGACGCGGTCGGCGCGCCAGAAGATTCGGCACTGGTTCCGCTCGCGCGAGCGCGTCGGCCTGCTCGAGGCGGGCCGCCGCATCCTCGAACGCGCCCTGCGGCGGCGCCAACTGCCGGTCTCGGCCAGCACGACCAAGGCCAAGCTGGATGCCGCCGCGCGTCAGTTGCTCAAGTCGGACGCGGCCGACGACCTGCTCCTGGCGCTCGCCGCCAAGCGGGTGCAGGTCAAGCAGGTGATCGACCTGCTGGCGCCCGCCCCCGCCGTAGGGCCGGACGCCACGCCGGCGTTGGCGCCGAGCCAGGCACGCAAGTCGGTCTCCGGCGTGTTCATCGAGAACATGGACGCCCCCGCCAAGCTGGCGCAGTGCTGCGGCCCGGTCCGCGGCGACGACGTGATCGGCTACATCACGCGCGGTCGCGGGGTCACGGTGCATCGGGTCGACTGCCCGAACGTCAAGCACCTCATGCAGGCGGAGCCCGAGCGCCTGGTGCAGGTCACCTGGGAGGCGCCGGCCGGCGAGGTCTTCGCCGTCGATTTCGAGATCCTCGGCGTCGACCGCCCCGGTCTGCTCAAGGACGTGCTCGACGTGCTGGCGTCGATGAACAAGTCGGCGAACCGCGTCGCGGCCGACGTCCAGAGCAGCACCAAGGCCCGCATCCACGTGCGCATCGACGTCAAGGACCAGGGCGAGATCGAGTTCATCAAGCAGAACGTGGCGCGCATCGCCGACGTCACCCGCGTCTACCGCTCGCGGCCGGGGCTGAAGGCGTGAGGCGGGCGCCCTCGGTGCTGTTCGTCTGCACCGGCAACATCTGTCGCTCGCCGACGGCCGAGGGCGTGATGCGCACCCTCCTGGAGCGTTCGGGCATGGCCGGCGAGGTCGATTCGGCGGGCACGATGGGCTACCACGTGGGCGACCCGCCGGACCGGCGGAGCCAGGCAGCGGCGGCGGCGCGCGGCTACGACCTGTCGCCGCTGCGCGGGCGGGTGGTGAGCGAGGACGACCTCGAGCGCTTCGACCACGTGTGGGTGATGGACCGCGGCCACCTCAATCGGCTGCGGGCGCGCTACGGTGACCGCCCGAACGTGCGGCTGTTCCTGGAAGCGACCGCCCCCGAGGGCGTGCGCGCCCGCGAGGTCCCCGACCCGTACGCGGGCGACACGGCCGGCTTCGAACGCGTACTGGACCTCATCGAGGCGGGATGTCGAGCGGCGGTGGAGCGCTGGAGCGCGGCCGCGGACGGCGAGGCGGATGCCGGCGCCTGACGCAGAGGCCCCGCCGGAGGTCCGCGGCACCTGACGATCACCCCTTAAGGCTGCTTCTTCCGACCTGACCTGGTTCGGGGGTCGCCACCGCGCGGTTCCGACGGGGCCCGCGAAGCCTACCACGGCCGCGCCGTGGCGCAAGGTGCCGGGGGCGCGGTTCAGCCGCCGCGCGGCGCCCCCGCCTCGGCCACGGCAGACCGCAGGGCATCCGCGACGTGCGCCTGGGCCTCCTCGGAGAGCGTCGGGTAGATCGGCAGCGATAGGACCTCGGCGGCGGCGCGCCGGGCATGCGGGAGGTCGCCGTGGGTTCGTCCGCCGTACCGGTCGAGCGTCTCCGGGTAGTACACCATCGAGGCGACGCCCCGCCGGCGCAGGCCCTCGGCGACGGCGTCGCGCCGACCGCCCGGCAGCCGGACGGTGTACTGGTGGTAGACGTGTCCGGCGGCGGGCCGCGGCGGAACGACCCCATCGATCCCGGCCAACAGCGCGTCGTAGCGCGCGGCGACGCGCCGGCGGGCCTCCGTGCGGGCGTCCAGGTGCGGCAGCTTGACCCTCAGCCAGGCCGCCTGCAACGCGTCGAGCCGCGAGTTGTAGCCGGGCTCGAGATGCCGGTAGCGCTGCTCGCTGCCGTGGTTGCGGAGCTGCCGGGCGCGGGTGGCGATCGCGTCGTCGTCGGTGGTCAGCAGGCCGCCGTCGCCGAGCGCGCCGAGGTTCTTGGTCGGGTAGAAGGAGAAGGCGCCGGCGTGGCCGAGCGCGCCGGCCGGGCGGCCGCGCCGTGGGGCGTCGCCCACGCGGTCGCCGCCCTGGGACCCGGCGCCCGATGCGGGGGCCCGTGCGCCGAACGCCTGGGCGGCGTCCTCGAGGATGCGCAGGTCGTGGCGCCGCGCGATCGGGTCCAGCGCATCCATCGGCGCCAACTCGCCGTAGAGGTGGACCGGGAGGATCGCCCGCGTGCGTTCCGTCACGGCCGCGGCGACCGCCTCGGGGTCGAGCAGGAAGCCGTCGGGCGCCAGATCGACGAAGACCGGCACGGCGCCGACCAGGAGGACCGTCTCGCTGGTCGCGAAGAACGAGAACGGGGTGGTGATGACCTCGTCGCCGGGCCGGATGCCCAGCGCGCGCAGCCCGATCGTCAGGGCGTCGGTACCGGAGTTCAGGCCGATGGCGTGGCGCACCCCCAGGTACGCCGCGGCGTCCCGTTCGAAGGCCGCCACCTCGGGGCCGAGCACGAACTGGCCGGACGCGAGCACGCGGCGCCAGGCGGCGTCGAGTTCGGGCCGCAGCGGATCGAGCTCGGCGGCCAGGTCGAGGAGCGGGACGTTCCTGGGATCGGCGTGGGGCACGTGGCATGCTACCAGCGTCGATGTGGTGTGATGGCGCGCGTCCGCCGCCGCCGCGCGTCCGTCGCCGGAGCGAGGCGGCCTCGATCGAGAGCGGCCGAGGGACCTGGCCCCACGACGCCGCAGCAACCAGCCTCCATCCAGGCGGGTGCTCAATCCAGCCGGCCGCGCGGGCGACGATCGCGGCGCGCCGGGAAGATCGGAGACGAGATGCCGGACCGCACGCCCCCGGAATTCGAGCCCGCGCTGGGCTTCGCCACCCGCGCCGTGCATGCCGGAACGCCGCCGGACCCCGTGGCGGGCAGCCGGGCGCAGCCGATCCACGCGACCTCGAGCTACGTGTTCGAGAGCGCGGCGCACGCGGCCGCCCTCTTCGCCGGCGACGCGCACGGGAACCAGTACGCGCGCATGCACAACCCCACCGTCGACGCGTTCGCCGAGCGCATGCGCGACCTGGAGGGCGGCGCGGGCGCCGTCGCCCTCGCCTCCGGGCAGGCGGCGTCGGCCGCCACCCTGTTGGCGCTCGCGCGCCCGGGGGCGCGCGTGGTGCTGTCGCAGGAGGCGTTCGGCGGCACCTTCTCGCTGTTCCGCAAGTGGTTGGAGCCGTGGGGCGTCCGCGTGACCACCGTGCCACCGACGGCCGAGGCGGTCGACGAGGCCCTCGGCGACGACGTCGTCGCCGTCTGGGTCGAGACGATCGCCAACCCCAGCGGCACCGTGCCCGACCTGCCGGCCCTGGCGGCGCTCGCACACGACGCCGGCGCCCCGTTGGTGGTCGACAACACCTGGGGGTGCGGCGGCTTCCTCTGCCGGCCCCTCGCGCACGGCGCCGACGTCGTCGTGCACTCCGCCACCAAGTGGATCGGCGGGCACGGCGCGTTCGTGGGCGGCGTGGTGATCGACGGCGGTCGCTTCCCGTTCGCCGCGGAGCGGTTCCCGGCCTTCCACGGCCGGGACGCCCGCGGGCGCACGTGGATCGAGCGCCACGGTCGCGGGGCCCTGGCCGCGCGCGTGCACGACCTCGGGCTCTTCACGCTCGGCGCCACGCTCTCGCCCTTCGCCGCCTTCCTGGCGCTGCAGGGACTCGAGACGCTCGAGCTGCGCTGCGCGCGGAGCTGCGACAGCACCCTGGCGTTGGCCCGCTGGCTCGAGGGGCGGCCCGGCGTGGCGGCGGTGCGCTACGCCGGGTTGCCGGGCCATCCCAGCCACGAGACCGCACGCAGGGTGCTGCACGGCGGCTTCGGCGCGGTCCTGGCGCTGGACCTGCCGGACCAGGCGGCCGCCCACCGCTTCCTCGACGCGCTGACCATCGTGTCGCATCTCGCCAACATCGGCGACGCGAAGAGTGTGGCCATCCACCCATGGACCACGACCCACGCGACGCTGGGTGAGGACGACCGACGGGCCGCCGGCGTGCTCCCGGGGACGGTGCGGCTCTCCATCGGCCTCGAGACGCTCGAAGACCTGCGCGCCGACCTGGACGCCGCGCTGCGTGCGGCCACGGCATGAGCGGGGGAGGCGCGGGCGGCCCCCGCAGGCTGGTCCACGAGACCTGGGGTGACCACGCGGCGCTGCTGGCGCGCAGCGTGCACGCGCAGGACGGCAGCGTCGGGCTGGTGCGGCCGCAGGTCGTCGACGTCGCGAGCCCCGACGACCCGCTGCGGCTCACCGCCGGCGGTCGCCTGGACCACGTCGCGGTGACCTACGAGACGTACGGCGAGCTCGATGCCCGCGGAGAGAACGCGGTGCTCGTGTGCCACGCGCTGACGGGGTCCGCGCACGCCGCGGGTCGGCACGGGGAGGGCGAGGTGCCCGGCTGGTGGGACCCCCTGATCGGCCCCGGCAAGGCGCTGGACGTCCGCGAACACTTCGTCGTCAGCAGCAACGTCCTGGGTGGCTGCTACGGCACCACGGGGCCCACCTCGATCGACCCGGCCAGTGGACGGCGCTATGGGCCGGCGTTCCCGCGCTTCGGCGTGCGCGACATGGTCGAGGTGCAGCGCCGGTTGCTCGACCGGCTGGGTGTCGGCCGCCTGCGCGCGGTCATCGGTGGGAGCATGGGCGGCATGCAGGCGCTCGAGTGGGCGGCGACGCACCCGGAGCGCGTCGGCTCGCTGGTCGCGATCGGGATCGGGGCACGCCACTCCGCGTGGGCGATCGGACTCAACGAGGTCGCCCGCCGGGCGATCGCCGCCGACCCGGAGTTCCATGGTGGCGCGTACCGGCCCGACCGCCAGCCGGAGACGGGGCTGGGCCTCGCGCGCGCGATCGCGATGCTCACCTACCGCTCCTTCGACTCGCTGGAGGCGAAGTTCGGCCGCGAGCGCCGCCCGGCGGAGGAGGAGGGGCTCGAGGCGAGCTTCGAGATCGCCTCGTACCTGCGCTACCAGGGGGTCAAGCTCGCCCAGCGCTTCGACGCCAACACCTACGTGGGACTGACGCGCGCGATGGACGACCACGACCTCGCGGCCGAGCGAGGGCCGCTGCGCGAGGTGCTGGCGGGCATGCGCATGCCGGCCCTGGTGATGGGCATCCCGACGGACGTGTTGTACCCCGAGATCGAGCAGCGGCAGCTGGTGGAGGGCCTGCCCGATGCGCGCTACGCCCGCATCGTCTCGCCCCACGGGCACGACGCGTTCCTCATCGAGTTCCCTCAGGTGGCCGCCCACCTGCGGCGTTTCCTCGCGGAGCGGGCCCCGCGGTGAGCCGCGGGCGCGGGCCCCGCGACCGGCCGCCGACACCGGGCCACGGCGCCGGGTTCAGGCCGTTGCGCCGGTCCCGGTGTCCGCGGGCGTCGCCGCGCCGGCGCGGATGGTCTCCAGCGGTGACCCCGCCATCAGGAGCCCCAGGGTCTCGGCCGTGGCGTCGGCCTGCTGCAGCTCGCCCATGATGCGACCCTCGAACATGACGAGGATGCGGTCGGCCAGGCTCATGACCTCGTTGAGGTCGGCCGACACGAGCAGCACCGCCAGGCCGTCGTCGCGCGCCTTGACGATCTGCCGGTGGATGAACTCGATCGCCCCGATGTCGACGCCGCGGGTGGGTTGCGCGGCGACGAGGACGCGGGGCGAGCGCTCCAGCTCGCGGGCGATGATCAGCTTCTGCGCGTTGCCGCCCGAGTAGGCGCTCGCCAGGACGTCGGTGGCCCGCGGGCGCACGTCGTAGTCCTCGATGATCGCCCCGGCGTGCCGGTCGATCGCCGCGAGGTCGAGCAGCCCGGCGCGGTTGGCGTACGGCCCCCGGTGATGGTCGCCGAGGACCGCGTTCCAGGCGGCCGTGTAGTCGCGTACCAGGCCGCGTTCGTTGCGGTCCTCGGGCACGTGCGACAGACCCGCCTCGCGCCGCGCGCGGGCCGTCGCGCCGGTGACGTCCTCACCGTCGAGCCACACGGCGCCGCCGTCCGCGGCGCGCAGCCCGGTCAGCACCTCGACCAGCTCCGTCTGCCCGTTCCCCTCGATGCCGGCGACGCCGACGATCTCGCCCGCCCGCACGGCGAGGTCGACGCCGTCGAGGATCGGCCGGTGCTTCACCGGGTGGCGCAGGCGCAGGCCGCGCGCCTCCAGGCGGACGTCGGTTGGCTGGGCGGCCCCCTTGGTGACCCGCAGCAGCACCTCGCGTCCGACCATCATCGAGGCCAGGCGCCGGGTGTCGGTGTCCGCCCGCTCGACGGTGCCGACCATGCGGCCGTCGCGCATGACGCTCATGCGGTCGCAGATCTCCATCACCTCGTCGAGCTTGTGGGAGATGAACACGACGGCGTGGCCGTCGGCCGCGTAACCGCGCAGGAACTCGAACAGGCCACGCGTCTCCTGGGGCGTCAGGACGGCGGTCGGCTCGTCCATGATGAGGATGCGGGCGTCGCGGAAGAGGGCCTTGAGGATCTCGACCTGTTGCTGCAGGCCCACGGGGAGTTCGTCGATGCGCGTGTCGGGATCGAGGTCGAAGCCGAAGCGCTCGATGATCTCGCGCGCCTTGCGTCGGGCGGTGGCGATGTCGAGGGTCGGCCCGATCCGCGGCTCGGCGCCGAGGACCAGGTTCTCGGCGACGGTCAGGGTCTCCACCAGCATGAAGTGCTGGTGCACCATGCCGATGCCTTGGTCGATCGCGTCGCGGGCGGAGAGCATGGCGACCTCGCGGCCATCGACCTCGATGCGGCCCTCGTCCGGCGGCTGCAGGCCGTAGAGGATCTTCATCAGCGTGCTCTTCCCGGCGCCGTTCTCACCGATCAGGGCGTGGACCTCGCCCCAGGCGACCTCGAAGTCGACACGCTCGTTGGCGACGACCAACGGGAAGCGCTTGCTGATGCCCTGCATGCGGACCGCGGCTGGCATGCGGCATGCTAGCACGCGCCAGGACGCGTTTCGTGGGCTCTGGTGTGGTATCATGTCCATCCGGCCGGGGTGTGAGCGTCGCCCTGGTCGGAAGCCAAGCCCGGTACCGCCGGGCCGTGGTACGCCATGGGGGCGACACGGTTTCGACGGGGTTCGCCGAAGGCGAGGCTGCGCGTCGCGGACGCAGCTGGCCGCGTCACCAAGCTGCACACGCCAATAACTGGCAACCAGAACTACGCTCTCGCTGCCTAAGGGCTAAGCGACGTCGCCCGGAGACCCCGCTTGTGGTCCGCCGGATCCGACGACCCAAAACAAGCTAGCGACCCGATGTGGAGCGTCCGCCGGGAAGCGAAGCACTAGGCGCCTAATCGCGTGGTGCGCCGGCCGTCGAGCCTGCCACGCGCCGACGACCGATCGACGGCTACACGCGTAGACGCCCGCCGTAGGGGGCTCCGGACGCGGGTTCGACTCCCGCCGCCTCCACCAACGCATTCGGCGCGCCGCCACCAGCGGCGCGCCGAACCGTAGGTCGTCGCGGCCCACGCACCATCGCCCCGTCAGGAGTCGAGGTTCCGCCGTTGCAGCAGCGACTGCATCGAGCGGCGCTCCGGGGCGATCAGCACCACGAGCGCGTCCGCCATGCGCAGACGGTAGACGAAGCGGAGGTCGCCGTCGCGCAGTACCCGTCCGTCGTCGAGACCGAGGCGGTGGAGTTCGGGCAGGGTCCGCCCGCTCGCGGCCTCCGCAGCGATGCGCTCGAAACAGGTCTGGATTCGGTCCAGAAAGCGGTCCGCCAAGGCGACGCCGCCGCGATCGTAGGCGTCGGCGTACAGCTCGTCGAGGTCGCGGGCCGCGCCGTCGGTCAGCAGGACGGCGTGGCTCATCCGTCGACGTTCCGGAACGCGGCGATCGCCTCTTCGGCGGTCTGGACCATGCCGTCGCGTTCCTGTCGCTCCGCCAGCGCCAGGAGCTTGACCAGGGCCGCGGTCTCGTGCAGCGCGTCGAAGGCGGCGACGGAGAGCATGACCGCCCGCGCCTCGCCGTTCTGGGTGATGACGAGCGGTTCCTGCCGCTCGGCGAGGTCGCGGAGGACCTCGGCGGCGTGGGCTTTGAGGTAGCTGATCGAGCGGACGCGATCTTCGAGGCGCATGATGTCCAAATGTAGACCGAATACGGATCCGTACGCAAGGGACGTGGCGCGGCCTCATGCTACCCTTGGCGACGAAGCACGCATTCGAACGGAGGAACCCAGTGGCTGAGGTCGTGTTGGAGAGCATCTACAAGCGGTTCGGCAACGTGACGGCCGTCAAGGACTTCTCCTTGACCATCGCGGACGAGGAGTTCATGGTCTTCGTCGGACCCTCGGGGTGCGGCAAGACCACCACCCTGCGCATGATCGCGGGCCTCGAGGAGATCTCCGACGGCGTGCTGAAGATCGGCGACCGGGTGGTCAACGACGTGCCGCCCAAGGACCGCGACATCGCCATGGTGTTCCAGAACTACGCGCTGTACCCGCACATGAACGTGCACCAGAACATGTCCTTCGGCCTGCGCCTGCGCAAGACCCCGAAGGCGGACATCGAACGGCGCGTGGGTGAGGCGGCCAAGCTGCTGCAGATCGACCACCTGCTCGAGCGCCGGCCGCGCGAGCTGTCGGGCGGCCAGCGTCAGCGCGTCGCCCTCGGGCGCGCGATCGTGCGCGAGCCGAAGGTCTTCCTGATGGACGAGCCGCTCTCCAACCTCGACGCCAAGCTGCGTGTCGAGATGCGCGCGTCGATCAGCAAGCTCCACCGCCGCCTCGGCGTCACCACCGTCTACGTCACCCACGACCAGGTCGAGGCCATGACGATGGGCACGCGGATCGTCGTCATGAAGGACGGCCTCATCCAGCAGGTCGACAGCCCGATCAACCTCTACGACAAGCCGGTCAACAAGTTCGTCGCCGGCTTCATGGGCTCGCCCGCGATGAACTTCCTCGTCGGCAACGTCCAGAACGGCCACCTCAAGAGCCCGCAGTTCGATCTCGCGCCGGCGGGTGAGCTCGCGCAGAAGCTCAAGGCGGCCGAGGGCAAGAAGGTCTACGTCGGCATCCGCCCCGAGAACCTCGGCCTCCGCGGCATGACGGCGATCGAGGAAGGCCACAACATCATCAAGGCGCAGGTCGAGGTCGTCGAGCCCCTCGGCGCCGAGACCCACATCCTCGCGAGCGTCGGTGGCGACCAGACCCTCGTCGCCCGCGTCGACTCGCACGCCCAGGTCGCGGCCGGCGATCAGATCGATCTGCTGGCGGATCTCGGCTTCCTGCACGCGTTCGACATGGAGAGCGAGGCCAACCTGCGCTTCTCCTGAGCGCAACGGCCCACCCATCTACCCGAAGCCCCGGCCACCGGCCGGGGCTTCCACGTGCGTCCGCGCCGCAGGCGCGGACGCCTGGCGCCTGGGCCTGCGGCCCGGACGTTCGCACACGTGCGTCCGCGCCTCAGGCGCGGACGCCTGGCGCCTGGGCCGCAGGCCCAGGCGCACGGTAACCTCGGGGGCGTGATCCTCGCCTCGATCCAGCGCGTCGACCGGCATCACGGCGAGCAGACCGTGCTCGCCGGCGCGAGCCTCGAGCTGCGCCCGGGCGAGCGGCTCGCGCTGATCGGTCGCAACGGCGCCGGCAAGACGACGATCCTGCGGCTGCTGGCGGGCCGGGAGGCGCCCGATGGCGGCGAGACCTACCGCCGGCCCGGGATCACCTTCGGCCTGCTCGACCAGGACGCGCGCTTCGACGGCGACGACGCCATCGGCCTCAGCGTCGCCGCGGTGGCCGATGGCGCCTTCCGCGACCTCGATGCGATGGAACGCGAGCTGACGCGCCTGGAGCGCGACGGCCTCGACGACGCCGAGGTCTACGCGCGGTGGGACGAGCTCCACGAGCGCTTCGAGCGGCGCGGCGGCTACGCCCGCCGGGCGCGCCGCGACGCGGTGTTGCACGCGCTGGGTTTCGCCGGGCGCGAGGGCGACCTGGTCGAGCGCCTGTCCGGGGGGGAGCGAACCCGCCTCGGGCTCGCGCGAATGCTGATGGCGCAGCCCGATGTCCTGCTGCTGGACGAGCCCACCAACCACCTCGACCTGGAGATGCGCTCTTGGCTGGAGGGCTTCGTCGGGCGCTACCCGGGGGCCGCCGTCATGGTCTCCCACGATCGCGCCTTCCTCGACGGCGCTTGCGATCGGACGGCGGAGGTCGACCGCGGCGAGCTGCGGGTCGCGCGCGGCAACCCCAGCGCCTACCGCGCAGCCCGCGCCGAGCAGGCGCGGATCGAAGCGCGGACCCGGGCCAACGAGTCGCGCGAGCGCGAGCGGCTGGCCGAGGCCGCCACCCGCATGAAGCGCTGGGCGGGCCAGAACGAGAAGCTCCACCGCCGCGCGCGCGCCATGGAGCGCCGGCTCGAGCGCTACGAGGCCGGCATGCTGGCCGAGGAGCGACCCGACGCCGCGACCACCCGCTTCCGCTTCCCGTGCCCGCCGTCGGTCGACCTCGTCCTCCATGCCCAGCACCTCACGGCGCGCTACGACCGCACGCTGTTCGAGGGCGTCGAGCTGGTCGTCCGCCGCGGCGAGCGCGTCGTGATCACGGGACCGAACGGGGCGGGGAAGACGACCCTGCTCCGCACCCTGATCGGCGAGCGGCCCTCCGACGATCCGCGCGCCAGCGTGCGCTGGGGCACCCGCGTGCGGGTCGCGTACTACGACCAGGACCTCGGTGGCCTGGATCCGGACGCCCGGCTCATCGAGGAGCTGATCCGGCTCGTCGGCGACACCGAGGCCCACGACCTGCTTGGGCGTTTCCTGTTCCCCTACGAGGCACAGTTCAAGCGCGTCGCCGACCTCTCCGGCGGCGAGCGCGCGCGGCTGGCGCTGCTCAAGCTGACCCTGACCGAGGCGAACGTGCTCGTGCTCGACGAGCCGACGAACCACCTCGACGTCGAGATGATCGAGGCCTTGGAGGCCGCCCTCGCCGCGTACGAGGGGACGCTGCTGCTCGTGTCGCACGATCGGCGCTTCCTGGAGACGATGGCGACCCGGGTGTGGGAGGTCGATCGGGGCCGCGTGACGGACTTCGAGGGCGACTGGGCTTTCTACCGGCGCAAGCG
>CAZJUA010000146.1:0-5191 GCA_964549045.1 uncultured bacterium | reverse complement strand
TCGGCGCTTCCTGGAGACGATGGCGACCCGGGTGTGGGAGGTCGATCGGGGCCGCGTGACGGACTTCGAGGGCGACTGGGCTTTCTACCGGCGCAAGCGCGAGGCGCGCGCCGCCCGCGGAGGGACCGAGCGGGGGGTGGCGGAACGCGGCGGGGGCAGCGCCGGCGGCACGGGCGCCGGCTCCGCCGCGAACGCCGACGACGGCGACGAGCGTTCGCCCTGGCGCCTGCGCCGCGACCTGGAGCGCTGGGAGGGCGAGGTGGCGCGCCTGGAGGCGGAGCTGGCCGCAGCCCAGGCCGACCTGGAGCGGGCGGCGGCCGCGCCTGCCGACGAACGGCAGCGCGACGGCGGGGCGCGATGGGCCGAGCTCGGGCGCCGGCATGACGCGCTGGAGAGCGCGTTGCTCGCGGCGATGACGGCGTGGGAGGCCGCCGCGTCCGCCTTGGCGGCCAAGACCGGCGGGTAGACTGCCCTCTAGCGGCGCCCCGGCGGTTCGCCGGACGGCGCCATGGGAGGCATCCATGCAGCGCGTTCGTTACCGCAGTTTCGACGGCGTTCACTGGGGCGAGGTGGAGGGGGGGCGTGTGCGGCAGCTGACCGGCATGCTGGGTCGCCCGAGCGGTCACCTCGTCGACCTGTCGGAGGTGACGCTGCTCGCACCCTGCGAGCCGCGGGTCATCGCCTGCGTCGGCAAGAACTACGCCAAGCACGTGGCCGAGATGGGCGGCAGCGTCGACCAGCTGCCCCAGGCGCCCGGCATCTTCCTGAAGGGGCTCAACGCCCTCGCCGGGCCCGGCGACGACGTGCCCTACCCTGCGTGGACGCGCGAACTTCACTACGAGGGCGAGCTCGCCGTGGTCATCGCTCGCACCATGCGCGACGTCGACGCAGAGGACGCGCTCTCGTACGTCCTCGGGTACACGATGGCGCTCGACGTCACCGCCCGTGACGCGCAACGCAGCGACCTGCAGTGGGCGCGCGCGAAGTCCGCCGATGGCTTCTGCCCGGTCGGGCCGTGGCTGGAGACCGATCTCGACCCGGCGGACCTGAGCGTCCGTACGTTCGTCAACGGCGAACTCCGCCAGGACGGCCACACGCGCGACCTGATCTTCTCGGTGCCCGAGGTGCTCGCCTACGTCAGCAGCTTCATCACCCTGCAACCGGGCGACCTGGTCCTCACCGGCACGCCCGACGGCGTCGGCCCGCTGCACCCGGGCGACCGGGTCGAGGTGACGATCGACGCGATCGGCACGCTGCGCAACCAGGTCGCCGCCGGCGACCGTGGCTGACGGACGGCCGCGCTTCCCGCTCGGCCGGCCCGCACGGCTGGCCGTCTTCGCTTCGGGCCGCGGCAGCAACCTGGCGGCGCTGATGGCGGCCTTCCCGCCCGGGCACGGGCCGGCGTCGGCCGCGGTGGAGGCCCGGGTCGTCCTCGTCGTGAGCGACCGCCGGGAGGCCGGCGCGCTGGCGCTGGCGCGGGAGGCCGGCGTGAGCGCCGTCCACCTCGCCTTCGGCCGCGACCGGGAGGGCTTCGAGGCGGCGGCGCAACGCGAACTCGAGGCCCACGGCGCGGACCTGATCGCCCTGGCCGGCTTCATGCGTGTCCTCTCGCCGGCCTTCACCGCTGCCTGGCACGGGCGGCTGGTCAACGTCCACCCGAGCCTGCTGCCGGCCTTCCCCGGCCTGCACGCCGTGCGGCAGGCCCTGGCCGCCGGCGTGGATCGCAGCGGCTGCACGGTCCACTTCGTCGACGCGGGCGTCGACACCGGGCCGGTGATCGAGCGGCGCGAGGTCCCGGTGCTGCCGGGGGACGACGAGGCCGCCCTGCAGGCGCGCATCCAGGCAGTGGAGCACGAGGCCTTCCCGGCGGCACTGCGCGCCGTGCTGCGCGGCGACGCGTCCCCGGCGGGGCGCCCGGCGTGAGCGGCGCCCGGGTGATGGTCGTCGGCGGCGGCGGCCGCGAGCACGCGCTCGCCTGGACGCTGGCGCGCTCCCCGCGCGTGGGCGAGGTCATCCTCGCACCCGGCAACGCGGGCACGGCCGACCTGGGGCCGCACCTCGCGACGCCGCTGGGGCTTGCGACGCCCGAGGCGGTCGGATGGCTGGCGGCCGAGGCCGAGCGGCGCGCCGTCGACCTCGTCGTGGTCGGGCCCGAGGCACCCCTGGCCGCCGGCCTGGTGGACGCCCTCGCCGCCCGTGGCGTGGCGGCCTACGGGCCCTCGCGGGCGGCAGCCGAGCTCGAGGCGTCCAAGGCGCACGCCAAGGGGTTCATGCAGCGCTACGCGATCCCGACCGCCGACGCCGTGACGTGCGATCGGCTGGGGGTCGCCGGTGAGGCGATCGACGCGTTCGCCGCCCGCGCCGGTGGGCGGGTGGTGGTCAAGGCGAGCGGCCTGGCCGCCGGCAAGGGGGTCACCGTCGCGCTCGAGCCGGCCGAGGCGCACGCGGCCGCCACCGCGGCCTTCGCGGCCGGCGAACGCGAGGTCGTGGTCGAGGAGTTCCTGGCGGGTGACGAGGTCAGCCTGCTGGTCGTCTGCGATGGCCACCACGCCGTGCCGCTGCCGCTGGTGGAGGACCACAAGGCCGCGTTCGACGGCGACGAGGGACCGATGACCGGAGGCATGGGGACGCTCGCCCCCGTCGACCCTTGGGGGCCCGAGGGGTTGGGGGACGCGATGGACCGCGTGGTCGGGCCGACGCTCGAGGGCCTCCGCTCGGAGGGGCGGCCGTTCGTCGGCACGCTGTTCCTCGGGCTCATGCTCACGTCCGACGGGCCGCGCCTGTTGGAGTACAACGTGCGCTTCGGCGACCCGGAGCTGCAGGCCCTCGTGCCGCTGCTCGCGAGCGACGCCTTCGAGCTGCTCGACGGGGCGGCGCGTGGGCGCCTGTCGGGCATCCGGCCGTCGTGGCGGCCGGGTGCCTGCGCCTGCGTGGTCATGGCGGCCGAGGGCTACCCCGGGCCGCCCGCGACCGGCGTCGCGATCGACGTGCCCGCGGACCTCGGCGGCGACGTCGTGGTCTTCCATGCCGGCACCGCGCGGGACGCGGACGGCCGGCTGGTGTCCGCCGGTGGCCGGGTGCTGGGGGTGACGGCGGTGGGCGGCGACGCCGAGGCCGCCGTCGAGCGCGCCTACGAGGCGGTCGACCGCATCGACTTCCCGGGGGCGCACGTCCGGCGCGACATCGGCCGACGCGCGCGCCGTTGGTAGGCTCACGCCCATGTTGGACGAGCGCTCCACCCTTCACGCACGTGATCCCGAGAGGTTCCTCGACCGGTTGGCCGCCCTGCCGGACGCCTACGGCGGCCCGGATGGCGCGCGACCCGGCCCGCACGGCTTCGATGCGGCCGGCGCGGCCGCCGTACTCGAGCCCGTCGTCGCGGACTGGTTCGACGGCCGGCTGACCCCGCAGGGAACGCAGTTCTTCGTCGCGGGCGGCTTCGAGGATCCGGACGAGCTGGCCGTCCGTCGCAGCGCGGTCGAGGCCGCCGGCGCCGAGGTCGTCGTCATCGGCGCAGAGGACGACGACGCCGAGGCGCCGGCCCGCGACGTGCGGTTGCCCGACGACGCCTTGGCCCCGTACCACCTCGTGCGGTACCTCGCATACGCCAGCGGGCGTGGCGAGGCGGGCGAGCGGCTCGCCGCGGCGTTGCGCCAGGTCGCGTCCGGCGCCGACCCCGCGCGGCCGACGGCGGAGAACCCGGCCAAGGCACTCGCGTGGACGCTTTGGCAACGCGTGCCGCTGCTGGTCTCCGACCGGGCCAGCGCCGCGGCTCAGGGGCTGGTCCAGCAGGCGTTTGCCTGGGTGGGGAAGACCCTGGCGGTTCCCGCGGGTGCCCACGGCGCGCTGGTGGCCGCGGCGGCCTTCGAGGCCCGGCATGCGTTGGCCGACGACCTCGTGGCGCTGGTGCTCGGGCGCCCGGGGCCGGAGACGGAGCTGATCCACGAGGTGCTGGCGACCCGGGTGGCCCAGGTCGAGCGGCTCGCGTTCGGGGATGGCTGGCTTCCTCCGGCGGACGCCGACCCGGTCGTCGACGCGGTCGTCCTTTGGTACGCGACGACCTGGGTCGCAGCCTACGGCGCGATCATCGGTGAGATCGATCCCTCCGACGAGGGTGTCTACGGCCGTGTCCGCGCGGTAGCATGACCCCGATGTTCTTCGCCCCTTCGTCCTCCTCGCCGTGGCGTTCTCCCGGTCGCGTCCTCCGGGTGTGGCTGGCCGGCGTCGTTCTGGCCATCGCCGCCGGCTGCGCGCCGGTGATTGCCGACCCTGGTCGCCTCGAAGTACAGCAGATGGTGGCGGCCCCGTCCTTCTACCCGCAGGAGACGGGTCTGGAGTGGTCGTACCTGCCGCTCGACACGCGCCTGGACGCCATGCCATACGTAGAGACCATCGAGGGACCGACGGTACTCGACGGCGAGATCTGGATCGCCTCCCGGCTTACGGGACCCGGCAGGGTGGACGTCCAGTACCTCCAGTTTCGGGAGGACGGCATGTACCTCACGCGCCTAGCTCGGCTAGGAGGCACGATCGACTACGACCCGCCCCAGCTCCTGATGCCCGCACAGGAGTCGCTGCGCGTCGGGGCGATCTGGTCGGGATCCACCGTCGTGACGGCCAACTTCCCGTCGGCGAGCCCGGGCCAGCGAACCCAGCGCCTGTCGATCGACTACGTGTACACGGTCGTGGACCGCCGGCTCGTCACGGTCTCCGACCGCGTCTACGACGTGTTCGTCATCGATCGCACCGCACGCACCTTCGGCGAAGACGGCGACGTCGTCGAGGAGGTGACGCAGCAGGTGTGGTTCGCGCCGGGGGTCGGCAAGGTGCGGCACGAGAACGGTTGGTTCCTCGTGGCGACGAACTTCGAGGCTGGGCAGCCGGCACCGTGATCGGCCGCGACGGCTTCCGAGGAGGGGCGCGGAGGCGCCCTGCGTTGGGTGCTCGCTCACCGTCGTGTAGGTCGTCGGCGGGTAGCCTGTACGGGTCCGGGGGGTCAGGGGAGGATCGATGAGCCTGCTCGACCACATCAGCACGTCCGCCGACGTCGCGCGGCTGCGTCGAGAGCAATTGCCGCAGTTGGCCGCGGAACTGCGCGCCGAGATCATCGACGTCTGCTCGGAGACTGGCGGCCACCTCGCGTCCAGTCTCGGTGCCGTCGAGTTGACCGTCGCGCTGCATCACGTCCACG
>CAZJUA010000145.1:0-12155 GCA_964549045.1 uncultured bacterium | reverse complement strand
TTCCGCCCGCCGATGGCGGCCGAGGTCGGCGTCACGCGCGAGGCGGCGCCCCAGCTCGCGGTGGCGGGGTGAGGTCCGCGTGTTCCGCGACCTGATCGGGCGCACCGTCCTCCTGCTGTCGCTCGCCACCGCGCTGGTCGCCGTGAGCATCGCCTTCGACCTGCCGCGCACCGGCGCGTCTGGGGGCCCGAGCCACGGCGCGGCCGGTCACGGCGGCGCGGCCGCGCCGCACGCGCCCGTCACCAGCGAGGCGGACTTCATCGCCGGCATGATCCCGCACCACCAGGAGGCCGTCGACGTCGCCCGCGAGGTGGCCGAGCGCGGCGAGCGCCCCGAGGTCCGGGCGTTGGCGCGGGACATCGTCGCGACGCAGGCCGACGAGATCGCGACCCTGCGCGCCTGGCTCACCGCCTGGCACCCCGACGCGCCGCCCGCCCCCTACGCGCCGATGATGCGCGCCCTCACGGGCCTGGCGCCCTCCGAGATCGACGTGGTGTTCGTCACCGACATGGTCCGCCACCACGAGATGGCGCTGGCGATGGCCGAGGAGGCGCTGGCGCTCGACCCGGCGCCGCGGCCCGAGGTCGCCGCCCTGGCGCGCGAGGTCGCGCGCGTCCAGGCCGAGGAGATCACCACGCTGCGCGGCTGGCTCGAGGACTGGGGCGCGCCCGTGCCCGCGGGTGAGACCGGGGCGCAGTGACGATCGCTGACGGCCCCGGGCGGCCGAGCCGTCACAGGTGCCGCGCGAGCTCCTCGACGTCCAGCTGGTAGACCGTGCCCCCCTCCGCCTGGCGGAAACCGAGCGCGCGGTTGATCCCCAGCATCGCCTCGTTGCTGTCGGCGTTGCCGGTGCGGACCACCCTGACCTGCGGGCGCTCGCGGCGGAGGCGCTCGAGCATCGTCGCCTTGAGCCACTTGCCGAGCGCGTGCCCGCGGTGGGCGGGCAGCACGCCGGTGTCGCCCTGGAACGCGATCGCCGGGTTGTCGGGGTGCCACACCACCTCGGTGAAACCGGCGTAGTCCCCGCTCGTGGCATTCCGCGCCACCAGCGTCCACGGCAGGTAGCCCGCCGCGGACTCGTAGGCGTCCACATCGCGCACGGATTCCGCGGTGTAGACCCGGTCCTCGACGTCGAGCTCGCCGCGCGGCGCGTCGTTCATCGCGGTCTTCAAGGCCGCGAAGGGGACGAGTACCTCCTCCGCATAGGGGCGAGGCAACCACGCCAACTCGTAGTCGCGCGCGCGCTCCGGTCCCTCGCGAATCCAGGCCGCGACCAATCCGTCGGGCCCGAACAGCCGTGGGCCGTGCTCCTCGAGGTCGAGCTCGTTCAGGCTGGCCTGCAACGAGGCGCGCGCGCCGAAGGCGAGCGCGAACGCGTCGCCGGCGGGCACCCGCGCGCCCGTCCCGCCGACGATCAGGCGCCGGTCGTGCCGGCGCGCGCGCTCCAGCGCCCAGCGCAGCATCGCCTGGCCCGCGCCGCGGCGGCGGCGGTCGGGGGCGACCTGCGGATCGAGCTGCAGCATGTGGCGGTTGTCGACCCCGGTGGGCACGAACGCAACCGCCCGGCCGATGGCGCGATCGCCCTCCCAGGCGACGACCATCTCCACGTCCAACTCCTTCATCCCTGCCGTCGCCCCGAGCGACGCGCGGAGGCTCGCCGGGGTCCAGGGCGCGTCGTCGGGCCGCGACTCCTTCCGCAGCGCCGTCGCGAGCGGCAACAGCGCCCGGACGTCGTCGTCCGTCAAGCGGGTCAGGTCGAGGGGGCGTAGCTCCATCGGCGGCGTCGTACTCGACGGCGGTTCCATGTAGCGGTGGTGGCTCCTCACTCGGGGATGATCAGCACCATCCCCGCGAAGATCAGGTCGGCATCGTCGATCAGGTTGTCGTTGGCGGCCAGGATGTCGGGCCAGCGGTTGCCGTCTCGGTAGAAGAACGTCGCGATGGACGACAGCGAGTCGGCCCCCTGGACCGTGTAGATGCCACGCGCGCCGGTCAGGCGCGCGATCTCGCTCTGGGTGGCCTCGAGGTCGGCGCGCACGGCCGCAAGCGCGTCGCGCTGCGCCTGGGTCGTCTCCTGCAGGCCCGCCTGCTCCTCGAGCAAGTCCGACAGCCGCCCCGTGAGCCGAGCGGCACGCCCCTGGGCGTCCTCGAGGGCCTCGGCGGTCGCATCCAGGCGCTCCATCGCGCTGGCGCTCGCGGCCTCCGCGGTCTCGAGGCGCGCGGCGAGGTCGTCGCGCTCCGACGCCAACGCGTCGCGCTCGGACGCCAACGCGTCGCGCTCGGACACCAGCGCGTCGCGCTCGGACACCAGCGCGTCGCGCTCCGCGCTCGAGGCGGCCTCCCGCTCGCTCGCCGCAGCGAGATCGGCCTCGGCGGCGTCGCGGGCGGCCGTCACGGCAGCGAGCTCGGCGGAGGTCGACTCGAGGGCGGCCGACACCGAATCCAACTCGGCCGTCGTGGCCGCGAGCGCGTCGCCCGTCGCATTCAGCTCGCTGCGTGCGGCAGCCAGCTCGGCGGTCGCTGTCTCCAGCTCGTCAGCTCGGGTCTCCAGCTCGGCGGTCCGAGCCGCCAGTTCGGACGTCCGCGCGTCCAGCATCGTCCTCAGCGTCCTCGCCTCGGCCGACGCCGTCTCCGTCTCGGCGGCGGCAGCCTCGAGCGCGGCCGCGGCCGCCTCCGCCTCGGTCATCGCGGTCTCGAGGGTGGCCCGCGTGGCCTCCAGCTCGGACACCAGCGCGTCACGCTCGGCCGTCAACTCGTCACGCTCGGACACCAGCCCGTCGCGCTCCGCCACCACCGCGTCGCGCTCGGTTACAAGCTCGTCGCGCTCGGTTACCAGCGCGTCGCGCTCGGCCGTGGCGCCCGCGAGTTGCGCCGTCGCGACCTCGAGGGCGGCCGCCATCGCCTCGAGCTCGGCGCTGCCGGCGTCGACGTCGGCGGCGCCCGCCTCGAGTTCGGCTTCCCGTGCAGCTAGCTCCGCCTCGAGGTCGTCGACCCGCTCCTCGGCCGCCGTCCGGGCCTCGGTGGCGGCTTGCAGCGCGGCCTGCAGCGCGGCCACCTCCTCGTCAAGGATCGCCTGCGCCGCCTCGAGCTCGAGATTGCTGTCGCTCAGGGACGCGACGAGTCCGCTCGAGTTGCTGAGCTCCGCCTGCATGACGTCGCGCTCGATCCTCACGGCCTCGAGGGCCGCCTGGGTCTCCGCCAGGGTCTCTTGGACCTCGCCGCGCTCCTGCTCGAATGCCGCCGCACGCTCCTCCGCGGCGGCGAGGGCCTCGGTCAACCCGGCGAGTTCGCCCTGCGCCGCGGCCAGATCCGTGGCCGCGGCGTCACGCTCGGTCACCGCCGTCGCCACCTCGGCCAGGGCCTCGTCACGCTCGACGACGACCGCCTCTACCTCGCCGGCCATGGCCTCCAGCGATGCGGCCGCGGTGATCAGGTCGGCCTGGGCGGCATCCCGCTCCGCCACGGCTGCGCCGAGCTCGGACTCGAGCGCGCCGAGCTCGGACTCCGCGCCTTCGGCGGCGGCCAGGGCGGCGTCACGCTCGGCCACCGCCGCCTCCCGCTCCGCCAACGCCTCGTCCCGCTCGGCGACGACGGTCTCGACGGTCGTGAGCGCCTCGGTCAGCGCCTGGTCCGCCTCGCCTGCGTCGGCCTCGAGCCGTTCGACGCTCGTCTGCAGTGCCGCGACCTCGCCGACGAGTCGCTCGTTCTCGCTGGTCAGGTCTTGCTCACGTTGGCTCGGTCCGCACGCGGCCAGCGACGACACGGCCATGGCCACGGCCGCCACGATGAGCACGGCGCGTAGGGCGTTCGTGTTGAACATGGATGGACCCTCCTCGCTCGAAGAGAAATCGCGAAACGATGGCAGCCGACGGTCCCAGCATAGTCGCCGACCCCACAGGGCTGCGTCAGGTGGTGCCTTGCGGGCGCCGCAACTCCGGTACGCCCAACGCCCAGGCGAGCGCGAGGAACGCCGCCAGGGCCAGCGAGCCCCCCACCGCCAGCGTGACCGCCGCCGACCACCATCCGACCAACCCCCACGCCGACACGGTTGCCCAGGCCGCCCAGCGCGCGGCCGCGGCCGCGACGACCGCCGCGACGCCCACGCGGGCGAACTGCCGCGCCACCGCTGCCAGGTCGAGCGCCTCGGCCCGACGCAACCACAGGAGCAACACCAGCGCCTGGGACGCCATCGCCGCGGCGGTGGCCCACGACAGGCCGGCGATGCCGTAGACGGGCGCCAGCCACAGGTAGAGCAGCGCCGTCAGCAGCGTGAACGCCACCGAGAGCGCCACCGGCGCCCGCACCCGCTGCCGCACGTAGAAGGGCCGCAGCAGGAAGTTGACCAGACCGGCCGCCGGCAGGGCCACGCCGAGCGGCGCCAGCGCGAGGACGGCGAGAGCGATCGCGACCTCCTGGCCCGCGGCCGGCCGCAGGACCTCGAAGACGGTGCGGACGGCGGGCTCGGCGAAGGCGAAGGTGACGGCGCCGACGGGCAGCGTCAGCAGCAGGATGAAGCGCGTGCCCGCCTCGAGGGTGGCGCCGAAGGTCGTCGCCCCCTCCGCCGCGAGGTTCCCCAGACGCGCGTAGAACGCGACGGCGGGGCTGATCGCGAACAGGCCGAGCACGAGGCTGAAGAGCATCGCCGCGAGCGCATAGGCGGTGACGGCGCCCGCGGGGAAGAGCGCGTCGTTCGACACGATGCGCTGCGCCACGACGTTGAGCAGTTGGCGCGCACCCGTCGTGAAGGCGAAGGGGACCATGAGCGTGAGGGCGGCGGGCATCGCAGCGTGCCACCAGTGCCCGAGGCGGGGCGCGATGCCGGCGCGCAGCATCGCCGGCCACTGGACGAACGCCTGCAGGACGCCGCCGACGACGACCCCCAGCGCGAGGGCGCTCGCCTGCCCGGGAAACGCGAGCATCGCCACGATCGCGCCCGCGTTGAGCGCCACCGGCGCCCAGGCGGGGGCGAAGAAGCGCTCCTCGGCCTGCAGCACCCCCATCGCCAGCGCGCTCAAGCTGATGGCGGCCAGGACGGGGAAGGTCAGGCGCAGCAGCGTCACCGCCAGCTCGCGGTCCACGTTGGCGTCGGCGGCCAGGAGCAGGTCGACGATCCACGGCGCGCTCAGGATGGCCGCGGCCAGCAGCGCGGCGTTCACCAGCGCCAGCATCGCCGTCATGGCGCCGGCGAAGTCGCGCCGATCGGGACCGCGCAGGCGCTGGTAGATCGGGACGAAGGCGTTCGTCAGCGCGCCCTCCGCCAGCAGTTCGCGGAAGAGGTTCGGCACCACCCAGGCGATGCGAAACGCGTCCGAAGCCCGGACGGGGAACAGTGCGATGACCAGCACCTCGCGCAGCAGGCCCGTCAGCCGCGACGCCAGCGTGCCCCCCATGACGACGAAGGCGCCCCGGGCCGCGCTGCGGCGGCGTGGGGCGCCTGGGGGGATGGGCATCTGGGTCATGGGCCGCTGCGCGTCACCTGCGTGTCCGTCCGCGTCCGCACGGGGACGCGAGGGCGGGCATCGTCCCGGCCGACGGTGGCGCATGCTACCGCAGCCGCCGCGCGCGCCCGCGCGATGCGCGCGGCGGGCTCAGGCCAGCGGTGCCTCCGCCTCCAAGACGTCGCGCCCGAACCGCTCCGTCTCCGGCGTGAGCACCGCCGCGACGGCGGGCCCAGTGTCGGCCCATCCCTCGCTCTGCAGGGTCTTGAGCACCTTCACGGTCATGTCGTGCTCCGCGAGCACCTGGCAGGAGAGGCGGGCGTCACCGTGCAGGCCGGCCTCCTGCAACTTGCGGTACTCGGCGCGGGTGAAGAGCTCGGGCTCGCCGGCCCGGAACTCGACGCGGCAGGTGGTGCAGCGGGCCTTCCCGCCGCAGCGGTGGCCGATGTCGATGCCGAGCGCCTCGATGGCCAGGACGAGCTTGCTGCCGTGTTCGACGTCGACGCTGCGACCGTCGACGGTGATGGTGGGCATGGTGGACCTCCTTGGTCGGCGGGCAGCGTAGCGGAGCGGGGGCGATCCCGTCTGCGTCCCCGCTCGCCATCTCGCTGGCCGCCGTGCGGCCGCACGCGGCCGTCAGGTGGCGGGCGACCCGTCGGTCGCCCTGGGGGGCGGCGTCGCGAGGCGGAAGGCCAGCGAACCGAGCGCCGCCAGCCCCGCGAGCAGGGTGAAGCCCCAGCGGTAGTCGCCGAACGCGTCGGCCATCAAGCCGGCGGCGATGGGACCGAGCAACTGCCCGGGCATGAAGGCCAACGTCGACGCACCCATGATGGCGCCGAAGTGGGTGGCCCCGAAGTAGTCGGCCCGCATGGCGCCCATCAGCGGACCGCGCACGCCCCACGCGAGCCCATGGAGGAGCAGGAAGGCGCCGATGCCCACGCCGGCGGGCAGCCACGCGAGCGACAGCAGGCCGGCCGCGTGGGCGAACATGGCGCCCATCGCCAGCCGCCGCTTCGCGACGCGATCCCCGAGCACGCCGCCGAGCGCCTGGCCGACGGCGGTCACGAACGTCAGCGCGGCGACCACGGCCGCGGCCGCCGTGAGCGACATCCCCAGGCCGCCGCTGAGGTGCGGCACCAGGTGCACGACCACCGCCGACACCACCAGCAGCGCCGACGCGTGACCCAATCCCAGCATCCAGAAGGAGCGGGTGCGCACGGCCGCCCGGAGGGTGAAATCGTGCTCGGGATCGCCGTCCGGAACGTCGATCGCGCCGCGAGCCGCGTCCGGCAGGCCCCGGTAGCCGCCGTCGATCGACAGCCCGTAGCGCGCCGGCTCGCGGCGCATGAGCGCGGCGCTGGGCAGCCCGACGAGCAGTGCCACGACCCCCGAGGCCAGCGCGGTCGGCCGCCAACCGAACGCGACCACCGCGCCGGCGACGAGCGGCACCAGCAGGCCGCCGACGCTGGCGCCCAGCGCCATCCACGCCATCGCCGTCGCGCGACGACGCAGGAACCAGGGCACGATCGCGGTCGTCACCGAGAGGTAGCCGGCGAGGGAGGCCCCCAGTCCGGCGACGAGCAGCGCCGCGTAGAAGCCCGCCAGCGTCGAGACGCCGGACACCGCCGCCAGGCCGGCACCGAAGACGACGACGCCGAAGGCGATCACCCGGCGGGGTCCGAAGCGGTCGAGCGCCAGGCCCTGGAGCGGGCCGAGCAGACCCCCCTGCAGCTGCACCAGCGCGAAGCCGCTGGCCAGCGCGGCCCGCGACCAACCGAACTCGCCGCTCAGCGCGACGACGTACACGCCGTAGACGTTGCTCAGCAGCGCGGCCTGCGCCGCCTGCAGCCCCATCCCGCCGGCGACCACCCACCAGCCGAGGTAGACGGTGCGCAACCTGACCGCCGCGGACGTCCACACGCCCCCATCACAGCACGCTGGGACGGCGGCGCCGCGCCCGGGCGGACCGCCGCCGGACACGCTTCGTCCGCCGCAGCGGGTAGCGTGGCGCATGATCGAGCGACGAGTCCAAGGGGCCACCGTGCCCGCGTTGGGCCTGGGGACGTGGGAACTGCGCGGCGACGAGTGCACGCGCGCGGTCGAGCACGCCCTCGGGCTCGGCTACCGGCACATCGACACGGCGCAGGGCTACTTCAACGAGGCCGAGGTCGGGGCCGGGCTGCGGCGCTCGGGCGTGCCCCGCCACGAGGTCTTCCTGACCACCAAGGTCCGCCCACGCCACTTCCGCCGCGACGACCTGCTGCGCAGCACCGAGGAGAGCCTCGCCGCGCTCGGCGTCGACGACGTCGACCTCCTGCTCCTGCACTGGCCCAACCCGGAGGTGCCGCTCGAGGAGACGCTTCGGGCGCTGCACGAAGCGCGCGAGCGCGGCCTGGCGCGCCACGTGGGGGTGAGCAACTTCCCGCCCTCGTTGCTGCTCCGCTCGCTGGCCGCCGGCCCGACGCTGACCGACCAGGTCGAGTACCACCCGTTCCTCGCCCAGGGCAAGCTGCTGGCGCTGGCCGAGGCGCACGACCTGCTCATCACCGCCTACGCGCCGGTCGCGCGCGGGCGCGTGCAGGGCGACCCGACGCTGAGGGCCATCGGCGAGCGCCACGGCAAGGGTCCCGCCCAGGTCGCGCTGCGCTGGCTGTTGCAGCAGCCGCGCGTCGTCGCGATCCCCAAGGCGGCGTCCCCCGCCCACCAGGCCGCCAACCTCGACGTGTTCGACTTCGAGCTCGACGACGACGAGATGCGTCGGATCTCGGGGCTGGCGCGTGGCGAGCGCTTGGTGGACGACCCGGCGATGGACTGGGAAGACTGAGCGACGGCCGGGCCGACCGCGGTCGGCCGCGTGGCCGTTCGCCCGCCGCGCACGTCACCCGCGCGCTCAGCCGAGCAGCGCCTGCACGCCCCACAGCGTCAGCATGCCGGCGATGAGGACGGCGACCATGTGCTGCGTGCGTACCGCGACCGCGGCGCCGACGAGGCCGGCCGCCCAGCGCGGCGCCTGGAAGGCGAGGTCGGTGTCGCCGCCGAGCTGCACGAACGCCGGCGCGACGATCGCCGCCAGGACGGCCGCGGGCACGTACGCCAGCCCCCGCCGCAGCAGGACCGGCAGGCGGATGCGGTCCTGCAGCACGATGAAGCTGGCACGCAAGGCGAAGGTGATCGCCGCCATCGCCAGGATCAGCCCCCACCCGCCGGCGGTGGTCACGTCGCCTCTCCGCCCCGGGCGCCGGCACCCGGCTGCGGCGCGGGTCCGCCCCGCGTCTCCCACCACAGGCCGGCCGCGATGCCGGCGAAGGCCGCCACCAGCAGGCCGAGGTTGAAGGGTAGCGGCCGCGCCAGCACGGCGACCCCGCCCGCCACCGCGCCCGCCACCCACACCGGCGGCGCGCCGCGCAGCATCGCCGCGACCCACAGTGTGAGGAAGACCAGCGGCACGGCGAAGTCGAGCGACAGGCCGGCCGGGAGCCCGGCCCCGATCAGGACCCCGACGGTGCTGGCCGTCGTCCACACGACGCCGATCGGCACCGACACGCCGAGGTAGTACGCGACCTTGGCATTGCGTTCGGGGAAGCGGCCGTACCGCTGGCTGCCGAGGGCCATCGCCTGGTCGGTCATGAGGAAGGCCATGATCGCTCGCAGCCAGCCGGGCGCCGCCCGCAGGTGTTCGGCGAGGGCCGCCGAGTACAGCGCGAAGCGCAGGTTCAGTAGCAGCGTCGTCACCAGGATGACGGCGACCGGCGACCCCACGGCGATGAGCTGCAGCGCCGCGAGTTGCGCGATGCCCGCGAAGACGAGGTAGCTCATCCCGATCGCCTGCGCGACCGGCAGGCCCACCTCGGCCGCGGCCACCCCGACGACCAGCCCCATCGGCGTCACCGCCAGCGTGATCGGCAGCGCGTCGCGCACACCCTCGCGGACGCCGGCCGCGAGGGTCGCCCCGCCGTCGTTCGGCCCGCCGCCCATGGGGCTTAGTACCGCAGTCCCGTGCGGCGCCAACGGCAGCCGTCCCAGCGGAAGTCGGCCTCGGCCTCGCCGGAGGCCTCTACCGGCCGGCCCGTCAGGATCTCGACCACGGAGCCCGCGTAGGCGATCGTCAGCGTCGCCCGATTGCCCTCCACCCGACGCTCCTCGACGGAGGTCCGGTAACGCAGGTCGCGGTAGACGCTGCCGTACGCCGCGACGGCGTCGGCGACGAAGCGCCGCACGGTGTCCGCCAGGGCGGCGTCGAGCGCCGCGAGGTCGGGCGGTCCGGGCTCGCACGCGGGGACGGCGGTGCGCCCGCCGGTCGCGCCGGTCGCCGCCGCCGCCCCCTCGCCGCCCGCGGGCAACACGAGAGGAATGGTGTAGCTGGCGCCGACGCCCAGCAGCGGCACGACGCGCACCTCGTCGAGCAGCGGCGTCCACGCCGCCCCGGCCTGGACGTCGATGCGCCAGCCCCCACCGAGCGGCACATGCGCGCCGACGGCCACGTGGGGCGCCACGCGACCGGCGTAGAGGTCGACGCCACCCGCCACGTAGACCGGCAGGGGGATCGGGATCGGCGGGTAGGCGCGCGCCTGCAGGCCGAGGGCGAACCCGCCCGGTCCACCGCCCACGCGTACGGCGACGCCGACGAAACGAGCCTGCAGGCCGGCCGACAGGGCCGCCGTGCGGTACGCGGGGAAGCCGAACTGCACGCCGAACGACGCGAGGGCGGACACGGTGTCGGCAGCGACCAGGTCGGTCCCGGCGCCGCTGGCGTTGGGGCCGGCGTCCGCGCCGGCGGGCTCCCCGATGGCCGCCGATTGCGCCATCGCCCATGGCGCCGCCACCAGCGCGATCAGCATGAACACGGCGCCCGGGCGGAGGGCACGCGGGCCGATGACGCCCCTCGCCACCCTCACGGCGCCCCGGCGGCCGCACCGCGCGCCCAGGCGGAGCGGATCTCGGACGACGAGACGTCCGCGCGGAACGCGCTCGCGGGCAGCGCCTCGAACAGGTCGGCGTGACGGGCGGGCAGCGCGAGGTCTTCGAGCGTGAGGAAGCCGCTCTCGGAGCGCCGCCCGGCCACCAGGAAGCGCCCGCCGGCCGCGCGCACGGCGTCCATGGCGGCGTCCAGCCCGTCGGCCCCGGGGTAGAAGCGCGGCTCGAGGACCCTCGCGGCCGTGTCGGCGCCCAGGACGAACACGGTGTCGGGCATGAGCGCGGCCTTCTCGTCGAAGAGCGCGGCCCGGGTCAGGAGCAGCGGTCCGCGGCCGGCGAACTGCGCCGCACGTCGGTGGGCCTCGGCGATCTCCAGGGTCGGCTTGTCCGCGTTCGCCACCGCGAGCTCGAAGGCCACCGGGCGACCTAGGTGGCGCTGCGCGGCCCCCGCCAGCCCGAGGTGGCCGTCGTGCAGCGGGTGGAAGGCCCCGCTCACCACCGCACCGCCCGTGCTGCCCAGCGCGGCGCCGCCGGCTCCGCCGGCGGCGGCCCACGGCAGCACGTCGACGCATTCGCCGAGCGAGTCGATCGCCAGCATCGGCCGACCGCCCCGGTCGAAGTCGGCGAGTTCCGGTCCGGGACGCAAGCCCGCCTCGAGGTCCTCACCCTCGAGCAGGTCGAGCGACAGCTCGCGTAGCACACCCTTGGCCTCGGCCATGAGCCGCAGCGCGAGGCGCCCCACCAGGCGCTCTTCGGCCTCGCGCGTGCGGGCGCCCTTGCGCAGCGTCAGGCCGGCGACGCGGACACCGAGCCCATCGGCGGCGGCGGCCCAGGCGCGGTGGTCGCCGCGCTTGACGCGATCGGTCGCGATCGTCGCCGTGACGCCGACCCCGGCGACGCTCTCGTCCTGCCCGGCGAGGTGCCGGGCGCGTGCGCGGGCGCGCGTGGCCAGGGCCACCGCGACGTCGGCGGAGACCGCGGTCGCCGGCACGCCCCCGACGCCCTCGGCCAGCGAACGCGCCGCGTAGCGGTCGGTCGCCTCGAGCAGCGTGCGGGAGGAGCCGCCGACGGCGTGCACGAGCGCGAGCGCGCTGACGCCGGCGCCCGCGAACTCGTAGACCAACCGTGTCGGCCCCGCATGCAGGAGCTCTACCAGGGCGCTGGGTTCGTCGATCACGCGGGCATCATGTCACGCGACCGCGGGAACGCCGGCGCCCCCGCCGACGCTCCGGCGGGTCGTGGGAGGTCGCGCTTCCCCCACGCGCGGCCTTAGCCTGGGCCATGGACGCGCGCGCACTCGAGGCCGAACTCGCCGAGGAACGCCAGGCCCTCCGCTGGAGCATCGCCTGGACGGCGCTGACGCTCGCCGGCCTCGTCGGCGGGATCGTCGCGGGCGTGGCCGGCCTGGAGACGCTGGCCGCCGCGGCTTACGTCGTCGCGTACCTGGCGGGTGGGGGGCCGGCCGGGATCGAGGCCGGCCGGGCGCTGCGCGCCGGCCGGTTGGAGATCGACCTGCTCATGGTGCTCGCGGCGCTGGCGGCGGCGGCCGTGGGCGAGCCGCGCGACGGCGCCATCCTGCTGTTCCTGTTCAGCCTCGCCGGCACGCTCGAGGAGCGCGCCATGGGCACCACCCGCCGCGCCGTCGCATCGCTCATGCAACTGCGCCCGGACACCGCCCGCGTCATCGAGGGCCAGGGCGCGGACGCCCGCGAGGTCGAGCGCCCGGCGGACGAGGTGGCGGTGGGCGACCGGATACGCGTGCGCCCCGGCGAACGCCTGCCGCTCGACGGCGAGATCGTCGAG